>NZ_JAPCIT010000095.1:0-555 GCF_027707385.1 Aeromonas sp. QDB54 | reverse complement strand
GCTGGCCCGCTGTGATGCCGATAATCCGGTGTTTTATGAGGATGAAGTCGATATAGACCTCAATCCCAAATTAGGAGCCGACTGGATGTTCAGAGCGCAGCAAAAGCGGGTTGTCACACCGGGGCAGAATGCCAAGCATTATCTGGCAGGCGTTCTCCACGCAGGCAACGGAAGGGTACTTTACGTCAGCGGGATCAAGAAAAACTCATCGCTGTTTATTGCCATGCTGGAAAAGCTGCGCCACCACTACCGACGAGCCAAAACCATCACGTTGATCCTCGATAACTACATCATTCACAAAAGCAAACAGACCGAGCGATGGTTGAAGAAGAATCCCAAGTTCTGCCTGGTGTTCCAGCCAGTTTACAGCCCTTGGGTTAATCACATAGAACGGCTATGGCACAAGTTACATGAAACCATCACGCGCAATCATCAATGCAGAGGGATGGCAAACCTGCTGGCCCGAGTGAAACACTTCATGGATACCGTGTCTCCTTTCCCGGGGAATGGCTATGGCACAGCGAAGGTGTAGCACTATTGGGATCAGTTATTTAG
>NZ_JAPCIT010000094.1:0-587 GCF_027707385.1 Aeromonas sp. QDB54 | reverse complement strand
GCCTTGCCGCTCGGGTCCTGCTTGTAGCGACCCGGATAGTCGAAGTGCTGGTAGGTGTCGCGCTGGTGCTCGAGCTCACTGCCCTGCTTTTTGTGGGAGAGGCCATAAGCCGGGGTCTTGAAGCTGTAGTCTTTGAGCTCCACATCGCTCGGACGCACCGCCTCCCGGTAGTGGAACTGAAGGACGTAGGGCCCCTGCTCCAGCGAACGGTTGCCAAGGTTAAAGAAGAGCTCGGGGCCGGCGGTCAGGGCGGCAGCGTCATCGGCAAATACGATGCGGTGCTTGCCCGCTTCAAACTCGTGGAAGTAGAACATCCCCTCCTCGGCGGCGAGCCGGTTCACGAAATCGAGGTCGGTCTCGCGATACTGGACGCAGTACTCCCGCTTGGCGTGCTCGTTTTTCAGGGCAAACGCATAGTCGGTGATGCCGTGTTCTTGCAGCAGGATGGAGAGGATTTCATCGGGCTTTTGTGCCTGGAAGATGCGGGAGTTCTGGCGCAAAGAGAGCCGCCACAGCGCCGGCTGCACCAGCAGCTGATAGCGGGTGCGGCGAAAACCGCTGTCACCCTGCGCGAAGTTACTGACCAC
>NZ_JAPCIT010000093.1:0-686 GCF_027707385.1 Aeromonas sp. QDB54 | reverse complement strand
TTGCGGATAGTACGTGGATCGAACTTGATGCGAGCAGAGAGCTCTTCTGTTGTCAGGTAGGTGTATGCCATAATCATATCCTCTCTTTTTTCTCTTCAAAAAAAACAAATGCACCACAGGAGGGATTTTAGCACCACAAATCGTTAGTGCAACGATTTTTGCCATCCTGCAGGTCTTTTTTCTATGGAGGAGTGATGATTAAGTGCCATCTATCCCGAATTTTGGGTGAACGGAAACTCAAAGTTGCCGAAGTTGCCAGAGATACGGGTATCAATCGAAACACTTTGCATCGTCTCTACAATGAGACGGCAACGCGAGTGGAGTTAGAAGTAATAGAACAGTTATGCCACCATTTAAGAATTGAGATTGGTGATTTGTTTGAAGTGGTGGGTCACCCTCCCGAGAATCTCGGTGGAATGTAACAAAAGACTCTTACGAGAGAACCCAAAAGGTCTGGTTTAACGAGGTCAGGGGAACGGTGACGTGGTAGTCAATCTGACCATCCCAGCCTTCCTCACCTCATCAATATGCACTTTCCCATCGATACTCCGGATAAATTTTCATCCCCCCTGAGATGAGGTAAAAAAATGAGCCGAAGTCGACGAAAGACCCCCATGTTTGGCTACACAACAGCGACGTCTGAAGCTGAAGACAAGCGGATTTGGCACAAACGCTGGCGCGCTCAG
>NZ_JAPCIT010000092.1:0-714 GCF_027707385.1 Aeromonas sp. QDB54 | reverse complement strand
ACGCCGTGGGTCGATGTTTGATGTTATGGAGCAGCAACGATGTTACGCAGCAGGGCAGTCGCCCTAAAACAAAGTTAACCCGGAACCAAAATTGTGAAAGTATCATTAATGGCTGCAAAAGCGAAAAACGGAGTGATTGGTTGCGGTCCACACATACCCTGGTCCGCGAAAGGAGAGCAGCTACTCTTTAAAGCCTTGACGTACAACCAGTGGCTTTTGGTGGGCCGCAAGACGTTCGAATCTATGGGAGCACTCCCTAATAGGAAATACGCGGTCGTTACTCGCTCAGCCTGGACGGCCGATAATGACAACGTAATAGTATTCCCGTCGATCGAAGAGGCCATGTACGGGCTGGCTGAACTCACCGATCACGTTATAGTGTCTGGTGGCGGGGAGATTTACAGAGAAACATTGCCCATGGCCTCTACGCTCCATATATCGACGATTGATATTGAGCCGGAAGGAGATGTTTTCTTTCCGAATATTCCCAATACCTTCGAAGTTGTTTTTGAGCAACACTTTAGCTCAAACATTAACTATTGCTATCAAATTTGGCAAAAGGGTTAACAAAGCTATGCAATTGACGGTAAAAAGCTTCGTTCGCTTCGCTTGCTACGCTTCTTACCGCAATTGATAACGGCGTTAGATGCACTAAGCACATAATTGCTCACAGCCAAACTATCAGGTCAAGTCTGCTTTTATTATTTTTAAGCG
>NZ_JAPCIT010000091.1:0-733 GCF_027707385.1 Aeromonas sp. QDB54 | reverse complement strand
TCGGCTCAAACATGAAGAAATGAAATGACTGAGTCAGCCGAGAAGAATTTCCCCGCTTATTCGCACCTTCCCTAGCATCATCACTCAGCCGCTTATTGTCGGTGTCTTCTTGTCTTGCCTGTCCGGTTACCGTGTGGTTGCGGTGCTGAGGGCTGGACGGGAGGCAGCTTGACAAGAGGGCATCAACAATAAGGAGAAACAACCAATATGAATAAGCATGAAATCAACGCATATAAGCAAGCCCTAGAGAAATACAATCCGTTCCATGGGGTTAACTTCCCGATTACCTCAGTTCAACTCTGCGAGATTATTAACGGTCTCCGAGAGAAGCATAACGAGAAGGTGGTAGAGCTACGCCATGACCATTTAATGAAGAAGATTGCAGAGTTTAACGGCCCAAATTTTCGGGCGGTTGAATCTGAGTATCGAGACGCTAAGGGCGAATCCCGCAAGTGCTACCTCTTGGGTAAACTTGAATGCCGTGTCCTGGCGTCTACCGAGAGCAAGACAATCAACGTCCTTATCATGACTTACCTCGAGCAGCTTGAAGCCATCTTCGAGAAAGCCCAAGAGGCCAAAGTCAACGAGCTAGACCGCAAGCTGTCCAAGAACGGTATCACTTGGCGAGAGGCTTGTCGGATTGCAGGTATTCATCACTTTGTAGTGGTCTAATCATCCCGGACACCGTTTTAGGTGGTACAGTCGCCACCATTATTTGAGGTGTTCAATGACA
>NZ_JAPCIT010000090.1:0-754 GCF_027707385.1 Aeromonas sp. QDB54 | reverse complement strand
CAACACAATGATGGGATACCGCCAGCAGAGGCCGAAAATCGGCTTAACTGTGTGTCCGGATTTAGTTGACCACTACACCCTGACCTAGCGTTTCAATATATGGTCAAGCGTAAGAACTTCGTTAAGCAGTGGTGCCGTGACAAACAAGCCGATATCTGGAAGGTTCGCCCCGCGCTAATCGCTGACGGGTCTTTCAAGTACGTCAGTACCCAAGGCCGAAACAATGAAGGTTTCCGAGTGCTGACCGAGGGCTACAGGAAGTTGGTACAGGGTCAAGAGGATATTAACTGGCGTTGTCTCAAATACTCGAAGTACCCGAAACACGTTGCCCAATACAAGCAGCACTTTGATAAGTACATGAAAGAAAATCCCGAGGAGTTCGATACGTTCGGCGTATGGTTGAAACCTCAGTGGTAGTACTCTCCAGATTGAAGACCAATTAAATAATCCCAATCCCCAAAGTTTAAACCCTCCGATTGACCTATAAGGCCGCTGATTAAGTTCAGATGGCAGGGTCATATCTGGAATGACTAAACATCCGGAAATTTCCGGAAGGTCATCACTAACCGCTAATCACAAATCAACAACAATAGGAGAAACCACTATGACTAACACTATGACCACCCATTCCGATAATACCCAAAGCCACCGCCCTAAGTTCCTCGAAACAGTCCGTTTGCGTATTCCGGCGAAGTTGAACAGCCATTCCGGCCAACGTGAACACCCTGATCCTTAACGCGCTCACGTCACCCCG
>NZ_JAPCIT010000089.1:0-764 GCF_027707385.1 Aeromonas sp. QDB54 | reverse complement strand
TTTCCCTACTGCCACTACAAACACCACCACCCGATCATCTTGCACCTGGTACACCAACCGGTATCCGGCACCACGCAATTTGACCTTGTAGCAATCCGGCAGCCCATGCAGGCGGTTGGCCTCATTTCTTGGCCGTTCCAGCACCTCTACCAGCTTCTTCTTGAACTGCTGGCGCACGGTATCGCCCAGTTTCTTCCACTCCCGCCAAGCACGGGGATCAAACTCAAGCTCAAAGGTCATCCAGCGACACCTTGATCCCTTTTTGGGGGTTGGCCAACCGCTCCCGAACGAGCGCAAGGAGAGCCTCTTCGTCCTGAGTCACGACGGTAGTTCGAAACGGTAACCGCTCCTGAGCAGCAACGTACTCCAGCGTTTGCCGCAGCAACTCTGAAGGCGTCACCCCCAACCGATCCAGCACCGCATAAGAACGGGCTTTTAGATCATCATCGATGCGCAAATTGATCGTTCCCATCACTGCCCTCACTATTCACAATCATTTCAGTAATTACAAATGTAATGTCAATTGGTGTTTATCGCAATAGGTTACCGCTGTCGTGGTGCGACCACGAACCCGGCGGCATCGATCTCAAAGCGGACCACGCCGATTTCCTGCAAATAGGCCTGCAAGGTATCGAGCTTGCGAAAGACCCGTAGCTGGGGACCCCGCAGAATTCGGAGAAAAACGTACGCTAAGGAAACTCTGAAGAAGACTTCCTGATTTTGGCAAAATACCCGGATTCCACCCGCCGAGTTTTCCGATGAAG
>NZ_JAPCIT010000088.1:0-802 GCF_027707385.1 Aeromonas sp. QDB54 | reverse complement strand
GCGGAATACTGCTTCCGGTTTAATCATCGTTTTGACCTCAAGAGCATGTTGGTTGAATTGGGGCATGCAGTCGTGGCAAGCCCTCCGATGCCATATCGGCTCTTGAAGCTGGCTGAGGGTCATGGGTAATCAGGTTTGAATTTTACGAATAATACATGGTTAATTGGTATCGATGCGAGGTGAAGAAGGCCGTTCCTCTGTGCCAATCGACTCAAGTCTGAACAATGATTGAGCATTTGTAATGTTTGATGGGTGGCTGCAACTGCTTGAGATGCGCCATCTTACGCCCATCATAATGCTGGCCCAAAATGAATCTCTTTTTTGCCCCCGGCCTCCATTGGCTCAAACATGAAGAAATGAAATGACTGAGTCAGCCGAGAAGAATTCCCCCGCTTATTCGCACCTTCCCTAAGTGAAATTTCGGGTTATCACTTTGCAATAGGTAATTCATCCAATGCGGTTGTATAGCGGGGACTGAGTTTTTCACGCCTCATAATCCAATCACTGTTGTCTCTCCCACAAGATCCAAAATGAATTTTTCCTAATCGTCCCTGGTTGATTCGGTCGATCATCTGCATTAGGTCCTGACTGCGGGGCTTATGTTGATGATGGTCGAACAAATCTCCCTGCTGGCTGCCGATAGGAGTGAAGTCGGCTAGCATCACGCCCCCTTTTTGGTAGCGGTGCCCATCCCGCCAGATACGAGAGAGCAGTGAGTGGATCACTGGATTTGACCCCATAGGTCCAGACACTTTTTCCCGCTTAGGGTTGTGATACCCGACTGCGCAGAAATTCCCGTGGT
>NZ_JAPCIT010000087.1:0-872 GCF_027707385.1 Aeromonas sp. QDB54 | reverse complement strand
CTCCGGCACCGCCAACTTTCAGCACATGCGTGTAAATCATCGTCGTAGAGACGTCGGAATGGCCGAGCAGATCCTGCACGGTTCGAATGTCGTAACCGCTGCGGAGCAAGGCCGTCGCGAACGAGTGGCGGAGGGTGTGCGGTGTGGCGGGCTTCGTGATGCCTGCTTGTTCTACGGCACGTTTGAAGGCGCGCTGAAAGGTCTGGTCATACATGTGATGGCGACGCACGACACCGCTCCGTGGATCGGTCGAATGCGTGTGCTGCGCAAAAACCCAGAACCACGGCCAGGAATGCCCGGCGCGCGGATACTTCCGCTCAAGGGCGTCGGGAAGCGCAACGCCGCTGCGGCCCTCGGCCTGGTCCTTCAGCCACCATGCCCGTGCACGCGACAGCTGCTCGCGCAGGCTGGGTGCCAAGCTCTCGGGTAACATCAAGGCCCGATCCTTGGAGCCCTTGCCCTCCCGCACGATGATCGTGCCGTGATCGAAATCCAGATCCTTGACCCGCAGTTGCAAACCCTCACTGATCCGCATGCCCGTTCCATACAGAAGCTGGGCGAACAAACGATGCTCGCCTTCCAGAAAACCGAGGATGCGAACCACTTCATCCGGGGTCAGCACCACCGGCAAGCGCCGCGACGGCCGAGGTCTTCCGATCTCCTGAAGCCAGGGCAGATCCGTGCACAGCACCTTGCCGTAGAAGAACAGCAAGGCCGCCAATGCCTGACGATGCGTGGAGACCGAAACCTTGCGCTCGTTCGCCAGCCAGGACAGAAATGCCTCGACTTCGCTGCTGCCCAAGGTTGCCGGGTGACGCACACCGTGGAAACGGATGAAGGCACGAACCCAGTGGACATAAGCCTGTTCGGTT
>NZ_JAPCIT010000086.1:0-911 GCF_027707385.1 Aeromonas sp. QDB54 | reverse complement strand
AAAAATCGGCTCAAACATGAAGAAATGAAATGACTGAGTCAGCCGAGAAGAATTTCCCCGCTTATTCGCACCTTCCCAAGAGCAGCAATTATTAGCGACTTATACTCTGCAATACAAAGCCAGCAATTTGTACTTTTCTATCAAAAACAGGTCAATCACTTGGAGCAGTGTATTGGTGTTGAAGTGCTATTACGCTGGATACACCCAGAAAAAGGAATGGTGTCACCACTGCAATTTATCCCATTAGCGGAAGAAACAGGTCTGATTGTGCCCATTAGCAAATGGGTGCTAGAGGAAGCTTGCGCCACTCTGGCAAAATGGTCTTTAGAATCCAAAAAACAACACCTAAGCATTGCGGTTAACATAAGCGTAGTTCAATTTAGCAAAGATAATTTTGTTCAGACTGTTTTAAATGCATTGAAAACCTCAGGTGCAAATCCACAGTTGCTAAAGCTGGAAATTACGGAAACGTTGCTCGTAAATAACATTCCTGATGTTAAAGCTAAGATGAAAGAGTTGCAGCAGCACGGTGTGACTTTTTCAATCGATGATTTTGGTACAGGCTATTCATCCTTATCCTACTTAAAACAATTGCCTATAAATCAGTTGAAAATTGACCAAGGGTTTGTTAGAGATATTATCAATAGCAGTAATGATAGGGCCATCGCTCAGGCAGTTATAACATTAGCCGACTCAATGGAACTGCAAGTCATAGCTGAGGGTGTTGAAACAGAAGCCCAGCGCGCGTTATTGCAGAGTATGGGGTGTCACACCTATCAAGGCTATTTATACGGAAAACCGTGTCGGATAGAAGAGCTGCATTTTTAAAAGATAACCTGATTACCCATGATTAGCAGTCAGTTACCACGAACTATACTGATCTTACGTACAGTTATCGAGGTGCGAGATCA
>NZ_JAPCIT010000085.1:0-945 GCF_027707385.1 Aeromonas sp. QDB54 | reverse complement strand
CCACGAACTATACTGATCTTACGTACAGTTATCGAGGTGCGAGATCATGGCCAAAAGCAAAATCCAATTCCAGAAAGGCTACAGCCTGTTTGAGTTTCTCAAGGACTATGGCACTGAGGCTCAGTGCGAAAACGCGCTGTTCACTTGGCGTTTTCCTAACGGCTTTGTCTGCCCTGAATGTGCCAACAAGACCTGTTGTCGCCTGAGAAGGCGGCCACGTGTGTGGCAATGCAATCACTGCCGTCACCAGATGTCATTGACTGGAAACACGATTTTCGCAAACACCAAGCTCCCACTGACCAAGTGGTTTCTGGCAATACACCTGT
Organism: Aeromonas sp. QDB54; assembly: GCF_027707385.1. Classification (NCBI taxonomy): domain Bacteria; kingdom Pseudomonadati; phylum Pseudomonadota; class Gammaproteobacteria; order Aeromonadales; family Aeromonadaceae; genus Aeromonas; species Aeromonas sp. QDB54. Next base: position 619 of record NZ_JAPCIT010000085.1, on the reverse strand, counting down.
TGTCACAAACCAAAACAGGCTTGTCAGCGATGGAGCTAAAGCGCCAGTTGGGCGTCAAATATGACACCGCCTGGATGCTCAAGCACAAGCTGCTGCAAGCCATGAAAGAGTCCGATGACAAGCAGCCCATCAGCGGCATCATTCAGCTCGATGATGTCTACTGGGGTGGCGAGCGCCGTGGTGGCAAACGGGGTCGGGGCGCGGCAGGCAAGACGCCGTTTGTGGCAGCAGTGGCCCTGAACAAGGAAGGACATCCAATCAAGATGCGGATGACGGTGGTCGATGGTTTCAAAACCAAGTCCGTTGCTGATTGGGCAAAACGGCATATTGCCAGTGGTAGCGCGGTGATATCCGATGGATTGGCCTGTTTCAAAGCGGTCAAGGAGGCCAATTGTGAGCACCTGGGTGTTGTCACCGGGGGCAACCTGGACTGGCTGGATCATCCGGCATTCAACTGGGTAAACACGATGATAGGAAATGTGAAAAACTCGCTGCGGGGCAGTTGCCATACGCTCGGAGCGAAGCATTTACCAAGGCATCTTGCGGAATACTGCTTCCGGTTTAATCATCGTTTTGACCTCAAGAGCATGTTGGTTGAATTGGGGCATGCAGTCGTGGC
>NZ_JAPCIT010000084.1:0-946 GCF_027707385.1 Aeromonas sp. QDB54 | reverse complement strand
CCATCTTGCCAGCTCTTCTTTAAAACCGGTTTAAGCCCACGACCACGCCATCAATCCAGCCGCTTGTAAATCCGCGTATCGCTGGTCGATTTCCGAAACCAGTAAAAATCGGGCAATCCTGCAAACACCCTGCGCCAGTTGAATACTTCGGCCGATAATCGATCCGCCATCTTGACGATAGTCTCCGGCATATACTGGATAAGCGGCTTGCCAATCGATGCGGACAAGCAGGCCGACAGGGCTTCAAATGCCCGGGGATCCTGGCTCATCAGACTTTGCAGGTGTGGCTCCAACTTCATGAAGTTCAGGGCTTCATGCTGGGAGCAGATCCCCTCTCCGGCTTCCACGTTGTAGTAGAGGTAGAGTTTGCCCACATCGTGCAGCAATCCCCCTAGGAAGGCGACGTCGGCGGTGCGTCCATCAAGCCGGTATTGACGACACAACATCCTGGCTGTCATCGCCACTTCTACACTGTGCTCCAGCAAGCCACCCACATGGTCATGATGATGGTGATGGCTCGCCCTGCCTCGATAAAACCCGGTGATAAAACGCCGGTCACGTAGGATCCCGAGGGAAAAGCGCCGTAACCCGCCGGGCGGTAACATGGCATAGAAGCGCCACAGTGCCTGGATCATCTGGCCATGCGACTCATTGAGGGCCAAACCAAGGTGAAACTCCCACAGTTGACGCCCCTCGTCCCCTGTGATGCCTTCCAGAGCGCGACAACTGCGCAATGTGACAGACTGCTGCTCCATCCCCAGCATTGCCAGTACCAGCTGCCCCGACGGCGCAATAGTTGCCATGCATTTATCTGAGACCGAGACTCGATGGACGGCCTTTGGCGATAACAATTCCCAACACTCATACTCGCCCTCGCTATCCGCCAGTCTGGTTGCCCACATCAGTTCGCCGCAATCCGCATATTCAGTGACGTGTACCATGACCC
>NZ_JAPCIT010000083.1:0-987 GCF_027707385.1 Aeromonas sp. QDB54 | reverse complement strand
AACACAATGATGGGATACCGCCAGCAGAGGCCGAAAATCGGCTTAACTGTGTGTCCGGATTTAGTTGACCACTACACTTTTACTCTTTGCCGAAGGCGTTGGTCTACTCACTTATGCTATATAGTGTCACTAGGCGTAGCCTAGGGATTCTACACGTAAGCCTCTCAACCTCGTTAGGGACGATCCTAGACGCCTTCCTGTATGTTTATCTAATCAGCGTTACTTTCTTCAATTACACACAACCGTCCTTTAGTTTGGATCAAAATGTGTCTGGGTTTACCACTATCCAATATTCCCCAGACACCGACCAATTCGATTCTATCACCATAAACCTTGATGTCCCTCCCTTCAAAGCTAACATGCCCTCCTTGTGATTCACACATAACTTTTCCCTTTTCAAAGTTTGGATAGAACTTGAATAGGAATGGCCCTGCCACTAAGGTCAGTAACACAACAATGATCGCTATGAAGGAAGCCTTTCTATAGAAATCCATACAATCCCTACACTAATGTAAAACTAGCTTTGGCGGTTCCCTTGTGCCATCACTGTCAAGATACTCTTCATATTCGGCCATAAAGACAGAGAGGTTTTGGTTGAATCTGCGCAGGTCGTACCCACGTAATTCAATACCACCTAGTATTGACTGTGCGATACTTAACGCATGCGTATCTGTACTGATCTGATCAATCAAGAATCCCTGTTTTGCTAGATGTTGGTGCATCCAATTGATGTCACCAGCGCTCTTATACAAACACCAATGGAAGAAAAATATTAGTGCGCCACATTCATAGATGAAGCGGAAAGGATCAGTTGCACTCCCCTCCGTTCTTGCAATCATCAGCCCTAGTTCGTTACCACTCTCAGGCCCAAGATCCATCATCATACGTGATACCAATGATGGGTTAACCCCTAGGGAAGGTGCGAACAAGTCCCTGATATGAGATCATGTTTGTCATCTGGAGCCATGGAACAGGGTTCATCATGAG
>NZ_JAPCIT010000082.1:0-1113 GCF_027707385.1 Aeromonas sp. QDB54 | reverse complement strand
TTCTTCTCGGCTGACTCAGTCATTTCATTTCTTCATGTTTGAGCCGATTTTTTCTCCCGTAAATGCCTTGAATCAGCCTATTTAGACCGTTTCTTCGCCATTTAAGGCGTTATCCCCAGTTTTTAGTGAGATCTCTCCCACTGACGTATCATTTGGTCCGCCCGAAACAGGTTGGCCAGCGTGAATAACATCGCCAGTTGGTTATCGTTTTTCAGCAACCCCTTGTATCTGGCTTTCACGAAGCCGAACTGTCGCTTGATGATGCGAAATGGGTGCTCCACCTTGGCCCGGATGCTGGCTTTCATGTATTCGATGTTGATGGCCGTTTTGTTCTTGCGTGGATGCTGTTTCAAGGTTCTTACCTTGCCGGGGCGCTCGGCGATCAGCCAGTCCACATCCACCTCGGCCAGCTCCTCGCGCTGTGGCGCCCCTTGGTAGCCGGCATCGGCTGAGACAAATTGCTCCTCTCCATGCAGCAGATTACCCAGCTGATTGAGGTCATGCTCGTTGGCCGCGGTGGTGACTAGGCTGTGGGTCAGGCCACTCTTGGCATCGACACCAATGTGGGCCTTCATGCCAAAGTGCCACTGATTGCCTTTCTTGGTCTGATGCATCTGCGGATCGCGTTGCTGCTCTTTGTTCTTGGTCGAGCTGGGTGCCTCAATGATGGTGGCATCGACCAAGGTGCCTTGAGTCATCATGACGCCTGCTTCGGCCAGCCAGCGATTGATGGTCTTGAACAATTGGCGGGCCAGTTGATGCTGCTCCAGCAGGTGGCGGAAATTCATGATGGTGGTGCGGTCCGGCAAGGCGCTATCCAGGGATAACCGGGCAAACAGACGCATGGAGGCGATTTCGTACAGAGCATCTTCCATCGCGCCATCGCTCAGGTTGTACCAATGCTGCATGCAGTGAATGCGTAACATGGTTTCCAGCGGATAAGGTCGCCGGCCATTACCAGCCTTGGGGTAAAACGGCTCGATGACTTCCACCATGTTTTGCCATGGCAGAATCTGCTCCATGCGGGACAAGAAAATCTCTTTTCTGGTCTGACGGCGCTTACTGCTGAATTCACTGTCGGCGAAGGTAAGTTGATGACTCATGATGAACCCT
>NZ_JAPCIT010000081.1:0-1198 GCF_027707385.1 Aeromonas sp. QDB54 | reverse complement strand
AAAAAAAACCGACACGCCCGAAGCCATGACTATTATCAATGCAACCCAGTACCTCAAGCAACTTCTTAGCTCTTCTGAACTCAACCGGATCGGTAAATTTACCGGTTTTTGTCAGCGACTCCGGGATATCCAGCCTGCGAGACTACTCCCGGCTCTGCTCTCAGGGCTTGGTTGCGACAAGGTGGATGGTATTGCTGGTTTGCATCGCCATTTCAATGCGTTGCAGCTCCATGATACTGACCAAATAGCGTATAAACCCTTTCACAACCAGTTACGCAAGCAGGGTTTTCCCTTGTTCATGCGCGCACTGGTTGAACGAGCCATCGCCTTACGCCTCAAGGAGTGTCTACCGGACGCCCACGGACTGGCAGGCTTTGAGCAGGTACTGCTGCAGGACGGGTCGTCATTCGCGTTACATCCGCAATTGGCAGAACATTTCCCGGGCCGATTCAATAAGCACAGCCCCGCTGCGGTAGAGTGTCATATGACCATGTCCTTGCTGGACCAGTCGCCGATATCGATGAGTATCACGGCGGATACCGAATCGGAGCGCAAGCATCTTCCGGCCGCAAATTCGTTAAATAACAAACTGTTATTGGCGGATGCCGGTTACATCAGCCGCGAGTACTTTGCTGATGTGACCAAAGCCAAAGGAAGCTATCTGGTCAGAGGGAGTCAAAATCTCAATCCCAAAGTACAGGCAGCTTACCGACAGGACGGCAGGGAAATGCCCAAGTTACTCGGAAAAAAGCTCAAGGATATCGATCGGAGAAGCTGCAGAGCCGAGGTTCTGGATCTGGATGTGAGTTCGGGAAAGTATAAATATCGACTCATAAGACGTTGGTTTGCAGAGGAAAAACGGTTCTGTATATGGATGACCAATCTTCCGCGTGAGCGATGGCCAGCCGAGAAGGTGATGGCATTGTATCGTTGCCGTTGGCAGATCGAACTGTTGTTCAAAGAGCTGAAATCACATAACCGGTTGAAGGCGTTCGCGACACGACAAAAAGCGATAGCGGAAGGCTTGATCTGGGCTAGTTTGCTGGCCTTGCTGGTCAAACGTCGGCTGGCGCTGACGCTGATTGGCAGCGCGGAGTTATCGATGCTGAAGATTGCCAAAAACAGCGCGCTTTGGTTAATGCCGATATTGGCGAGCATCATCCATGGTGCGTGGCAGGAAATAACAGAGAAGTTGGAG
>NZ_JAPCIT010000080.1:0-1239 GCF_027707385.1 Aeromonas sp. QDB54 | reverse complement strand
TGTAGTGGTCTAATCATCCCGGACACCGTTTTAGGTGGTACAGTCGCCACCATTATTTGAGGTGTTCAATGACAAGATTACGTCGCTCATTTACTGCCGAGTTCAAGCTGGAAGCCGCATCCCTGGTGCTCGACCAAGGCTATTCAGTCCCCGAAGCCAGCCGTTCACTGGATGTCGGCGAAACCGTGCTGCGTCGATGGGTTCAGCAACTTCAATCAGAACGAAGTGGCGCTACACCTGCTAACCGGGCGCTGACCCCTGAGCAGCAAAAAATTCAGGAGTTGGAAGCCCGCATCAACCGGCTTGAACGCGAAAAGGCCATTCTAAAAAAGGCTACTGCTCTCTTGATGGCGGACGAACTCGAACGTACGCGCTGATAGACCGATTAAGGGAGCAAGCCCCCACCACCCTGGTCTGTTGCGCTTTCGGTATACCAACCGCCTGTTTTTACGACTATCTGGCTCGCAGGCGCACAATTAACCGTGAACGGGTGCAGCAGAGAAGTGAGTTACTGTGTTTGTTCAAAGAGAGTAGAGCCTCAGCTGGCAGCCGGGCCTTGATGTCAATGATGCGGGCACTGGGGCATCAGATTGGTCGGTTCAAGGTGCGTCGCCTGATGAAGGAGGCCGGGCTGGTCTCCAAACAACCGGGAGCTCATCGTTATCAGGTCGCGCGGTCTGAACGACCGGATATTCCCAATCTTCTGGCGCGTGAATTTGATGTCCAGCAACCCAATCAGGTGTGGTGCGGCGACATCACTTACGTATGGGCAGGTGGCCGCTGGCATTACCTGGCCGCGGTGCTCGACCTCCACACCCGACGGGTCGTGGGCTGGGCGATGTCCGGCAGGCCTGATGCTGAGTTGGCCGTGAAAGCGCTCGACATGGCGTATCAGCAACGGGGCTGCCCGTCTGGCGTGCTGTTTCACTCCGACCAGGGCAGCCAATACGGCAGCCGGGTATTTCGGCAACGGCTGTGGCGCTATCGCATGACCCAGAGCATGAGTCGGCGTGGCAACTGCTGGGATAACGCGCCGATGGAGCGGCTGTTCAGGAGCCTCAAGACGGAATGGCTTCCGACCACGGGGTACATGAGCCTGCGGGAAGCCAAGCGGGATATCAGCTACTACCTGATGGATTACTACAACTGGCGGCGCCCGCATCAACACAATGATGGGATACCGCCAGCAGAGGCCGAAAATCGGCTTAACTGTGTGTCCGGATTTAGTTGACCACTACA
>NZ_JAPCIT010000079.1:0-1283 GCF_027707385.1 Aeromonas sp. QDB54 | reverse complement strand
CAGGGCCGACGCATGATCATTCTTTGCGCTAGTTGATCAAGTATCGATCAGTTGAGCGGCGCCAAGTACGATTTTAATTGTACCTTGCGTTGCCAAGCTGTAAATAGTCGAGATCTTAACTAACTGTTTATTTTTATGGCCCAGAAGTCTTTGCTCGACTACCTTGAATCAATTCCAGACCCACGCAATCAGGCCAAGTGCTCGCATATCTTGTCAGAGGTTGTTTTCATGGCCATCTGCGCCATGATGTGCGGTTTTGATACTTGGAGCGAGATTACCTTGTTTGCTCAAGAGCGAGAGCCATGGTTCCGGCGCTGGTTGAGCTTGCCTGGCGGCATTCCATCACACGACACATTCAACCGCATTTTTGCCACTCTGCCTCCCGCCAGTCTGAAATCCATTTTTCAAGCGTGGATCGGCGACATCATGGGCGATGATAAGCTGGTTGGCCAACTAGCGGTTGATGGTAAAGCTCTTCGTGCTACCGCTAAAGGGCGAGGTGCCAACGCTGTTCATATGGTCAATGTCTGGTCAACTGAGCTGGGGATGTGTGTTGGCCAGCAAAAAGTCGCTGACAAATCTAACGAGATCACGGCAATACCTGAGCTACTCCAACTTCTTGAATTAAAAGGGTGTTTAGTCAGTATTGATGCGATGGGTACACAGGTAAAAATCGCCGACACCATCCTCAAAAAGTCGGGTGATTACCTGCTTGCAGTGAAAGACAACCAACCTAGCCTCAATACTGAAGTAAAAGAACAGTTCCAAGCGTATTGGGATAAGAATGAAACCGATGTTTCGGGGCACGGCTTTACTGAACAATTTGACTCAGAACATGGGCGAAAAGAGCATCGACGTTGTTGGGTTCTGATGGTTGATGAAAGCATGCCAGTTTGCCAGCAGTGGAAAGCGAAGACGATCATAGCCGTGCAGGCTGAGCGAATTGAAAATGGCAAAGGCTATGATTTCGTGAGATTTTATATAAGTAGCCGAGCGTTGGATGCCACCTCAGCGCTGAAGGCAACCCGAGCGCACTGGTCGGTAGAAAATCTGCTGCACTGGACTTTAGATATTGCGTTCGGAGAGGATCAACTTCAGGCCAGAGCGGGCTTCGCTGGGGAAAACTTAGCGGTCATCAGGCAGTGGATACTGAACATGCTGAAGCAAAACAAATCACGTAATCTAAGCATGGCCAACAAGCGCAGGCTCTGCTGTCTGAATGAACAATATTTGTTCGAATGTATGGGGTTGTTCAAAGTATAAACACTGATGCGTCAGCCCTG
>NZ_JAPCIT010000078.1:0-1318 GCF_027707385.1 Aeromonas sp. QDB54 | reverse complement strand
CGGCGTTAGATGCACTAAGCACATAATTGCTCACAGCCAAACTATCAGGTCAAGTCTGCTTTTATTATTTTTAAGCGTGCATAATAAGCCCTACACAAATTGGGAGATATATCATGAAAGGCTGGCTTTTTCTTGTTATCGCAATAGTTGGCGAAGTAATCGCAACATCCGCATTAAAATCTAGCGAGGGCTTTACTAAGCTTGCCCCTTCCGCCGTTGTCATAATCGGTTATGGCATCGCATTTTATTTTCTTTCTCTGGTTCTGAAATCCATCCCTGTCGGTGTTGCTTATGCAGTCTGGTCGGGACTCGGCGTCGTCATAATTACAGCCATTGCCTGGTTGCTTCATGGGCAAAAGCTTGATGCGTGGGGCTTTGTAGGTATGGGGCTCATAATTGCTGCCTTTTTGCTCGCCCGATCCCCATCGTGGAAGTCGCTGCGGAGGCCGACGCCATGGTGACGGTGTTCGGCATTCTGAATCTCACCGAGGACTCCTTCTTCGATGAGAGCCGGCGGCTAGACCCCGCCGGCGCTGTCACCGCGGCGATCGAAATGCTGCGAGTCGGATCAGACGTCGTGGATGTCGGACCGGCCGCCAGCCATCCGGACGCGAGGCCTGTATCGCCGGCCGATGAGATCAGACGTATTGCGCCGCTCTTAGACGCCCTGTCCGATCAGATGCACCGTGTTTCAATCGACAGCTTCCAACCGGAAACCCAGCGCTATGCGCTCAAGCGCGGCGTGGGCTACCTGAACGATATCCAAGGATTTCCTGACCCTGCGCTCTATCCCGATATTGCTGAGGCGGACTGCAGGCTGGTGGTTATGCACTCAGCGCAGCGGGATGGCATCGCCACCCGCACCGGTCACCTTCGACCCGAAGACGCGCTCGACGAGATTGTGCGGTTCTTCGAGGCGCGGGTTTCCGCCTTGCGACGGAGCGGGGTCGCTGCCGACCGGCTCATCCTCGATCCGGGGATGGGATTTTTCTTGAGCCCCGCACCGGAAACATCGCTGCACGTGCTGTCGAACCTTCAAAAGCTGAAGTCGGCGTTGGGGCTTCCGCTATTGGTCTCGGTGTCGCGGAAATCCTTCTTGGGCGCCACCGTTGGCCTTCCTGTAAAGGATCTGGGTCCAGCGAGCCTTGCGGCGGAACTTCACGCGATCGGCAATGGCGCTGACTACGTCCGCACCCACGCGCCTGGAGATCTGCGAAGCGCAATCACCTTCTCGGAAACCCTCGCGAAATTTCGCAGTCGCGACGCCAGAGACCGAGGGTTAGATCATGCCTAGCATTCACCTTCCGGCCGCCCGCTA
>NZ_JAPCIT010000077.1:0-1331 GCF_027707385.1 Aeromonas sp. QDB54 | reverse complement strand
GATTGGCCCCTTGAAGATCCAGACACTTCGCCCCTCTTAACTTAAGAGGTAGTCTTGGAGCTATGTTCAGTACTAGTCACAACGAGAAGATGGTCGAAGTGTTAACAGGGGCCGAGCGCCGTCGACGCCGGACTCCACAAGAAAAGATCGCCATCGTGCAGCAGACCTTTGAGCCCGGGATGACCGTCTCTCATGTTGCTCGCTTGCACGACGTCAACGCAAACCAGCTTTTCAAATGGCGTAAGCAATTCCAAGAAGGGTCTCTCACGGCGATCACCGCCGGTGAGGATGTTGTTCCTGCTTCCGAGTTGGCTGCTGCCATCAAGCAGATCCGAGAGCTTCAGCGTCTGCTCGGGAAGAAGACCATGGAGAACGAGATCCTCAAAGAAGCCGTGGAGTATGGTCGAGCAAAAAAATGGATTGCGCATGCGCCCTTGTTGCCGGGGGACGACGATTAAGTGCTGTGAGCCAGGCTCTTAATGTATCGCGTGCGCAGCTATCCGTTCGTGTTCATCGAAAACCGGGTTGGCAAGATGGTCGTCATCATCGCCAGCGTGATGATGCAGCCTTACTTGGCCGTATCATGGAGGCGATGGCAGAGCTTCCCTCCTATGGCTATCGCCGGGTCTGGGCGCTGTTACGGCGTCAGTCTGAGGCAACAGAACAACCTGTGGTAAACGCTAAGCGGGTATATCGCGTCATGCGCGAACATGGCTTGCTGCTGGAAAGAAAACCAGCTGCACCATTGGCCCAGCAGGCACATAAGGGGCGTGTTGCCGTCAAGGAGAGCAATCGACGGTGGTGCTCAGATGGCTTCGAGTTTCGCTGCGATAACGGTGAAAAACTACGTGTCACGTTCGCCATGGATTGCTGCGATAGGGAAGCGTTGGACTGGGCGGCCAGTACTGGGGGTTACGATAGTGACACTGTGCAAGATGTCATGCTGAGGTCTGTCGAACATCGCTTTGGGGATTCGTTGCCGGCATCACCGGTGGAGTGGCTGACTGATAATGGCTCGGCGTATCGAGCCCATGAGACCCGCGCGTTTGCACGAGAAATCGGGTTGGAGCCCAGAACGACAGCAGTGAGAAGCCCACAGAGTAACGGTATAGCGGAGAGCTTCGTGAAGACGATGAAGCGAGACTATATCGAGATGATGCCAAAACCGGATAGCCGAACAGCGGTAGGCAATTTGGCTATCGCGTTTGAGCATTATAACGAGCACCACCCGCACAGCGCCTTGGGATACCGTTCACCACGGGAATTTCTGCGCAGTCGGGTATCACAACCCTAAGCGGGAAAAAGTGTCTGGACCTATGGGGTCAAATCCA
>NZ_JAPCIT010000076.1:0-1385 GCF_027707385.1 Aeromonas sp. QDB54 | reverse complement strand
TCTTGTCATTGAACACCTCAAATAATGGTGGCGACTGTACCACCTAAAACGGTGTCCGGGATGATTAGACCACTACAAAGATACGCCAAAAAAAAAGGGAAGAAATCCACACAGTAAGTAGTTAGTAGCCAAGGGCTACAAGGACAGGGGAAGGGGTTTGTCTTTTCTCTCTTTCCTTTAGGCGTCTTCTTTAGCTTGGCCCTGCCGGCCTGAGGCACATACAGTCAGAAATCCTATCTAACGCCTTCGGCACAAGGGGGGCACTGTGTGCCCTATAATAGTTATTTATTTATCTGTTACGTTATCTGTTATTGGGCAAATGGTGCCCCCCCCCCCATGCAAATGGTGCCCCCCCTCTTACACTAAGAGCAGATGACGAATGACTTATTAATGGTATCACCTTCAAGCTTACCCTGGGCTAGAGTCTACCCTCCCACGCAAGCGAACACGGGCTTGACATAAAAAGATTAAAAAAATATGTCCAGATTTCTAAATAATAAGGGTATAAGTAAGTATAACACCACACAAACACTAGCCTGCTTACGCCAGTAAGTGGGCTCTTGCCCGTTCCAAATCAAGATAGAGGTAATGAGATATGTATTCCCAAGAGAATGGCCTTAGGGTCAAAGTTCCTGCCTTTTGCGCCAACGAGCTTATCGAGTATCTGCCAGAAGGTGTCAAGCCCACCCGTTACATCGTTGACTTAATCCTCAAGGATTTGGCCAAAAAGAAAAAGGGTCACAAAATAAGTGATGAAGACACAGTTAGAGATCACCACCGTCCTGTGTAGGACAAACCTTCCCGACCTTTCTAGTAATGACAAGCATACCCTATTAATCCTCTCATCCTTCATTAACCCCCTACGCGATGGTGATTTAAGGGCATGGCCCACGAATGCCCAACTGGTAGCGTTAACGGGTCTGTCTGAACGCTCGATTAAGTATTCCCTCTCTACTCTTGAAGAGCGTGGCTACCTGCATCGCATTACAAAGTACGATGCAGGCGCTAACAAGAAGACCCGCATTCTCATTATCAACCTCGATAAGTTGACGCCAGTACCGGCAGAGCAACCAACTAAAGCAGACTCTTGGGATGATGATCTAGATGACTGGTAAAATCCTATTTTTATATCCCCTGGTAGTCTATTTAACCCACATGATTTCAATTTTTATAATCCAATAGGTAACGACAATGCAACGATACAACTCTACCCATGAACAATTCAACACCGCTAAAGAGGCGGCCAATGCAACCTACTTCACTAAGCTGCTAGAGCCAGTGCAAGAGCTCTTGGCGTTTGGTTACGGATAGATTGGCCCCTTGAAGATCCAGACACTTCGCCCCTCTTAACTTAAGAGGTAGTCTTGGAGCTATGTTCAGTACTA
>NZ_JAPCIT010000075.1:0-1392 GCF_027707385.1 Aeromonas sp. QDB54 | reverse complement strand
GGCTCAAACATGAAGAAATGAAATGACTGAGTCAGCCGAGAAGAATTTCCCCGCTTATTCGCACCTTCCCTAGAGTAAAACGTTCTAAAGATATCTATTTTTGGCTACGTGATACAATGGCACCTAAAGGTTTAGTTTCTCATTCATATAGACTTCATTTTGACATCAACAAAAACAGTAATCTCAAAAATAAAATAAATACAATATTTGATTTATTTTAGATGAGAATAAATGATAAAAAACTCGTCAAAATATACATTTTCTTTTCAAAGCAAATACCTCACCCCCCCCCCAAAAAAACTTAATAAAAATATTGGAACAAAACTTGCTGTATCCCTCCCCTTAGATCCCGGCAACCGGTCGCGAGGGGCCCATGACACCGACCTTTATCAAAAGCAATGCTGCCGCCCAGCTCACCATGGCCGTCGAGGTGATGGATGAACAGGGCACGCTGCAAACCCGCCAAATCGCCTGTGAGCGGCCACTGACGGTCTACCTCAACTGGAAGGAGATCGTAACCCTGATGACGCTGGGGGCCCGCCCCGAGGCGCTGGTGCTGGGTTATCTCAAAAATCAGGGCTTTATCGAGGATATTTCGGCCATCGAGTCGGTGATCGTCGACTGGGAGAGCGAGGCCGCCGCCGTGGTGAGCAGCCAGCAGGCCGCCGATCTCGACAAATCACTGGAGAAGAAGACGGTCACCTCCGGCTGCGGTCAGGGCACCATGTATGGCAGCGTGATGAAAAAGCTCGAAGGGGTGGTCTTGGCCGCGCCTGAGCTTAAGCAGAGCACCCTCTACGCCCTGCTCAAGGCGCTGTCGGCCCATAACGAAACCTACAAGATGGCCGGTGCCGTCCATGGTTGCGCCATCTGTCGAGGCAGCGAAATCCTCTCCTTTGTCGAGGACGTGGGGCGCCACAATGCGGTGGATACTCTGGCGGGCGAGCTCTGGATGCGCGGCGAGGCTGGCCACGACAAGATCTTCTACACCACCGGGCGGCTCACCTCGGAGATGGTGATCAAGGTGGCGCAGATGGGCATTCCAGTGCTGCTGTCGCGCTCCGGCGTCACCCAGATGGGGCTGGATCTGGCCCGCCAGCTCGGCATCACCATGATTGCCCGCGCCAAGGGGCGCCACTTCGAGGTATTCAGCGGCCACGACCATATGGTGCTGGACGAGAAACCGCCGGTGCTGGCGCCCGGTTCGGCCGGTCGCGGGATGCGGGACTAGGTAATGAACGAGTTGATGAGTGCCAAGCAGATCGCGCTGTATCTCGATCACGCCACCACACAGGCCACCACAGGGGTCAGGAACCAGGGCCGACGCATGATCATTCTTTGCGCTAGTTGATCAAGTATCGATCAGTTGAGCGGCGCCAAGTACGATTTTAA
>NZ_JAPCIT010000074.1:0-1424 GCF_027707385.1 Aeromonas sp. QDB54 | reverse complement strand
TTGAATGGGTTCATGTGCAGCTCCATCAGCAAAAGGGGATGATAAGTTTATCACCACCGACTATTTGCAACAGTGCCCATCGGCGTAGTAGTGGATGTGGTCGATGACAAAGCCGGTGCGGGTCAGCGTGCGCCGGAGGATCGGCAGAAAATCGACCAGGAACGAAGTAGCGCGTGTGACGACGGCCGGTACGCCGACACGCGCCACGGCCTCGGCCCAGCGCGCGGCCGGCGGTTGGAGCAGGCCGTTGTGCACCGAACCGTGGTAGGTGCCGACCGCCAATGTGAGCCAGCGCTCTAGCTCGCGCAGCGTCAGGGCGGCCTTGTTTTCGGAATCGTAGTCGCCGCGCTGGTCAGGGTTGGAGAAGGTCGTTCCCGGCAGTTCGTCGTGAATCATCTGCATCGCCGTGCCGATGATCCGTTCCACGATGCCGCCATAGTGCGGCTGTCCCAGCGGGCGATAGTCCAGCCGGATGCCATGCTGCTCGCAACCCCGGCGCAGGGCCTCGCTCTTGAACTCGGCCGCGTTGTCTAGGTAGAGCAGCAAGGGCTTGCCGCTCATCTGCCAATCCATTTCCACGTTCAGTCCTTCCAGCCAAGGGCGCTTGTCGCAGGCGACATGCACGAGGCACAGGCCAACCGAAACGGCAGACGGCGCTTCCAGCGTGACGACCATGCCGAGCACGCAGCGGGTGAACACGTCGATGGCGAGGGTCAGGTACGGGCGGCCAATAGGTTGCCGGTCGCGGTCATCGACCACGATCAGGTCGATGACCGTATGGTCTATCTGCACCTGCTCCAGCGGCGCGGTCACGGCAGGAGGCTCGCCGCCCACACCTTGTAGGTCACGAGCGGCATCCTGGCCTTCCCGCCGGCGGATGACCTTGCGCGGGTCAAGGCTAGCGATCCGTAAGGCCACGGTATTGCGCGCCGGCACTCGCAGTTTTTGAGCCTTGCACACCTGAGTGACTTCGCGGTGAAAGGCCGCTAGGCTGCGCTTCTGCTTGGTCAGGAACCGCTTTTGCAGTAGCTCGTGGATGACGCGCTCGACCGGTTCCGGCAAGCGCCCCTTACCTTTACCTCCACCGGACTGGCCGGGCACCAGATCCGTCACGAGGCCGCTGCCTTGCCGGGCACGCCGGATCAGAACGTATACCTGGCGCCGAGACAAGCCCAGCGCCTGAGCCGCCATATCGGCCGCTTCGTGCCCGACCGTCTCCGACTGCGCCAACGGACTGATGATCTCCGCACGACGGCGCGCACGCTCCCAAGCCTCATCAGGCAGAGTGGCCACGCCTTGTTCTGGAATCCGTGGGGTGTCCGTCGCCATGCTCACCTCGCTTTGGTGCACACGAGTATTGAGCATAGTCGAGATTGGTGCAGATCACTTCTGATATTGAACTGTCAGGAGCTGGCTGCACAACA
>NZ_JAPCIT010000073.1:0-1453 GCF_027707385.1 Aeromonas sp. QDB54 | reverse complement strand
CCTCCCCATCGTGTGAATCCCACCTTTCCGCCAGCGCCTTCGAGGCAAGCCGCTGCTGCTCGAATCCCGCCAACATCTGCTCAAAGGCATGCCCATCCCGACCCGACAGATCAGGCACGTAACGGGAATAGACCCGGAATAACATCTGAGTGCTGTTATGGCCCAGTTGCTTTGCTATCCACTCAGGGCTCTCACCTGCCGCGAGCCAGAGCGTGGCGGCGGTATGCCTTGTCTGATAGGGCTTGCGCTTCTCCAGCTTTAACAACGACAGCAATGGGTACCACACCCGATTGGCCACATTGCGATCCTCGAACGGGCTGCCGTGCTTCGTGCAGAAAACAAACCCATCTGGTGAGACCTTGCCATCGTAGCGGTCGCGTTGAGTGAGAAATGCCTGATAAACCTGCTCACTCATCTGCACCGCGCGATAGGAGCCATCGGTTTTCGTCGGGATCAGTTCATTGCGGACCCATGCCTGATACACCAGGATCTGCCGGCGCTCGAAATCGATGTGGCGCCAGGTTAAACCGTGGATCTCGCTCGAACGTAGCCCGGTAAAAAACCGGATGGTGTAATAAGGGCGAAAGTCAGCCCTCACCACTGCCAGCAGTCGACCAATCTCTTCAAGACTGAAGGGCATGATGTTGCTACGGGGGATCTTGAGTGCTCGGATATTGCGCCAGGGCGAGTCAAAACCGAACCGATCTGCCGCATCTGCCAACATCATGCGAAGCGGCGTCATGATGTGGTTGACCCGTGAGGCTGAGATCGGCTTGCCACCTCTCCCGGGCAAACGAGCGATCATTGTCCTGAATGCCAAGATCGCAGACTTATCGATCACGCTCAGCGGCTGATTGCCAAAGTGCGGCAGCAGATGGCAATCAAGAATGTCGCGGATGGTCTCCTGCTGGGAGGTTCGCCACTCGGCCGATTTTTCCTGGTACCACTGCTCAGCAAAATCAGACAACAGAGGGCACCCAGCCCGCAACACGGCTTCCCGCTCGGCCAGTTTGGTGAAGTAGCCACAACGCGGGCTGTTTGGGAAGGTTTTGCAAAAATCAAACTGCCCGAGGGTGATTTGTGCCTCCAACCGTTCACAATACTGCTTCAGTTTGTGGCGATTTTGGCTTGTATCGGGTAACCCAGTGCGCTCACGACAGCGCTTCCCCTTGAAGCAAAAATCGAGGTAAAGCAATTGGTTAAGGCTATATACTGTTGCCATAAGAATCCACCTCCCCTAGCCCTGAAACGACTCGAACATTGCGCTGTGCTTGAGCATTTCCTCTTCGATAGGCTCCCAGAGAAACAACAACTTACGACCGCCAAACGGGCGAATATAGTGCAGCCCTTCGAGCAGGACAGAGTCTTTCAGCTGATTGCGGATAGTACGTGGATCGAACTTGATGCGAGCAGAGAGCTCTTCTGTTGTCAGGTAGGTGTATGCCATAATCAT
>NZ_JAPCIT010000072.1:0-1469 GCF_027707385.1 Aeromonas sp. QDB54 | reverse complement strand
CTCATGATGAACCCTGTTCCATGGCTCCAGATGACAAACATGATCTCATATCAGGGACTTGTTCGCACCTTCCCTAATACATCCAGTCTCTGCATTTTAACATGTTGAGCACCATATAATGCTGCTTCTCTGGCTGCCTTAATTAACTGTTCTTCAGTGTAAAGTGTAGTGGTCAACTAAATTCGGACACTCGGTTAGGCCGATTTTCGGCTTCTGCTGGCGGTACCCCGTCATTGTATTGATGCGGACGCCGCCAGTTGTAGTAATCCATTAGGTAATAACTGATATCTCGCTTCGCTTCTCGCAGGCTCATGTACCCCGTGGTCGGAAGCCATTCCGTCTTGAGGCTCCTGAACAGCCGCTCCATTGGCGCGTTATCCCAGCAGTTGCCACGCCGACTCATGCTCTGTGTCATGCGATAGCGCCACAGCCGTTGCCGAAATGCCCGACTGCCGTATTGGCTCCCCTGGTCGGAGTGAAACAACACACCGGACGGACAACCCCATTGCTGATACGCCATCTCGAGCGCTTTCACGGCCAAGTCAGCATCAGGTCTGCCAGACATCGCCCAGCCCACGACCCGTCTGGTGTGGAGGTCGAGCACCGCGGCTAGGTAATGCCAGCGGCCACCCGCCCACACGTAAGTAATATCGCCACGCCACACCTGATTGGGTTGCGGGGCAGCAAATTCACGCGCCGGCAGATTCGGGATATCCGGTCGCTCAGCCCGGGCGACCTTGTAGGCATGAGCGCCGGGTTGCTTGGACGCCAGCCCCGCGTCTTTCATCAGGCGACGCACCTTGAACCGGCCAATCTGATGCCCCAGCTCCCGCATCACCGACATCAAGGCCCGGCTGCCAGCTGAACCCCGACTCTCGTTGAACAGGCGTCGCAGCACACTTTTTTACTACACTTGTTCACGGTCAATGGTGCGGGTACGAGCCTGATAGTCGTAGAAACAGGAAGTTGGAATACCGAAAGCGCAACAGACCAGCGTGGTGGGGGTTTGCTCCCTTAATCGGTCTATCAGCGCAAACGTTCGAGTTCGTCCGCCATCAAGAGAGCTGTAGCCTTTTTTAGAATGGCTTTTTCACGTTCAAGTCGGTTGATACGGGCTTCCAGTTCCTGGATTTTCTACTGCTCTGGGGTCAGAGCCTTGCTGATAGGAGTGGTGCCAATTCGTTCGGATTGAAGCTGCTGAACCCATCGACGAAGCACGGTTTCGCCAACATCCAGTGAACGGCTGGCTTCGGAGACGGAATAGCCTTGGTAGAGCACCAAGGATGCGGCTTCGAGTTTGAATTCAGCAGTAAATGAGCGACGTAGTCTTGTCATTGAACACCTCTGATCATGGTGGCGACTGTACCACCTAAAATGGTGTCCGGGATGATTAGACTAGATTGGCCCCTTGAAGATCCAGACACTTCGCCCCTCTTAACTTAAGAGGTAGTCTTGGAGCTATGTTCAGT
>NZ_JAPCIT010000071.1:0-1553 GCF_027707385.1 Aeromonas sp. QDB54 | reverse complement strand
GGGGAGCCCGCAGAATTCGGAAAAAATCGTACGCTAAGGTTTTCCGGGCATCCGTAAGGGCCGAAACTTCCCGTCTTCCAGTCTGCGGCTCTGCCGCCAGACGTAATCGCCGGTTAGGTTGATGTGCTCCCAGCCCAGCGGCGACAGGAATTGCAGCAGCTCGCCGTCCACCGGCTTGCCGGCCTCGACCAACCCCTGGGTGGCGCGTTCCAGGTACACCGTGTTCCACAGCACGATAGCCGCCGTCACCAGGTTGAGGCCGCTGGCCCGGTAGCGCTGCTGCTCGAAGCTCCGATCCCTGATTTCCCCAAGGCGGTTGAAGAACACCGCCCTGGCCAGCGAGTTGCGCGCCTCACCTTTGTTCAGGCCGGCATGCACGCGGCGGCGCAGTTCAACACTTTGCAGCCAGTCCAGGATGAACAGCGTGCGCTCGATCCGGCCCAGCTCGCGCAGGGCCACGGCCAGTCCGTTCTGGCGCGGGTAGCTGCCGAGCTTGCGCAGCATCAGCGAGGCGGTGACGGTGCCCTGCTTGATCGAGCTGGCCAGGCGCAGGATGTCGTCCCAGTGGGCACGCACGTGCTTGATGTTCAGGGTGCCGCCGATCAGCGGGCGCAACGTCGGGTAGGCTTGCACGCCCTGCGGCACGTACAGCTTGGTTTCGCCGAGGTCGCGGATGCGCGGCGCGAAGCGGAAGCCTAGCAGGTGCATCAGGGCAAAGACGTGATCGGTGAAGCCGGCCGTGTCGGTGTAGTGCTCCTCGATCCGCAGGTCGGACTCGTGGTACAGCAGGCCGTCGAGCACATAGGTGGAATCGCGGACGCCGACATTCACCACGCGGGTGCTGAACGGCGCGTACTGGTCGGAGATATGGGTATAGAACAGCCGTCCCGGCTCGCTACCGTACTTCGGGTTGACGTGCCCGGTGCTCTCGCCCCGGCCACCCGCGCGGAAGCGCTGGCCATCGGAGGATGAGGTCGTGCCGTCGCCCCAGTGGGCGGCAAAGGCGTGGCGATACTGGTGGTTGACCAGCTCGGCCAAGGCCGCCGAATAGGTTTCGTCGCGGATGTGCCAGGCTTGCAGCCAGGACAGCTTGGCGTAGGTCAGGCCGGGGCTCGACTCGGCCATCTTGGTCAGCCCGAGGTTGATCGCATCACCGAGGATTGCGGACAGCAGCAACGTCCTGTCTTTGGCCTCGGCCCCGTCCTTCAAGTGGGTGAAGTGGCGGCTGAAGCCCGTCCAGTCGTCCACGTCCATCAGCAGTTCGGTGATCTTGATGCGCGGCAGTAACTGGCTGGTTTGGTCGATCAGCGCCTGCGCCCGATCCGGCACCGCCGCATCCAGCGGGGTGATTTTCAGCCCTGACTCGGTGAGGATGGCATCGGGCAGCTCGTTGTCCTTGGCCAGGCGGGTGACGGTGGCCAACTGCTCGTCCAGCAGCTGCAAACGCTCTTCCAGGTACTGGTCGCTGTTCGGGTTGATCGCCAGGGGCAGGGCCTGCTCGCGCTTGAGTGCGGCGAACTTCTCGGCCGGCAGCAGGTAGTCGTCGAAGTCGC
>NZ_JAPCIT010000069.1:0-1668 GCF_027707385.1 Aeromonas sp. QDB54 | reverse complement strand
CGGCGTTTTTCAAGATAGTTGTCGCGTAAACCTGTTTTAAACTGCCTGTTTTTGCTCTGGTTCGGACCTATCAGGATTCAGCATCACGGCACCGATCGGTGTCCAATCTCGCGTCTTGCCACTCCACCTGGTTGGATGTCGCGCTCGGGCCGCCTGATACACCGCATCCCGTTTCGCCAGCAGCGCTTTATCTTCGCCCCGATGCCGCTCGTTGGGGGTGACGAAGCGGATACGGCTATGCCGGTGCTCTTCGTTATACCAAGTCATAAAGTCACGTACCCACTCCCTGGCCGCATCCAGACTGGCAAAGCCGTCTGATGGCCACTGCGGACAGTACTTCAGCGTCCGGAACAATGACTCCGAGTACGGATTATCGTTGCTGACCCGAGGCCGTCCCCGCGAGGGCGTGACACCCAGATCATACATCTTGGTCAGCAGCGTGACCGACTTCATCGGCGCGCCGTTGTCCGAGTGCAAGACCAGCGGCTGCTTCCAGCACTGCTCGCGGATGACGCTCCGTTGCAGCAACGCCGCCGCTTGTTCACCGCACTCTTGCTCATGCACTTCCCAGCCCACCCCTTTGCGGCTGTAGATGTCCTCTATCAGATAGAGGTAGTAATACTGGCCGCGCACGAGTGACGGCAAGTAGGTGATATCCC
Source organism: Aeromonas sp. QDB54 (assembly GCF_027707385.1). Taxonomy (NCBI): domain Bacteria; kingdom Pseudomonadati; phylum Pseudomonadota; class Gammaproteobacteria; order Aeromonadales; family Aeromonadaceae; genus Aeromonas; species Aeromonas sp. QDB54. Next base: position 1,009 of record NZ_JAPCIT010000069.1, on the reverse strand, counting down.
AGGACCACACTTGATTGGGCCCGGTCGCGGCATGACTGGTTGGTGCCGGCACATGACGCGGTGGCTGGCTCCGGCCACGCCTGTGCTGCTGGTCAGCCGCCCGCAAGATGCGATAGAAGCTCGACTCGCTGGCCAAGTAACGCCCTTGGTCGGCCAGCCGTGGTACGATTTGACTCGGCGGCAACGAGGCGAACTCCTGGCTATTGCAGACGTCCAGCACGGCCTGCCGCTCCTCTGGACTCAAGGCATGGGCTGGCGTAGGGCGAACCGCATCCGGCCGCCCATCGGCACTCAGCTCAGGCTCGGCCAACCAGCGCTGGAGCGTGCGCAGACTCAGCCCCAACACCTCGGCCGCAGGATGCTTGCGGGCGCCAGCTTCAAGCGCTTCGCGCCACCATGCAACGTATTGCTGCCGCTCTGGCAACGAGGTCAATCGGCCTCGTCGACGTTGCTCCAGTAGGCATCGAGCTTTTTTTGCAATATCAGCAGAGCTGCCGCCTCGGCCAGGGCCTTGTCTTTACGACGCAACTCTTGCTCTAGTTGCCGGATGCGCTTCTTGTCCGCCTTGGACTGTGCCTTCTCGGCCTGCTGTAGAGCACGAGCGGATTGCTGGCCCAGAATACAGGCTTGGCGCCATTGCTGGACCTGCTCGGGGTAGAGCCCCTTGCGGCGGCAATACTCACTGAGTTCAATCTCGGAAAGCGCAGCGGTTTCCAGCACGACGGCGAACTTGGCCTCGGCCGGCCATTCATCGGTCAGTTTGTTGTCCCCGGGCACAGGAGCCCCTCCGTCTTTGGCTTGTTTGCGCCAATTATACAGAGTGACCTCGCTAATGTTTTCCTGACGAGCCAACTCAGCAACCGACATATTGATGGGAGGCAGCAGCTTCTTGAGCAAAGCGGCCTTACGCTCACTTGAATAACGAGCCATTCGACACTCTTTATCCGCCCCCGGTCTTCACTTTTAAATGGTTCAGGTCAGGCGACAACTATTCTGACACCGGGGGCGG
>NZ_JAPCIT010000068.1:0-1938 GCF_027707385.1 Aeromonas sp. QDB54 | reverse complement strand
CCACGGGAATTTCTGCGCAGTCGGGTATCACAACCCTAAGCGGGAAAAAGTGTCTGGACCTATGGGGTCAAATCCAACGGATACAAGGCTTTGGCTTCAGCACTGAATGCGAAAGGTTATCTAACCCAACGAGGTAAGCCCTTCACTCGTGAGAGTGTACGCACTCTTCTTAAAAATCTAGGCCTATATACCGTGGGAGCAGAAGAAGAATGCAAAGAACAATAATAGCGCACCTCGATCAATATGGTCGCTGTTGTGCTGTAGAACGAGAGCGAGCAGGGGCCATAGTGTTATGAACCTTTATCATGTCTATTACAACCAACAAGATAGGGCGGTATGCGTAGAGCGCCAAAGCGCAAATGGTATCATCAAGGTTATTGCAGGCGTCAGGCCGACCAGCCTTTACAGCCGAATGCTAGTCACTGATACCTACGCTCTCTCAGAGGCAATCGATGAATCCTTGCTCACCAAGCAAGAGCAATTGAATAAATCGAAAGGGATGCGTTACCAGCGTACCCCCGAGTTAGAGCAAGAAATCAAGCTAGGTTGTTCTCATTCCGTATTACATACCAAATACGGCCTTTCTAAACGCACTTATCACCGATTGCGTAACGAGCTTATTAGTGCCACTCACACTACCCTGTAGGGTAGTACCTCCCCCCTGTGTCACTTCCTCTCTAGCCCTTGTATATCAAGGCTTAAAACAGCCATTTTTAGCTAAGTAGGACTCTCCCCCATGTGGTGCTTTCTTAACACACGCAAACGGGTTGCGGTAACCCACTGTGACCACTACCGCGATTATTCAAAATTCAAGAACTATGACATTGATGCCCCTTTCACCTGGGCACCTAACCCCTTTCGGAGAAGTTAAATATGCATGAACAAATCAAAGACCTGTTTCAAGACGAATCTATTAGTGATGATCAGCTTGCAGCCATCATTCAAGAGGCTCAAGGCGACGTCTCTAAAGTCAGTAAGAGTATGAAAGCCCTTGGTATTGGTGCAGGGTCTAAAGAGCACATTGAATACATGCGCTCTCTTAAGACTGACGCCATGCGTAAACATGGTTTCTCAGATCCTATTCAACAAACGGAGTTTACAGGGGATGAATTAGCTAATCCCAATTGGACAACCAAGCAATGGAATCAATGGGAGCGTGCTAGACGTGTGAAAGCTGGTTACAAGCCAAATCCGCTTAACAACACTCAGGACGCCGTAGACTTTTCAAGAAATTGAGAGGTGGTTAATGTCCCTCATCAAGACGCCAAAGGCTGCAAATTACAAGTTCGGAGGGCAGGCTGATAAGCCTGTCCGCTTCCATGAATACAAATCAGAAATTACTAGATTCTCTTACAAGGGCGTTGTTATTGAGCGTAACAAGAACACTTACCGTATTACGCCACCCAAACTTAAAGGCTTTGATATGGCTTTGTGTGATGGTGTCTATACCGATACTCGTTCGCTACAAGGGGCGCTTGATTTGGCCTTTCTGAATGTTGACAGTGAACGCCAAGAAGAACTAAGAGCGCTGAATATCAACCATCGGTGTCCAGCTTGTAAGGGCGTAACGCTCATTCAGAAGAGAGATTGGCAAGAGGAGCGGATTTCTTGCCCCTTATGCGCTCGACACTCCCACTATTCCTACTATGAAGCCGTGAAAGATGAAGTAATCCGGTGATAGAGGAGAGGTACTTTACCCCTTACGCCTCTCAAGACATACAGCCCCCATCTGATTACTATCCCCTATAGCCAGTATGCTCATGGGGTTGTATTGACTCTTGCAGAGGGGGCCATTTGTCATATTTTCTGTGAGATTTTTTCAAGCTACATTGCATATATATAAGAACCCCCCCTTACCCCCTGCGTATTCCGGCGAAGTTGAACAGCCATTCCGGCCAACGTGAACACCCTGATCCTTAACGCGCTCACGTCACCCCG
>NZ_JAPCIT010000067.1:0-2089 GCF_027707385.1 Aeromonas sp. QDB54 | reverse complement strand
TCTCTTTTCTGGTCTGACGGCGCTTACTGCTGAATTCACTGTCGGCGAAGGTAAGTTGATGACTCATGATGAACCCTTTTTCATGGCTCCAGATGACAAACATGATCTCATATCAGGGACTTGTTCGCACCTTCCCTTACGCATTTTCCACTCACCTTCGCCGTAAACCTTGAGCTCTGTGGAGTCGATGACCAGGTGTGTCACTGTCCCCTTGCTCGGTGCCCGGTAGTTGATTTCCACCGTCTTGGCCCGCTTGCTGATGCAGCTGTAATCGGGTGATTTCAGTGGCACAGCCATCAGTTTGAACAGCGAGTTAATGATACCTTCAAGTGCGCGGAGGGGTAGATTAAAGAGCCCCTTGAGCATTAAAGCTGTTTCGATGGCTGTGTCGCTGTAGTGAAACCCTCTACCTCTGCGCCCATGGTGGATATGGCAATGCCATCGCCGGATAGCTGACGCATCCATCCAGATAGTCAGAGAACCACGTTGTACCAAAGCCTGATTGTACTGTTTCCAGTTGCTGATCTTGTGTTTTGGCTTGCCCATCTGACGCTCCTGGGGGTGAACCTAAGAGATCAGATCACTGAACTGCCGAATAGTTCCCTGATTTGAGCAACAACGCCAGTGAGAGCTGCCAAAGCTCAGCAGCACGTCGACCACTTGTTTGCTGATCCCACGTCGCTGCATACGCTGCAGTGCATGCTGGCTGTACATTGCGCTCTCCTTTGCTCTACACAATTGGTGCTGCCAGTATATGTCGCCTGTATACTCATGCCGATACTGGTTACATTCACATGTCGCATTTTGGAGCACATATGACCGCTGGGGCGCTCACCTGGGATCAGACTTTGCGTTTTCGACTGCTGGAGATCGTGTTGATGTGGGAAGGCCGCCTAACCACCAACCACCTCTGCACTGCCTTCAACATTGGCCGCCAGCAGGCGTCGAGGGATATCAACCGCTATATCCAGGAGGTCTCGCCACAAGGGCTGGAGTACGACCGCAATCTCAAGGGCTACAAACCTACCGCCCAGTTCAGCCCTCGCTTTAGCGAAGGCAAGGTGGATGAGTATCTGTTGCTGCTGCACCGAGAGAAGCAGCATCAGCGCCAGCATGAGGCAGGTGTCTTGGCGCTGCCACTGATGGACCTGCGTTACGGCCATATCGAGATCCTGGATGTGCCTAACCGCCATATCGACCCCGTCATCGTACGCGGTCTGGTGCAGGCGGCCCGCAGCCAGTTACGGGTGGATGTGGATTATGTGTCGCTCAGTTCGGCCGAGCGTAGCGGGCGCAATATAGTTCCCCATACCTTGGTCTATGACGGCATTCGCTGGCATGTGCGGGCGTATTGCGAGAAGAAGAGGGATTATCTGGACTTTGTGATGAGCCGCTTTCGGGGCAAGCCGGAGCTACTCGACGCTTCGGCCCACGGTCGAGATCAGGATCTGGAGTGGAACAATCGGGTGGTCGCTGTGGTGACCCCCAATCCCTGTCTGGGTGATGAACAGCAGGCCATTATCGCCAGCGACTATGCGATGACCGACGGCAAGTTGCTGATAGAACAGCGCGTCCCCTTGATGCATTACGCCCTGGAGCGGATGCAGGTGAGCTACAACGGGGAACATGCTAATAATCCCCTGCTCTACCCACTGGTGCTCGCCAACCGGGAGGAGCTGATCCGGCAAGGCTGTGCCTTTAAGCTCAAGAATGCAGATTTGCAAATTTCATAGCGGGCTGGTGCTTTGTAGTGGCCCAGCTCACGACGCCACTACGAGCACCTGACTGTTTATCCGTCATTCCACCCGACCAAAACGATCAGGGTCGGCTGGCACATAATCGTCCTCAAACATATTCTGCGAGCGATGGCTTTGACGCAAAGACGCGAGCGTCTCAAAGAAACAATCTTCACAGAGATGCACTTCGTATCTCTCGCCATCGTGCCGTACCGAGCCATACCCCCAGTGGGCTGACAATGTGCCGTATTCCTGTGCCATTGTCTTTGTCGTGCTGTCACCACACACATCACAGATAACATCTACGACCTGCTCCGTCGGAACTATCGCTTTTACCAACATATTGCCTCCCG
>NZ_JAPCIT010000066.1:0-2109 GCF_027707385.1 Aeromonas sp. QDB54 | reverse complement strand
AATCGGCTCAAACATGAAGAAATGAAATGACTGAGTCAGCCGAGAAGAATTTCCCCGCTTATTCGCACCTTCCTTAGCACTGCCTGCGGATTGCGAGGTATTTGAAACGGATCGTGAAGGGATAGAACGCTACGGCTGGCGTTTTTTTGCGGGGAAAGGCTATGAAGGCGACATCAAATGGATTCCAACCGTGATGGTCGGCGTCGCTAAAACCGCCGTCGCCAGAGCTAAAATGCTATCTGAAAATGCCCGACAACTGGCCAAGGGGATAGAGAAACACCCGGATAAATTTTACCGCCATGCTAACTGCCCTGATGTCGCTGATGATGAGCTGTTGACTATGGAGCAGGCCTGTATGGCACTCGGCCTTGTCTGTGAATCCAGAAAGCAATGCCATACCTCTCTTTATAGTCGAGGGTTAGCCCCAAAAAATGGTGTGCATACGCTAAATAGCCTGTGGCAACACACTATGGCGCGTTTGCCAGAAGGCTTCCCGTGGTTTGATAAAGAGAGGGGGATTAGGTACAGCGACGCCTTGTTTGCACTGAATGCAAATCAGTTCCACGGATATCGGGGATGCCTTCCGGTTGAATTACATAAGCCAACCAATAACTTCTTCAACCATGATCTGGCTCCTCGTGAGGCTCTGGATGGAAAACATGCCAGTATCTTTGATCGCCATGGTTACCGTACTGAAAACGGAGAACGGGTCAAATTGACCTCGCATCAGGCTCGACACCTGCTCAACACCATTGCCCAGCGTGGTGGACTGTCAAACCTGGAAATTGCCAAGTGGTCAGGGCGGGCTGATGTGAAACAAAATCGAACCTACAACCACATGACCGAATACGAACTGGTTGGCATGGCCGAACGCCTAGACCCCACAAAAGCGCTATTTGGGCCTGTTGGCGAGGTGGCAAAGCATCTGCCCGTGACTATGCAGGAGTTCAATACATTAGAGCATGCCGCAGTCCATGTGACGGAGTATGGCTACTGTGTGCATGATTACACCATGAGTCCCTGCGAGAAGTTCCGAGATTGCGTCAATTGTACTGAGCAAGTTTGTATCAAAGGCGATGATACAGAAAAGTTGGATCGAATTAAGAAACGTCTGGAGAAGTCGGAGCGACTGTTTTTTCTCGCTGATGCGGCAGTTGAAAGCGGCGAGATGGGTGCTGATCGCTGGTATCAGTACCACAAGAAAACCGTCACCCGGCTTCGGGAGCTAGTAGCTATTTTAGAGAATCCAGACATTGAAAATGGTGCCCAGATTAAGCTCCGTGGCAATGATTTCAGCCAGCTTCGCCGTGTTGCTGAAAAAAAGTCTATTGAGGCCATTGAGAAAAAAGGCAAAGAAAGCGAAGAAGCTGTGATGTTAGATGATTTGAAAACCTTGTTAGGGGGAGGCCTTGGCTAAGCATCTAGACAATAGAGACATTCATGCCATCGTGAATCTAATTCGAGGATGGCAGGAACCAAAACTCTCCTGGTCGGCAATCTGTGAGGCGGCAGAGCCATTGGTCGGAAAGTTGCCGTCAAGACAGTCCCTTAATGCGCATGAGGCAATAGTGACTGCCTATCAAACAAAGAAAGAGGCGCTTAAAGGCCGTGGCCCCAAAAATCCGCGTCCAGCTAGTTTGAACATCGCAGCTGCAAGGATTGTGAATCTTGAAAGTGAAATCGAGGAGCTTAAAGAGGAGAACCGGAGATACAAACAGCAGTTTGTGATCTGGCAATACAATGCATACAAGCATGGGATGAAAGAACATCAACTCAATGCACCGTTGACAACTATTGACCGTGAGCGTTCTGACGGTGAGAGGCGATAACATAGTATGGTGACGGGGCGGCGATGAATAGCAACTAGCTGGAAAAAGACATACTGACTGATATCAATGGGGTGAACAAAAACTGAGCATGCGTGCGGTTGCCCATATTGAATTGTGATACTTTTCGAATGAAGGTGCTAAATAGCTGTTCCGAATAGTAGATCACCGGAGGAAGGGAACTCAGTCCAGTTTGTGCGATCTGGTTAGTCGCTAAACAAAACAAGCCACACCCAAAGGACTGAGTTGATGCCTATCCTACCACCTCTGCCACGACCACAAC
>NZ_JAPCIT010000065.1:0-2140 GCF_027707385.1 Aeromonas sp. QDB54 | reverse complement strand
CGCTTAAAAATAATAAAAGCAGACTTGACCTGATAGTTTGGCTGTGAGCAATTATGTGCTTAGTGCATCTAACGCCGGAGTTAAGCCGCCGCGCGTAGCGCGGTCGGCTTGAACGAATTGTTAGACATCATTTACCAACTGACTTGATGATCTCGCCTTTCACAAAGCGAATAAATTCTTCCAAGTGATCTGCGCGTGAGGCCAAGTGATCTTCTTTTTGTCCCAGATAAGCTTGCTTAGCTTCAAGTAAGACGGGCTGATACTGGGCAGGTAGGCGTTTTATTGCCCAGTCGGCAGCGACATCCTTCGGCGCGATTTTGCCGGTTATTGCGCTGTACCAAATGCGGGACAACGTAAGCACTACATTTCGCTCATCGCCGGCCCAGTCGGGCTGCGAGTTCCATAGCTTCAAGGTTTCCCTCAGCGCCTCGAATAGATCCTGTTCAGGAACCGGGTCAAAGAATTCCTCCGCTGCCGGACCTACCAAGGCAACGCTATGTTCTCTTGCTTTTGTAAGCAGGATAGCTAGATCAATGTCGATCATGGCTGGCTCGAAGATACCCGCAAGAATGTCATTGCGCTGCCATTCTCCAAATTGCAGCTCGCGCTTAGCCGGATAACGCCACGGGATGATGTCGTCATGCACGACAAGGGTGACTTCTATAGCGCGGAGCGTCTCGCTCTCGCCAGGGAAAGCCGAAGCCTCCATAAGATCATTGAGCAATGCTCGCCGCGTCGTTTCATCAAGCTTTACGGCCACAGTAACCAACAAATCAATATCGCTGTATGGCTTCAGGCCGCCATCCACTGCGGAGCCGTACAAATGCACGGCCAGCAACGTTGATTCCAGATGGCGCTCAATGACGCTTAGCACCTCTGATAGTTGGTTCGAAATTTCGATGGTCACCGCTTCCCTCATGATGTCTAACGGGCGAGGTAAGCCGACCGCAGAATGCGGGTCGGCTTGACCGAAATGTTAGAACCAGAAGCCAAAACGGATAACTTGAATTTGGCGACGGGCGCTAACCGTGAAAAAACGCTGCGCCACCGAGGCGGCACAGCACTGCAAAAACGATAGCTGCTTGCGCTTGCTACGCAAGGGCTAGAGGCCAAAAAGACTGAAAACCTGCGCAGCCCATGCAGGCGAAGCCCGGAAAAAAGGCAAAACAGGCACTGAATAACGCCTGAAAAGCTAAATGCCGTTTGAATAAACATGAGCTAAATAAAGCTGGGTTTCAGTGGTGCTAACGTTGGACGTAACGAGAGCCGGAGCGCAGCGGAGGGAACCAAAATGCGCAGCATTTTGGCGTCCCGTTGACGGAATGGTTAGCCGTTTCGACGCGCATAAACGGAGTGGGTGTACGGAATTACAGCTTGAATGGTTTCGGTTGAGACAAGCTCGAATTCTGTTTCGTTGAGCATTGGGAAGAAGGCGTCACCCTCGAAGGTTTGATGTACCTCAGATAGAAACACGCCGTGGGCGTGAGGTAGTGCCAGAGTGTATATCTCAGCTCCGCCCGCGACGTAGAGTTCATTGCCGAGTTCGGATGCCAAAGCGATAGCGTGCGACAGCGTTGAAACAACTACGCAGCCAGTGGCGCGGTAGTTAGCTTGGCGTGAGATTACCAATGTGTGACGGTTCGGTAGAGGCTTGCCGATAGACTCAAAGGTCTTTCGCCCCATGACAACGACTTTTCCCTCAGTGAGTCTGCGAAAAATCTTCTGCTCACCCGGAATTTTCCAGGGGATATTAGGACCATTGCCAATAACCCGATTGGCTCCCATCGCAGCAACGAGATAAATGCGTACTGATTCCGAGTTCATATGGCTAACTTTGTTTTAGGGCGACTGCCCTGCTGCGTAACATCGTTGCTGCTCCATAACATCAAACATCGACCCACGGCGTAACGCGCTTGCTGCTTGGATGCCCGAGGCATAGACTGTACAAAAAAACAGTCATAACAAGCCATGAAAACCGCCACTGCGCCGTTACCACCGCTGCGTTCGGTCAAGGTTCTGGACCAGTTGCGTGAGCGCATACGCTACTTGCATTACAGCTTACCAACCGAACAGGCTTATGTCCACTGGGTTCGTGCCTTCATCCGTTTCCACGGTGTGCGTCACCCGGCAACCTTGGGCA
>NZ_JAPCIT010000064.1:0-2198 GCF_027707385.1 Aeromonas sp. QDB54 | reverse complement strand
TAGTACTGAACATAGCTCCAAGACTACCTCTTAAGTTAAGAGGGGCGAAGTGTCTGGATCTTCAAGGGGCCAATCTAATCACTCCCAGCAGCTCCCTAGTATCGTTAGTAGGTACAGCCAACTTGGTGCTCACCTGGTTGCCGTAGTAGGGCTCTTTGTCATTGAAGGGACTGGTACGAATGAATAGGGTGACATGGCGACAGCACATTCCTTCTGCCCGGAGTTTTTCAGCTGCACGTTCCATATATCCTGCGAGTGCTTGATGCATGGAATTCATGTGTGTGATCCGTTCACCGAATGATCGGGAGCAGATGATCTGCTGTTTGGCTTGTGTGTCCTGCTCCAGGCTGGCGCATGGGTAGCCGCGTAGCTCTAGCACGGTTCGCTCAACAACGACCCCATAACGATGCCGTAGGTTTTTACCATCGACAGCGACTAGGTCCGCCACACTATTGATCCCGTGCGCTTCGAGCCTGCTGGTCAGTTTTCTACCTATTCCCCATATTTCCCCGACCGGAGTGATAGCCATCAAACGCGCTCGACGTGCCTCATCACGCAAATCAACCACTCCACCAGTCGCAGGCCACTTCTTCGCGGCGTAGTTTGCCAGCTTGGCGAGTGTTTTGGTTGGCCCGATCCCGACGCCGACTGTGAGTCCAGTCCATTGCTGTATTCGTTCACGGATCTGACGACCATATGCTGTTAGGTCTCCCGCCCATGATTCGTTCAGTTCAATAAACGCCTCATCAACACTGTACACCTCGACAGTCGGCACCATGCCTTCCAGCGTGGTCATTACGCGCTGTGACATATCACCATAGAGGGCGTAGTTGCTCGAGAACCAAACACCGCCTACGGCCTCGAAGAACTGACGGATCTGGAAGTAGGGAACACCCATCTTGATGCCAAGCGCCTTGGCTTCTGCCGAGCGAGCCACAACGCAGCCGTCGTTGTTCGATAGCACCACGATCGGGCGCCCCTTGAGGTCTGGCCTAAACAGGCGCTCGCAGGACGCATAGAAGTTGTTCACATCGACGAGGGCAATGGCGTTGGGCATGGTTTACCCCAGTTTGGTCTTGTGGAGTACATAGGTTACGACGCCAAAAATCTCTAGTTCTTGCCCGTCCAATAGATGGATGGGCTGGAAATCTGGATTGGCGGGTAGCAGGGCAGGGAACGGGCGTTCTTGCAGCTGTTTGACAGTGAATTCTCCATCAAGGCAGGCTAGAACGATAGCGCCGTGGCGGGCCTTGAGCGCCCTATCTACGATCAAAAGATCCCCGTCATTGATGCCCTTTTCCACCATGCTGTGGCCACTGGCCCTGACATAGAAGGTGGCAGCGGGATGCTCAATACAGATCTGGTTCAGATCTATGGTTTGCTCAATATAGTCCTGTGCTGGGCTAGGAAAGCCGCAAATCACAGGGGACAGAAAAAGCGGCAGCTCTAGAGCGTCCGGGGTTGGATGTGGGATGGCGAACATGGTGGCTCACTGGTTACTGTTTTTATATACAGTATAGCCGTATTGCATAACGTGTGCATCCGGTGTCAGTTGACATACCGCACCCATTAGCTATGTTCGGTTCACATGGTATCTGGCTTCATAGGTAGGACGCGTGATGGAATCAACAGTTTTTAAGTGTGGTCGTGGCCAGGGGGTTTACCTGCCCGAGGCAGTGGCCCTGCCAGATGAGGTCACGCATGTTGAGATCGTCGTGGTTGGTCGTATTCGCATAATCACACCTGTAGGTGAGTCCTGGGATAGGTGGTTTGATGAGCCCTGTATGAGCACCGACTTCATGGCCGAACGTGAGCAGCCAACCGCCCAGGAGCGAGAGAAACTCTGAGGTCCAGCAGGGTAACGGAGTTGCGTAGCTGAGAGGGATTGTTTTTATATATATAGATAAAGCGCTTCCCTCTCACCTGAAAAGTGAATAGCTATGGCCATCATTCTCGCGTAGCGAGGATTGTTCATAGATCTGTCGGTTCTCGCCCCCAGGCAAGATAGGCTCAGTAGCCATTTTTTCTTTTTCTAGGTTGCACCACTGGTCGTGGTGCATGTGATCCAGTTATCTACCCGTGGTTTCCATTGGACCATTCGTTGAAGGTGTTTTGGTGGCACTAAATAGCTGTTCCGAATAGTAGATCACCGGAGGAAGGGAACTCAGTCCAGTTTGTGCGATCTGATTAGTCGCTAA
>NZ_JAPCIT010000063.1:0-2496 GCF_027707385.1 Aeromonas sp. QDB54 | reverse complement strand
CTCTTTCTCATCGATTCTCCCTTCAGTGACAGCCGGTGAGCGTTGTGCATCAGCCGGTCCAGGATCGCATCTGCCAGAGTGTTGTCCCCCAAGCTCGCGTACCACTCTTCCGTTGGCAGCTGACTGACCACGACCGTCGAGTATTTCCCGTACCGATCATCCATGATCTCCAGCAGGGCGTTGCGCTGCTCGGCATTCACCGCTTCCAGTCCCCAGTCATCCAGGATCAGCAGCTCTATCCTTGCCAGTTGACCCAGCAGTCTGGCGTAACTGCCATCTACCTTGGCCTGGCTCAGCTCAAGTAGCAGACGCGGCAGCCGGTAGTAACGAGTGCTGTGCCCCTGCTGACAGGCTTGGTAGCCCAGCGCACAGGCTAGGTAGGTTTTTCCGCAGCCACAGGGGCCGGTAATGAGCAGGTTCTGGCCCCGGCGCAGCCACTCTCCTTGGGCCAGGTTTGCCACCTGTGACCGCTCCAGGTTGCGTGCAGACTGGTAGTCCACCTCTTGCACCGTGGCCTGGAGTTTGAGCCTCGCCTGCTTGACCAGCCGAGCTTGTTTACGCTGCTCCCGGCTCAGTTGTTCGTGTTCGACCAGCAGGCTTAGCCGCTCGATGAAGGGCAGCCCTTCGTAGGTACTTGCCTGTTCCAGTTGTTGTTGCACGGCATCCGCCATGCCAGTCAGTTTCAGGTGTCTCAAGCGGGTCAGCGTTTGTTGGGTCATGGGTTTTTTCCTCGTTAGTGGAAGCTCTGGGGGCCGCGGATGTTCTCGTGCTCTTGCGGCAGTTCTGGATAACTGAGCGGACTTGCGGGCAGTTGGTCGCGGCCACTGGTCAGCACCGACTTGAGCTGCTTGAGCCGCACCAGTCCTTCCCGGTTGGCCAGCTGGCAACAGCCTTCGACTCGTGATGGCGGATACTCCCGGCTAAGACTCAGCAGTCCCAGGCAGAGTCGGTATGCCTGCTCGGCATGGGCTTTCTCTGCCAGCCGTTCGCTAACCCAGCACAAGGTGCCCGGTCCGATGTCGGCAGCCCACTGCTTAAGACGCCCTGGCGTCCAGCGTTGCTGCTTGCTGTGACGTTCCGGCATGTGCTCAGGGAGTGTGCTCATCCCCGGGATGGTTTTACGCGGATGGCTCGCGACCAGCTGTTGCTGGTGATAGACCTGAAGCAGGGTATCGCCCGCATGGAGCTCCAGTTGCTGACCCACATACTGGTGCGGCACCGAGTAATGGTGCTGCTCATAACTGACGTGATAGTCGATGTTGACCTTGACCGTTTTGATGGCGACATAGCGATAGGGATGCACCGGTAGTGACCCCAGTGCCGGGCGGTCCAACTGCTCAAACGCCTCGCGTCGGTTACCGGGCAGCTGCTTGAACGGGCGCTCGTTGAGCTCATTCAACAAAGCCCGGATGCACTGGTTTAGCTCGGCAAGCGAGAAGAAGGTCTGATGGCGTAGACGAGCCAGGATCCAGCGCTCGACGATCTGCACACCCACCTCGGCCTTGGCTTTGTCCTTAGGCTTGTAAGGGCGAGCTGGCATCACCGCCACCTGATAGTGCTCGGCCAACTGCTGGTAGCTGGGGTTGAGCTCGGGATCGTATCGGCAAGCCTTGCTGACACCGCTCTTGAGGTTGTCGGGGATCAGCAGTACCGGTGTCCCGCCGAAAAACTCAAAGGCACGGACATGGCTTTGCAGCCAGTCCGGCAGTGACTGGGACCAGGTGGCCTCGGCAAAGGTGTAGTTGGACGCACCGAGCACGGCGACAAAGACTTGTGCCTGACGGACCTCACCCGTAGTCGGCGACACGATGGGCACCGTGGGCCCGCAGTAGTCGATAAAGAGCTTTTCCCCCGCCTTGTGGATCTGGCGCATGGAGCGCTTTTGCAACTGACACCAGGACTTGTAACGGTCACAGAACTGGGAGTAGCTGTAACAGCTATTGGGATAGCGCTGGGTGTACTCCTCCCAGAGCAGCTGTTTGGAGACCCCCTTGCGCTTGAGCTCCTGATGGACAGAGGGCCAATCCGGCACAACATGGCGGGCCGAGATGGTGGTATCGGCCTGCGGATAGAACAGGGCAGCCAGTCGGCCATCATCAAGCTCGGTAGGTAAGGGCCAGGTAAGGCCGAGCGCCTGGGCACTTTTGAGGAGTTTCTGGATGGAGCCGACACTGACCTTGGTACAGATACTGATTTGGCGAACAGAGAGGTCAGCTTCCAGCCGCAGTCGCAGCACTTCACGAATTTTACGCATTGCAATCCTCTTGGCAGACATAGGCTCTTCCCTGGCAAAAGGGAGAGCGTATCAAAGGTTTTTAAATCAATGCGTTAAGGATGATTCCGGTGAATGTGAACAGTGATTCCGGGATGTTGAACACTGTTTCCGGAAAGGAGGGGCGAAGTGTTCAGGTTGAACCGGAATGAGCGTTCACATTGGTCCGGAAATGGTGTTCACGTTGAATCGGAATTGGTGTTCATGATCGGCCGGAATATGCA
>NZ_JAPCIT010000062.1:0-2678 GCF_027707385.1 Aeromonas sp. QDB54 | reverse complement strand
CAACACAATGATGGGATACCGCCAGCAGAGGCCGAAAATCGGCTTAACTGTGTGTCCGGATTTAGTTGACCACTACAGGAGTCAGCTACGAAGGAATGAGCACGCCCGAGCGTGAAGCCAAGATCCAAGCTCGCAAGGAAGAAGAAGAAATCAGGAAAGAGTTTCGGAGAGTTGCTGTTGTTGCTGTTTATGGTAGCGTTTAATTTTAAGCTTTGGAAAATCAACAAGAAGGCATAGCGAATGATCCCCTCTGGCAAACCAAGCCGACTGTCGCCGAGGCTAATCCCTCTTGTGGTTTTTTTGATCGGCCTGTGCTCCACCGTAGTGCTTTACCAACTCATCGTCGAGTCCATCGATCAACGACAACAGGTCTACTTCGACTTCCGCGCCCGGGAGGCTGCTGAGCGCATCGAGAACCGCATGGCCACCTACCAGCAGGTCCTGCGGGGCACGGCCGGGTTCTTTGGTGTGCATCATGATGTCGGACGTGAAGATTTCCGAAGGTATTCCGATCGCCAGGCTCTGGACCAGTACCTGCCTGGCATCCAAGGCGTGGGCTTCGCCAGGGCCATCCGGCCTGCCGATCTGCAAACCCACATCGATCAGGTCCGCGCCGAAGGCTTTCCCTCTTACACGGTGCAACCAGCAGGCCAACGAGACCTGTATTCCTCGATCGTGTATCTGGAGCCGTTTTCGGGACGCAACCTGCGTGCCTTCGGCTTCGACATGTATTCAGAACCCGTGCGGCGCGAGGCCATGCAGCGCTCGGTAGATACGGGTGCCATCGCGCTTTCGGGGCATGTGCGTCTCGAGCAGGAAACGGGGGTTCAGGAGCAGTCGGGGTTCCTGATCTACCAGGCGATCTACGCTACTGACCAGCCAGCGGCAACCGTAGCAGAGCGCCGGGAACAACTGCGCGGCTGGGTCTATGCACCGTTTCGCATGACAGACTTCCTGCATGGTCTCCTCGGAGAGCAGGAGCGTGACCTGATCATCGACATCTTCGACGGCGAAGAGATGGTTGAAGCGACACGAACTCACTTTGGCAGTTCAGGGCGTACCGATATCCGTCCAGGGTTTGAATCGGTGCATCGGCTGCGCATGATGGGACAAACCTGGACCGTTCGCGTTCATGGCAGCACGAGCCTTCTGCAACGGGTGGACAGAGGGCTACCGATCGTGATCGCGGTAACCGGTGTCTTGCTCAGTGCCATGCTGGCTGGGCTGATGTTTTTGCTGGTGTCGGGTCGGTCCCGGGCAGAAGCGGCGGCCCGCGCGATGACAGAAGACCTGTCTCTGGAGAGGTCTCGATTGAGCGCCATTCTTGAAGGCACCCGGGTCGGCACCTGGGAGTGGAATGTCCAGAGCGGTGAAACCGTCTTCAATGAGGAATGGGCGAGGATCGTTGGATACAAGCTCCAAGAGCTTGAGCCGATCTCCATCGTCACCTGGGTAAAGCTCACGCATCCGGAAGATCTGCAAAAGTCAGAACAGCTGCTCAAGCAGCACTTGGCGGGGGAGTTACCGTTCTACGAGTGTGAGGCCAGAATGCGCCACAAGGATGGGCACTGGATCTGGGTGCTGGACCGCGGGAAGGTGGGGAAATGGGATCGGGATGGCAAGCCTCTCATCATGTACGGTACCCATCAGGACATCAGCCGGTCCAGACAGGAGCTGGATACCTATCACCATCGAGCGCATCATGACGTATTGACCGATCTACCCAACCGGGTCTTACTCGGTGACCGCATACAGCAGGCGCTTGCATTGGCAGAGCGCGAGAACACGCATCTGGCTGTGCTGTTCATGGATCTGGATGGGTTCAAGTCGGTCAACGACACCCATGGCCACGAAGCGGGGGATGTAGTGCTAAAGACCGTGGCCCGCCGTCTCCTGTGTTGCATCCGTGCCTCCGACACGCTCGCCAGGGTGGGAGGCGATGAGTACGTGGCCTTGCTGCAACACGTCAGCGACGAACAGGAGGCGCTCAAAAAGGCCAGCCTGTTCATCTCGGAGGTCCGCCGACCAATCCCCTTGCCTGCGGGTGGCGAAGCACGAATTTCCATTAGTGTCGGTATCGCGCTCTACCCTCAGCATGGAGCGACCATCGAGGTGCTCAGCGAGCATGCCGATCAGGCGATGTATCAGGTCAAGAAAGGCTCCAAGAATGGAGCCTTGGTGCATCAGGATAGCGGCTCGGTGTAGCTCTGCGTTCCCGTAGCGTTTAAACGCACCCTGATCGACAACTCCAGATCTTGTGTTGCCGGCGACAGCGTCCACGCATGAAGTTGGTCCATCACGACCGATCAGGCATTGACCGCCGATTGCTTCGAGCAACTGGCCCCACAGATGACCGCCAAGGGCTGGAAAGGGAAGCCGCAGAATTCGGGAAGAATCGTACGCTAAGCCGACTTGGCTTAAGTGCGTTTCCTGTTCCACTGCTCCCTATTCGGGATTTGGGGAGCAATGGAACCAAAACCCAACGTAGGCCCGCCGCGAACGTCCAGTTGAAGTACGCCCTAACTAGGCGTCAGGCCGGAACCTTGGGCCGCGTCAGGATAGGGCCGATTCCAGCATTTTCTGACGCCTCGCCGGCAACCTCTAAATAACTGATCCCAATAGTGCTACACCTTCGCTGTGCCATAGCCATTCCCCGGGAAAGGAGACACGGTATCCAT
>NZ_JAPCIT010000061.1:0-3064 GCF_027707385.1 Aeromonas sp. QDB54 | reverse complement strand
AACACTTCTTGGGTGTTGTATGGTTAAGCCTCACGGGTAATTAGTATGGGTTAGCTCAACACGTCGCCGCGCTTACACACCCCACCTATCAACGTTGTGGTCTCCAACGGCCCTTTAGGACCCTCAAGGGGTCAGGGATGACTCATCTCAGGGCTCGCTTCCCGCTTAGATGCTTTCAGCGGTTATCGATTCCGAACTTAGCTACCGGGCAGTGCCACTGGCGTGACAACCCGAACACCAGAGGTTCGTTCACTCCGGTCCTCTCGTACTAGGAGCAACTCCCTTCAATCATCCAACGCCCACGGCAGATAGGGACCGAACTGTCTCACGACGTTCTGAACCCAGCTCGCGTACCACTTTAAATGGCGAACAGCCATACCCTTGGGACCGACTTCAGCCCCAGGATGTGATGAGCCGACATCGAGGTGCCAAACACCGCCGTCGATATGAACTCTTGGGCGGTATCAGCCTGTTATCCCCGGAGTACCTTTTATCCGTTGAGCGATGGCCCTTCCATTCAGAACCACCGGATCACTATGACCTACTTTCGTACCTGCTCGACCTGTCCGTCTCGCAGTTAAGCTGGCTTATGCCATTGCACTAACCTCCTGATGTCCGACCAGGATTAGCCAACCTTCGTGCTCCTCCGTTACTCTTTGGGAGGAGACCGCCCCAGTCAAACTACCCACCAGGCACTGTCCGCGACCCGGATTCACGGGCCTGCGTTAGAACATCAAACATACAAGGGTGGTATTTCAAGGACGGCTCCAGCGCAACTGGCGTCACGCCTTCAAAGCCTCCCACCTATCCTACACATGTAGGTTCAATGTTCAGTGCCAAGCTGTAGTAAAGGTTCACGGGGTCTTTCCGTCTAGCCGCGGGTACACCGCATCTTCACGGCGAATTCGATTTCACTGAGTCTCGGGTGGAGACAGCATGGCCATGGTTACACCATTCGTGCAGGTCGGAACTTACCCGACAAGGAATTTCGCTACCTTAGGACCGTTATAGTTACGGCCGCCGTTTACCGGGGCTTCGATCAAGAGCTTCGCTTGCGCTAACCCCATCAATTAACCTTCCGGCACCGGGCAGGTGTCACACCCTATACGTCCACTTTCGTGTTTGCAGAGTGCTGTGTTTTTGATAAACAGTCCCAGCCATCTGGTCACTGCGACTCCCAACTGCTCCATCCGCAAGGGACTTCACTGTCAAGAGCGAACCTTCTCCCGAAGTTACGGTTCTATTTTGCCTAGTTCCTTCACCCGAGTTCTCTCAAGCGCCTTGGTATTCTCTACCCGACCACCTGTGTCGGTTTGGGGTACGATGACTTGTAATCTGAAGCTTAGAGGCTTTTCCTGGAAGCAGGGCATCAATGGCTTCCACACCGTAGTGTGTTCGTCTCGTGTCTCAGTGTTGTGTTTCCGGATTTGCCTAGAAACACCACCTACGCACTTTCACCAGGACAACCGTCGCCTGGCCCACCTAGCCTTCTCCGTCCCCCCATCGCAATTACAAGTCGTGCAGGAATATTAACCTGCTTCCCATCGACTACGCCTTTCGGCCTCGCCTTAGGGGTCGACTCACCCTGCCCCGATTAACGTTGGACAGGAACCCTTGGTCTTCCGGCGAGGAGGCTTTTCACCCCCTTTATCGTTACTTACGTCAGCATTCGCACTTCTGATATCTCCAGCATGCCTCTCGACACACCTTCGCAGACTTACAGAACGCTCCCCTACCACTCACGCTTAGCGTGAATCCGCGGCTTCGGTGCCTGGTTTGAGCCCCGTTACATCTTCCGCGCAGGCCGACTCGACTAGTGAGCTATTACGCTTTCTTTAAATGATGGCTGCTTCTAAGCCAACATCCTAGCTGTCTGAGCCTTCCCACATCGTTTCCCACTTAACCAGAACTTTGGGACCTTAGCCGGCGGTCTGGGTTGTTTCCCTCTTCACGACGGACGTTAGCACCCGCCGTGTGTCTCCCGGATATTACTTACTGGTATTCGGAGTTTGCATGGGGTTGGTAAGTCGGGATGACCCCCTAGCCCAAACAGTGCTCTACCCCCAGTAGTATTCGTCCGAGGCGCTACCTAAATAGCTTTCGGGGAGAACCAGCTATCTCCGAGTTTGATTGGCCTTTCACCCCCAGCCACAGGTCATCCCCTAACTTTGCAACGTTAGTGGGTTCGGTCCTCCAGTTGATGTTACTCAACCTTCAACCTGCCCATGGCTAGATCACCCGGTTTCGGGTCTACACCTTGCAACTAGACGCCCAGTTAAGACTCGGTTTCCCTACGGCTCCCCTATACGGTTAACCTCGCTACAAAATGTAAGTCGCTGACCCATTATACAAAAGGTACGCAGTCACCCCGAAGGGCTCCCACTGCTTGTACGTACACGGTTTCAGGTTCTATTTCACTCCCCTCACAGGGGTTCTTTTCGCCTTTCCCTCACGGTACTGGTTCACTATCGGTCAGTCAGGAGTATTTAGCCTTGGAGGATGGTCCCCCCATATTCAGACAGGATGTCACGTGTCCCGCCCTACTCGATTTCACATCAAGGTTGTTTTCGTGTACGGGGCTATCACCCTGTATCGCCGGCCTTTCCAGGACCGTTCCACTAACTTCCAAGATGCTTAAGGGCTAATCCCCGTTCGCTCGCCGCTACTGAGGGAATCTCGGTTGATTTCTTTTCCTCGGGGTACTTAGATGTTTCAGTTCTCCCGGTTCGCCTCGCTACGCTATGTATTCACGTAGCGATACCTAGCTTATGCTAAGTGGGTTTCCCCATTCGGAAATCCGTGAGTCGTAATGTCTCTTACCGACTGCTCACGGCTTATCGCAGGTTAGTACGTCCTTCATCGCCTCTGACTGCCAAGGCATCCACCATGTACGCTTAGTCACTTAACCATACAACCCCAAGAAGTGTCGGTGAAACCGACGCAGCTTGTTGCTGTACAACAAGGACCAAATAAAATTTGGTTTTCGCCAAGAAGTTTCCAAAGCACTTGTAACAAATGTTTGAGAACTACTTTTTAAATCAGCTTTCCAGATTGTTAAAGAGCA
>NZ_JAPCIT010000060.1:0-3294 GCF_027707385.1 Aeromonas sp. QDB54 | reverse complement strand
AATCGGCTCAAACATGAAGAAATGAAATGACTGAGTCAGCCGAGAAGAATTTCCCCGCTTATTCGCACCTTCCCTTGGTATCAGCAAACATAAATCCAGACTGGGAGTCCGGTTTGATACCGCGATTCAGGCGCTGACGGTAGAGGAGCGCAGCGCTCTGGAGCAAAGCTGGCTGGGTGACAGCAGTTTGAGTTTTCAGGGGCACAGCGGTTTTTTACTGCGCCCTGATGAGCGTGAGTGGCTCTCCCGTCTGCCTCCCCTTAGGCTGGGTTTTATTCCTGGGTGGGTGCCGTTTTCCTATGCGGATCACGAGGGTAAATTGACGGGGTTGATAGGCGACTATCTGGATGTGTTCAAGGACAAGCTGGGCTTGGCCTATCAATACCGTGTTGATCAGAGTTGGCCAGAGTTGCTGCAGGCATTGCTCCATCAAGACGCTGATATTGCAGTCATTCCTATTCGAATCAGCCAGAGGGTTGCGGGTTGGCAGGTGAGCCAACCTATTGCGTCCTTTCCCGTGGTCATTGCCATGTCTCGTGGCAGCAGCACTTTTGGGGGATTTGCAGAGCTGGCGGGCAAGCACTTGATCGTCACCGACAGCTTGTTGATCGCCGAGTTGAAGTCCCGGATCCCTGACATACAGACCACGGTTGTTTCCAGCCCAAGAGAGGGGTTGGCGATGGTGGCCTCCGGCAAGGGGGATGCCTATATGGGCAATCTGGCGGTGATATCACGGCTCATCAACGAGTATTTTGATGACTCGCTGCATATTGTCGCTCCCACTCCTTTCAGAGATGAGCTGGCGGTCGCGGTGAGAGATGCCTATGCCCCGCTGCTGCCGCTCATCAATCGGGTACTCGCCAGCATGAGTGACAAGGAAAAGCGGCAGATCCGCAATAGCTGGCTGGCGGTGAACTACAACGAAGGGATCTCGTGGCACAAGCTGGTTAGTACCCTGATCCCTGTCGGTGCCGGTATCACCCTGTTTATTCTTTCACTCTCTATCGCGTACTTTCACCTGCGCCAGGAGATAACCCGCCGGCGCCAGGTGGAGGCCGATCTGGCCTTTGCCAAGGAGGCGGCCGAGCTGGCCGCCAGGCAGAAGGCCGATTTCCTCGCCACCATGAGCCACGAAATCCGGACCCCCATGAACGGCATCATCGGCATGGCGGAACAGCTGCGTTTTACCTCGCTCGATCCGGAGCAGCGCCAGATGGTGGGCATCATCAATCAGGGGGCGGAAGGACTGCTCCAGCTGATCGGCAATGTGCTGGATTACTCCAAGCTGGATGCCGGCAAGATGGAGTTGGCACCCACCAGCTTTCTGCTGCGTGAGCTCATCGACAGCGTGCTGACAATGACCAGTAGCGAGTTGCAGCGCAAAGGGTTGCAACTCTATCTGCGTGTTGATGATGAAGTGGGCGCCCGCTTCTATGGTGATGTGCTGAGGCTCAAGCAGGTGCTGTTCAACCTGGCCAGCAATGCGATCAAGTTCACCGAGCGCGGCTTCATCGAACTGTCGATCAGGGTAGAGGGAGAGACAAATGAAGAGCAGTGGTTGTTGCTTGGGGTGCGGGATACCGGCATCGGCATGAGCGAAGATGTGCAGGCCCGTGTTTTCAATGCCTTCGAGCAGGCGGATGGCGCCACGACCCGCAGTTATGGGGGGACCGGACTCGGTCTCAGTATCAGCCGGACGCTGGCGACGCTGATGGGGGGGCGATTGAGGCTTGAGAGTGCCCCAGGGCTAGGTACCTATATTGGCTTGTCCATCCCCCTGGTACTGGAAGCGCGCCATGAGCCGGATCCCAAGCTGGCGGGGCTGAGTGCCTTTATGGCATTGCCGGATGGCAAACTGCACCACCAGCTGCGGCTGCATCTGCTGTCGCTGGGGTTGCGGCTGTGTGAAGCCCCACAGAGTGTGCACTTGTTGTTTGGTGACCTGAATGAGCCGGCCGCCATCCGGGTCGTGCCGTTTGGCAATGTGCTGGGTTATCAGCTTGGTGATGATGGTCATTATTGCCTCAACAGTAATCCCCTAACCTGGCAGGCCGTGAGGGATGTCTGTTATCGCCAGCTGGGCCTGGCCGAGCAACTGTCGTCCGATTTGTCGTCAGTTGGAGCGGATGAACCACTGTTGCCACAGCGATTGCTGGTCGTCGAGGATCACCACCTGAATCAGGTTCTGGTGCAGCGCCAGCTCAAACAGCTCAATCTGCAGTGCGATCTGGCTGAAAATGGTCGACAGGCGCTCGCCATGCTGACTTTTCATCGCTATGACCTGATCCTGTGCGATTGCCAGATGCCGGTGATGGATGGTTATGAGTTTACCCGCCGGGTGCGGGCCACAGAGGGATTGGCACAACTCCCCATCATTGCCATGACGGCCAACGTACTGCCGGAGCAGGCGCAGCGTTGTCTGGCGGCCGGTATGAATGATGTATTGGGCAAGCCCGTACTCATGGATGGACTTAGCCAGATGCTGGTGAAGTGGCAGATATTGCCGGTACCCAGGTTGCTCGACATCAACCTGTTGCAGGCTACATTTGGTTCTTCACTTGAGACAATGCTGCTGTCGTTTCGTCAGGATCTGGAACAGTCCCTTGGCTTGAGCCATAAGGATGACAAGGCGCTTGCAGATTGGGTGCATCGACAGGCGGGAACGATAGCCATGATGAGGATTGACGAAGTAGCAGAGCAGGCATGGCATCTGGAAGAGCAAATCCGCAAAGATGGGCGTGCACGATGCGAGGTGGAGTTGACGAAATTTCGCGATGTTTTGCAACAACTTGTCGATGAGCTAGCGGCACTATCCCGAGACTGTCGTCAGCCTGCTGTGGCTCTCTGATGACAACGCAGGATGACCGGAGGAGGGGGCGGGCTGTACGGCCTGTGCCAGCCAGGCCCAGTCGAGCAGGGGGGTATCGGCTTTGAAGCGCTGATAGGCAAGGCCCTGGTCGACGGTCAGAAACAGAGTGGTCGGCAGGCCGATGCGGTTGATGTAACGCACCATCACCTCGCCGCGATAGGAGCTGAGTCGTTGCTGCAGCTGCGGCAGACTCAGCCCGGTTGCCTGTCCCTTTTCATCCCAGATCTCGAACATGGTCATGTCTCTTGATGTGATGGCAATACTGTTTCCAAAAGCGGGCCGACAGGCAATTGTCAGATCTGACAGTGTCAAATGGAGAAAGGCATGAAAAGCGAAAACCCGGCACTGGGCCGGGTTTTCTTGAATGATGGTGGAGGGAGAAGGATTCGAACCTTCGAAGGCAGAGCCGTCAGATTTACAGTCTG
>NZ_JAPCIT010000059.1:0-3854 GCF_027707385.1 Aeromonas sp. QDB54 | reverse complement strand
CCGGCACCTTGCGCAGGTTGTCGGCGTTCATCTCACGCAGGGTCTGCACGGCTGCCAGCACGCCTTGCGCGGCCGGCCCGTGCTGTTCCCCAACTTTTCGCTCGGCGAAGAGTATGAACATGCGCCGCCGGCGACGAATCGCCAAATCTCACCGTATCTCCCGAGCGGACGATTTCGCACCGGTCTGCCCGTCGAAGGGCTTGCGATCGAACGGGGCGACCTTTTCTATGCATGTCCGCGAGCCAGCGTCTTTTATGGCACGGCGCTCGACGCCGACCTTCGGACGCGCGGCGTAAGCACGCTTGTCATGGCCGGGATAAGCACCACCGGCGTTGTTCTTTCAAGCGTCGCCTGGGCTAGTGATGCGGACTACGACGTGCGTTTGGTCCAGGACTGCTGCTACGACCCGGATCGGGATGCCCACGAAGCTCTGTTGCGTTCCGGGTTCGGCGGACGTGTACAGGTCGTGTAATTTTCGGGCCTCGCATGATCGCGGCCATAGCCGCAGGTGGATTGGTGCGAGGCAGGGCCAGTCCAAGTCAGGGTGCGGTCATCGCGGCGCCTGCAACTCTCAAAAACCCATCGCCGTAGCGGAGGTCTTGTAATCGCATGTCATTACGCACGCCCGATTTATTGTTCACAGCGATAGCACCTGCCATTTGGGGCAGCACCTACATTGTCACCACCCAATACCTGCCGAACTTCTCACCGATGACGGTCGCGATGCTGCGGGCGTTGCCGGCGGGTTTATTGCTCGTGATGATCGTCCGACAGATTCCAACGGGAATCTGGTGGATGCGCATCTTCATCCTCGGCGCACTTAATATTTCGCTATTCTGGAGCTTGTTGTTTATTTCGGTCTACCGCCTGCCGGGCGGGGTCGCGGCGACGGTAGGCGCTGTGCAGCCGCTGATGGTCGTGTTCATCTCTGCCGCTCTGCTAGGTAGCCCGATACGATTGATGGCGGTCCTGGGGGCTATTTGCGGAACTGCGGGCGTGGCGCTGTTGGTGTTGACACCAAACGCAGCGCTAGATCCTGTCGGCGTCGCAGCGGGCCTGGCGGGGGCGGTTTCCATGGCGTTCGGAACCGTGCTGACCCGCAAGTGGCAACCTCCCGTGCCTCTGCTCACCTTTACCGCCTGGCAACTGGCGGCCGGAGGACTTCTGCTCGTTCCAGTAGCTTTAGTGTTTGATCCGCCAATCCCGATGCCTACAGGAACCAATGTTCTCGGCCTGGCGTGGCTCGGCCTGATCGGAGCGGGTTTAACCTACTTCCTTTGGTTCCGGGGGATCTCGCGACTCGAACCTACAGTTGTTTCCTTACTGGGCTTTCTCAGCCCGGGGACCGCCGTGTTGCTAGGATGGTTGTTCTTGGATCAGACGCTGAGTGCGCTTCAAATCATCGGCGTCCTGCTCGTGATCGGGAGTATCTGGCTGGGCCAACGTTCCAACCGCACTCCTAGGGCGCGTATAGCTTGCCGGAAGTCGCCTTGACCCGCATGGCATAGGCCTATCGTTTCCACGATCAGCGATCGGCTCGTTGCCCTGCGCCGCTCCAAAGCCCGCGACGCAGCGCCGGCAGGCAGAGCAAGTAGAGGGCAGCGCCTGCAATCCATGCCCACCCGTTCCACGTTGTTATAGAAGCCGCATAGATCGCCGTGAAGAGGAGGGGTCCGACGATCGAGGTCAGGCTGGTGAGCGCCGCCAGTGAGCCTTGCAGCTGCCCCTGACGTTCCTCATCCACCTGCCTGGACAACATTGCTTGCAGCGCCGGCATTCCGATGCCACCCGAAGCAAGCAGGACCATGATCGGGAACGCCATCCATCCCCGTGTCGCGAAGGCAAGCAGGATGTAGCCTGTGCCGTCGGCAATCATTCCGAGCATGAGTGCCCGCCTTTCGCCGAGCCGGGCGGCTACAGGGCCGGTGATCATTGCCTGGGCGAGTGAATGCAGAATGCCAAATGCGGCAAGCGAAATGCCGATCGTGGTCGCGTCCCAGTGAAAGCGATCCTCGCCGAAAATGACCCAAAGCGCGGCCGGCACCTGTCCGACAAGTTGCATGATGAAGAAGACCGCCATCAGGGCGGCGACGACGGTCATGCCCCGGGCCCACCGGAACGAAGCGAGCGGGTTGAGAGCCTCCCGGCGTAACGGCCGGCGTTCGCCTTTGTGCGACTCCGGCAAAAGGAAACAGCCCGTCAGGAAATTGAGGCCGTTCAAGGCTGCCGCGGCGAAGAACGGAGCGTGGGGGGAGAAACCGCCCATCAGCCCACCGAGCACAGGTCCCGCGACCATCCCGAACCCGAAACAGGCGCTCATGAAGCCGAAGTGCCGCGCGCGCTCATCGCCATCAGTGATATCGGCAATATAAGCGCCGGCTACCGCCCCAGTCGCCCCGGTGATGCCGGCCACGATCCGCCCGATATAGAGAACCCAAAGGAAAGGCGCCGTCGCCATGATGGCGTAGTCGACAGCAGCGCCGGCCAGCGAGACGAGCAAGACCGGCCGCCGCCCGAAACGATCCGACAGCGCGCCCAGCACAGGTGCGCAGGCAAATTGCATCAACGCATACAGCGCCAGCAGAATGCCATAGTGGGCGGTGACGTCGTTCGAGTGAACCAGATCGCGCAGGAGGCCCGGCAGCACCGGCATAATCAGGCCGATGCCGACAGCGTCGAGCGCGACAGTGCTCAGAATTACGATCAGGGGTCTGTTGGGTTTCACGTCTGGCCTCCGGACCAGCCTCCGCTGGTCCGATTGAACGCGCGGATTCTTTATCACTGATAAGTTGGTGGACATATTATGTTTATCAGTGATAAAGTGTCAAGCATGACAAAGTTGCAGCCGAATACAGTGATCCGTGCCGCCCTGGACCTGTTGAACGAGGTCGGCGTAGACGGTCTGACGACACGCAAACTGGCGGAACGGTTGGGGGTTCAGCAGCCGGCGCTTTACTGGCACTTCAGGAACAAGCGGGCGCTGCTCGACGCACTGGCCGAAGCCATGCTGGCGGAGAATCATACGCATTCGGTGCCGAGAGCCGACGACGACTGGCGCTCATTTCTGATCGGGAATGCCCGCAGCTTCAGGCAGGCGCTGCTCGCCTACCGCGATGGCGCGCGCATCCATGCCGGCACGCGACCGGGCGCACCGCAGATGGAAACGGCCGACGCGCAGCTTCGCTTCCTCTGCGAGGCGGGTTTTTCGGCCGGGGACGCCGTCAATGCGCTGATGACAATCAGCTACTTCACTGTTGGGGCCGTGCTTGAGGAGCAGGCCGGCGACAGCGATGCCGGCGAGCGCGGCGGCACCGTTGAACAGGCTCCGCTCTCGCCGCTGTTGCGGGCCGCGATAGACGCCTTCGACGAAGCCGGTCCGGACGCAGCGTTCGAGCAGGGACTCGCGGTGATTGTCGATGGATTGGCGAAAAGGAGGCTCGTTGTCAGGAACGTTGAAGGACCGAGAAAGGGTGACGATTGATCAGGACCGCTGCCGGAGCGCAACCCACTCACTACAGCAGAGCCATGTAGACAACATCCCCTCCCCCTTTCCACCGCGTCAGACGCCCGTAGCAGCCCGCTACGGGCTTTTTCATGCCCTGCCCTAGCGTCCAAGCCTCACGGCCGCGCTCGGCCTCTCTGGCGGCCTTCTGGCGCTCCTGCTGCGGCGTCCGCTCGTGGGCCGTGGCGCGGGTCCGCGCGCCGGCCTCGTGCGCCTGGCGCTCGCGGGCGAGGTCCAGGGCGGCCGTCTTCACGTTCTGCCTTGCGCAGATGAGATAGGGGAGCCCGCAGAATTCGGAAAAAATCGTACGCTAAGGTTTTCCGGGCATCCGTAAGGGCCGAAACTTCCCGTC
>NZ_JAPCIT010000058.1:0-5090 GCF_027707385.1 Aeromonas sp. QDB54 | reverse complement strand
CAGAAAACCGAGAGTTTGAAGCCCAAGGCGTGGCTTGAGAAGACCCGAGCAGCATGGGCAGACCATGCCAACCGGGCGCTGGAGATGGCAGGCCACGAAGCCCGCATCGACCACCGGACGCTAGAGGCGCAGGGGATCGAGCGCCTGCCGACCATCCACCTTGGCCCCAACGTGGTGGAGATGGAAGGGCGGGGCATCCGCACCGGGCGGGCGGATACGGCCCTGTCCATCGAGACGGCCAACACCGAGATCATCGACCTACAGGCATACAGAGAGAGCATCGACCATGAGCGCGATAGACAAAGTGAGGCAGGCCAGAGGGATCGACGAGCTGGCGGGGCAGATCGAGCCGCTGGCGCAGAGCTTGGCGACTCTCGCAGACAAGGCCGTGACGGCGATAGAAGAGACTCAAAATGCAAGCATAACGCAGGCTGGAGAGTGGAAGATCCAGCAGGGCAAAGCCGCGAAGGCGTGGAAAGGCACAGCCAAGGACATGAAGGCCGCAGCCGAGGCACTGGACAAGGCAGCCGAGAAGGCCGAGGGCGCAGCGAGTCAGTTGGGATGGAGGATTTTCGTAGTCACCTCGATGGGTTTTCTGCTGTTTATGCTAGTGCTGCTGATCGGATTGTGGCTCTGGCTGGCCCCGGAACTCAAGACGACAAAGGAGGGGGCAGTGTGGCTACTACTCAGGCTCAAGTGAAGGGGGATCGCACCTCTCAGGCCATCGCCCGCCAGCTCAAGGCTATGGGCTGCGACCTGTACGATATTGGCATCAGGGACTCCGCCACAGGCAAGATGATGAATCGGGAATGGACGCTGCAAGAGGTGGTCGAGAACGCCGCATGGCTCAAGCGGATGAACGCTCAGGGCAACGATATCTATATCCGGCCAGCCGAATCAGCCAGGCACGGGCTTGTCCTGGTAGACGACTTGAGCAGCTTTGACCTGGACGCGATGAAGGAGGAAGGGCGGGAGCCTGCCGCCGTTATCGAGACCAGCCCGAAGAACTATCAGGCGTGGGTGAAGGTAGCGGCAAACGCGCCAGCAGAGCACAGGGGCGCGATTGCCCGCAGGCTGGCCCGAGAGTATGACGCCGACCCCGCAAGCGCTGACAGCCACCACTATGGCCGTCTGGCGGGCTTTACCAACCAGAAGCCCAAGCACACAACCAAGACGGGGTATCAGCCGTGGGTGCTGTGCCGAGCGTCCAGCGGCCAAGCCGCCACCACAGGCCCCCAGATGGTGCAGGAGGCCGGGCAGGAGCTTGAGAGAAAGGAGCGCCAGCAGGAGCAGGCCCGCAGGCTGGAGGGCATAGAGACAGCCCAGCCGCGCCGTTACCGCAGGACTGCCTTGGACGAGTACCGCAGCGAAATGGCGGGGCTGGTGAAGCGGTTCGGGGACGACCTGAGCAAGTGCGATTACATCGCCGCCATGAAGTTGGCCATGAAGGGCATAGATCCCGACGAGATCGCCAAGGCCATGGCCGAGGCCAGCCCCGGCCTCATGGATCGCAAGGCAGGCCATGAGGCCGACTACATCGAGCGCACCATCAAAAAAGTGATGGCGCTACCGGAGGTGCAGAAGATCCGCGCCGAGCTTGAGCAGACGCAAAAAACCAAGCGGGAATACCCCACGCTGGATATGTGACTTTTAGTTAGAGCTAACCCATGTTATGGTGTTAGCTCTAATCATGTATTTTGCGTTAGCTCTAATGGGGTCTGGTATGAAGGACAAGCGGGATAAATTGACTGGCAACCTGTTGGCCAGCGATAACGCGATCAGGCAGGCTCGGTTTGCCGAGACCCAGCGTGAACTGGGGCGCAAGGCGCGTAAGATATGGGCCACAGACGATGAGGCCGAGGCGCTGCGACTGTACCTAGAGGAACTCAGGGCGGCGCAGGACGGGGATAGCGGCCCCGCCAGCGCCTGACCATCAACCGCCTGCAAAGGAGGCAAATCAATGGCTACCCATAAGCCTATCGACATTCTGGCGAGCTTCACAGAGCTACCGCCGCCGATTGACTATGTACTGCCCAACATGGTGGCCGGCACCGTGGGGGCGCTGGTATCCCCCGGTGGGGCTGGCAAGTCCATGCTGGCCCTGCAACTGGCGATGCAGATCGCTGGCGGCCCCGATCTGCTGGGCGTGGGCGAGCTGCCGACAGGCCGAGTGATCTACCTGCCCGCAGAAGACCCACCAGTTGCCATCCATCACCGCCTGCACGCACTCGGGGCGCACCTCTCCGCAGCCGAACGGCAGGCCGTGGCAACCGACTTGTGGATCAAACCGCTGATCGGAAACGGCCCCAACATCATGACCCCGGAGTGGTTCGACGGCATGATGAAAGCCGCCGAGGGCAGACGCCTGATGGTGCTGGACACGCTCAGGCGCTTCCACATCGAGGAGGAGAACGCCTCCGGGCCTATGGCCCAAGTCATCGGCCGCATGGAGGCCATCGCCGCCGAGACAGGGTGCTCGATCATCTTCCTGCACCATGCCAACAAAAGCGCGGCCATGGCGGGCGCAGGCGACCAGCAGCAGGCCAGCCGTGGATCGTCGGTGCTGGTCGATAACATCCGGTGGCAGGCATACCTCTCCGGTATGACCGCAGCCGAGGCCGAAACGTGGGGCGTGGACGACAACCAGAGGGCCTATTTCGTGCGCTTTGGCGTGAGCAAGGCCAACTACGGCAGCCCGTTTCAAGAGCGGTGGCTAAGGCGGCACGAGGGCGGCGTACTCAAGCCCGTACCACTGGAAAAGCGGGCCAAGCCCAAGAAAGGGGGGGTGCGTGATGCCGCATAAACACGAGCTTACCCACGTCCGGCACGACCCGGCGCACTGTCTGGCCCCCGGCCTGTTCCGTGCCCTCAAGCGGGGCGAGCGCAAGCGCAGCAAGCTGGACGTGACGTATGACTACGGCGACGGCAAGCGGATCGAGTTCAAGGGGCCGGAGCCGCTGGGCGCTGATGATCTGCGCATCCTGCAAGGGCTGGTGGCCATGGCCGGGCCGAGCGGTCTGGTGCTTGGCCCGGAACCCAAGACCGAAGGCGGGCAACAGCTCCGGCTGTTCCTGGAACCCAAGTGGGAGGCCGTCGAAGCTGACGCCATGGTGGTCAAGGGAAGCTATCGAGCGCTGGCCCGTGAAATCGGGTATGCAGAGGATGGCGGCAGCCAGTTCAAGGCAATCCGGGAGTGCATTGAGCGCCTGTGGACGGTCTCCATCATCGCCCAGAATGGCCGCAAGCGGCAGGGGTTCCGGCTGCTTGCCGACTACGCCAGCGACGAGGCAGACGGGCGCCTGTATGTGGCCCTGAACCCCTTGATCGCGCAGGCCGTCATGGGTGGCGGCCAGCATGTGCGCATCAGCATGGACGAGGTGCGGGCGCTGGACAGCGAAACCGCCCGCCTGCTGCACCAGCGGCTGTGTGGCTGGATCGACCCCGGCAAGAGCGGCAAGGCCACTGTGGATACCTTGTCCAGCTACGTTTGGCCCGAGGAAGCCAGCGGGGCAACCATGCGCCAAAGGCGCAAAAGGGTACGGGATTCGCTGCCAGAGATTGTCTCATTGGGCTGGACGGTCACCGAATATGCCCCTAGCAAGTACAACATCGCACGGCCCAAGGCGGCAGGCTGACCCCTGTGCTAACTGTCACGCCCCCGGCGTAACTGTCACGCACCCCCGGCGTAACTGTCACGCACCCCTGTAGTAACCGTCACGCTCAGGGGAGTAAAAACAACGCTGTAAGCCACGCCACCACTGGCCTGTAGCATTTGCGCAAAAAGTTGATCCAAGATCTTCCAAGATCTTCCATAGGATCTGAGCCCTTTAGGGGCTCCGACCCTCTACAGATTACAGACCTACAGACCAATGCCCGGCCAGAGGCCGGAGGCCCTTTATCGCTGCGCTAAGCTACACACCCCCCCACTGCTGCGCAGTAGGGGGAAAGGCGGGCTTCGCCCGCTGGTGCCTGTCTGAGACGCCACAGGAGGCCCGTAGAGCTGTTTTGCCGCGACAGCGGCCTTTCCCCTACTGCGCAGCAGTGGGGGCGGTGTGTAGCCCCGCAGGGGCCTCTTCCTGCACCACCTGCTCTGGCTTAGCCTTTGCCAGTGGTGGCAGACCAAACAGGGCTCGGTCTGGATCACGGTCAAGCTGCTTGTCCAGCTCAGCCCGTAGCCAGACCTCATTGAACTGCCCCAGCTTTCCCGCCTCTATCATGCCCGTGAGCATTGCCCCAACTATGATCTTGCGCCGAGTATCATCCCGCCGTTCCTGCTGCTGTTCCCTTGCCCTCACTCGCTGGATCTCGGCATTGATCCGCGCCCTCTGTTCTTCGAGCTTGGCGAGTTTATCCTCTAACTTTCCCATGTTGACAGCCCTGTTGTTATGTGCCCGTTGTAGAGTATCATCAGGTTACTGATGCCGCAAACCCGACTCATGGAACATGAGGAGGGCGCACTTACCGGTTTCTCTGCGAGAAACTGCCTCCGGCCCCCCTTCGGGGCGGTGCGCTCTCCGAGGGCCACTAGCGTGGAGCTTACACATGGCGATATTTCATCTCGCGGCCAAGACTGGCAGCCGTGGCGGCGGCCAGTCGGCTAAGGCCAAGGCCGACTACATTCAGCGCGAGGGCAAGTATGCCCGCGACAAAGACGAGGTGCTGCACACCCAGTCTGGCAACATGCCATCATGGGCGGCAGGAGCCGCAGAGGTCGGCAACTACTGGGATGCCGCCGACCTGTACGAACGGGCCAATGGCCGCCTATTCAAAGAGGTTGAATTTGCCCTGCCAATCGAGCTGACGCTCGATCAGCAGCGGGTGCTCGTGGACGACTTCGCCAAGTACCTGACCGAGGTCGAGCGCCTGCCGTATACGCTGGCGATTCATAAGGGGGGGGGTGAGAACCCGCATTGCCACCTGATGATGTCCGAGCGCAAAAACGATGGCGTCGAGCGCAAGAAAGATCAGTGGTTCAGCAGGTACAACCCGAAAAATCCGGGGCAGGGGGGGGCGCAGAAAACCGAGAGTTTGAAGCCCAAGGCGTGGCTTGAGAAGACCCGAGCAGCATGGGCAGACCATGCCAACCGGGC
>NZ_JAPCIT010000057.1:0-5281 GCF_027707385.1 Aeromonas sp. QDB54 | reverse complement strand
TCATGATGAACCCTGTTCCATGGCTCCAGATGACAAACATGATCTCATATCAGGGACTTGTTCGCACCTTCCCTAAAAATAAGCAGTTATCAATGACATCTATAGCCCATCCTTTGTCATGTGCTTTATTTAAGGTATGAGTAAGTTGGTTATCCCAAGTTTCAATAGGAAAGAACGGCTCCGGAATTTTCACTTGTTCATTTGTATCTGGGTCGATACCATTTCCAGTGCTGAGGACTGATGTAACATATAACATTCTATTCATCTGGCGAAACATGCGCTGAAGTTGTTTAATCGCTTGCTCGCCCTCTTGTTGGGCAAAATAGTGTAGGGCTTGATCACATTGAGAATGCATATAGAAGTCCATAAAATTACCAATTTTGGCGTTCATTTCCCCCTCTTTAACTTCTACTATTTTTAACCCTTTGTTTGGAGCGCACTCGAGTAAATCTCCAATTTGGATAAATGAGGTCAAGTCAGATATTAATGATACGGTATCTGGTTTTTCTTTTAATGATTCTTTAGCCGCAAATACCACTGACTTAAAATTACTGTTGTATAGATCTGGCTGAGGTATGGCCTTGAAAAACCTCCTCGCATAAGCAAGTTGATTTCCCAATAATTGCCACGCTATTGCATCCGCTATGCCCCTGATTATTAGCTCTTTGGGCGCGTCGATTTTTTCTCCGCTCAGAACAATGTCGATAATATCATCTTGAGCTGACATCATCCCCTGATTGGCAGAACTGTAGAATTGTTTTCTAAGTTCCTCATCATTTCTTAGTGTATCTATATTTGGTATTTTTTCCCATAGATGACTCGAACCTTGACACGCTTTACTATAGAGCCGTCTAGTTAAATCTTCATACTCGGGAGGGAACGCCTGATATCTTAGAGTTTTAACTAAGTCATACTTTACTTTTTTATGTTTCTTTTTACCCAACTTCGTATCCTCGCAAGTGTGGTGAAGATAAAACCAGGCTTAATAAAACTAAATAGTTAGATAGCCAAGCCTACAATTTTTATTGCTTAATAGAGCTGGTTGCCAACTGGCACATATTAATCAGAGGGATAGAAAACTGAAGGGGCAGGGGCCTAAAACCCGCTCTGGCTCAACAAATCAGTCAATAAGTGGCCTATTTTTTTCGGTTTGGCTTGATGATGACTTACCAGCCCGATAGCAAAACCAAACAACTTGCCGTTCTCCCTAGCTGCCTCTGTATGCTGCCCATCCTACTTTTGGCTCTTTGCTTGCCTCCCCGGATTTCGTCCCTTTGCTTGCGTGGTTTATGGTGTCCGATCCTTGCTCTAAATCCCTCTGGTCTGTTCCGTAAAGTGGTTGGAGCAGGGGCTGCCAGCCAGTGTCGACCTCGTCACTTTTGTCATGTCGATCAGAAGGCCGGCCCCTTCGTCACCCTCGTCAGTTGCGACTAATACCGCCTTTATCATCCAGATTATCTCTTTATTTTCATATGCTTGTGATTTTATGACGTGCCATCTGCCGGTGTTGGTCTGATAAATGCTTTGTGGGGGCAGACCGCATTGTCGCCTGCCTGGTGGGTGAGGGCGGTCGGGTGTAACGAACCATTTAGGATCCCTCTCTATGAACAGCTTCGTGATTGCAGATCCCAGTCTCTGTATTGGGTGTCGTACCTGTGAGGTGGCCTGCGCCGTTTCACACCAGTCAGGGTCCTGCAGCGGGACCCTTAAGCGGGAGGGCGGCCTGCATCTTGCCATCGAGGATGGACATCTGGTCTCCAAGGACAGCCATTTTCAGCCGCGCCTGAAGGTGATCGTGGGCAGCAAGGTGACCACGCCGGTGCTCTGCCGCCAGTGTGAAGACAAGCCGTGCGCCATGGCCTGCCCCAACAACGCCATCGTCACCGAGGATGGCTGCGTCAAGGTGCTGCAGGCGCGCTGCATCGGCTGCAAGTCTTGCGTGGTGGCCTGTCCTTACGGTGCCATGGCGGTGGTGGTGAAAGAGGTGGCCCCCACGGCCGATTCGCTCTTCAAGCGGCCGCAGACCAAGGCGCAGGCGCTCAAGTGCGATCTCTGCCAGCACCGCGAGGCGGGCCCGGCCTGTGTCGAGGTGTGTCCGACCCAGGCGCTGCGGCTGGTCACGCCGGCCCACCTTGACACCCTGAACCGGCAGAAGCAGCTGGCCAGTGCCGAGGCCCTGCTGGCGATGCCGGCGCGGGTGTGAACGGGCTTGCCGAGCCGTTTTTCGTTAACAAACAAGAGTGTGAGTCATGAAAAAAGTCATTACCGTGTGCCCCTATTGCGGCACCGGTTGCAAAATCAACCTGCTGGTTGAAAACGACAAGGTGGTGGGGGCCGAAGGCGCCAACGGCCGGACCAACGAGGGGCAGCTCTGCCTCAAGGGCTATTACGGTTGGGATTTCTTGAACGACACCAACCTGCTGACCCCCCGCCTCAAGAGCCCGATGATCCGCCGCGAGCGCGGTGGCAAGCTCGAAGCCGTCTCCTGGGACGAAGCCATCGAGTTCGCCAGCAGCCGTCTCTCGGCCATCAAGGCAAAATATGGCCCGGACGCCATCATGACCACCGGCTCTGCCCGTGGCCCCGGCAATGAAGCCAACTATGTGATGCAGAAATTTGCCCGCGCTGTGCTGGGGACGAACAACGTCGATCACTGCGCGAGGGTGTGACACGCACCCTCAGTCTCCGGTCTGGAGACAACAGTAGGCAACGGCGCCATGAGCAACGCCATTCCCGAAATTCAAGAGACCAAGTGCCTGCTGGTGTTTGGTTACAACGCTGCTGACTCTCACCCCATCGTCGCCCGCCATATCCTCAAGGCGAAGGCAAACGGGGCCAAGGTGATTGTGTGTGATCCCCGCATGGTGGAGACCGCCCGCATCGCCGATCAGTGGCTGCCGCTCAAAAACGGTTCCAACATGGCGCTGGTCAACGCCTTCGCCAACGTCTTGATCAATGAAGGGCTCTACAACAAGGCGTTCGTCGCCAACTACACCGAAGGGTTCGACACCTTCAAGGCCACGGTCGCCAAGTACACCCCGGAATACGTGGAAGGGATCACCGGCCTCAAGGCCGCCGATATCCGCGCCGCCATTCGCACCTATGCCGCATCGCCTGCTTCCATGATCCTGTGGGGCATGGGGGTGACCCAGTACGGTCAGGCGGTGGACGTGGTCAAGGGGCTCGCGGGGATTGCGCTGCTGACCGGCAACTTTGGTCGCCGTGGCACCGGCTGCGGGCCGGTGCGCGGTCAGAACAACGTGCAGGGCACCTGCGACATGGGGATGCTGCCGCACCAGTTCCCGGGTTATCAGTCGGTGGCCGATCCCGCCATCAGCGCCAAGTTTGCCAAGGCGTGGGGCGTGGAGTCGCTTTCCCAGAAACCCGGCTATCGGCTGACCGAGCTGGGTCACAAGGTGGAGGAGGGCAAGTGCAAGGCCTTCTACATCTTCGGGGAAGATCCGGCCCAGACCGAGGCCGATCTCGGTCAGTTCCGCCGTACCCTAGCGGGGATGGAGCTGGTGATCGTGCAGGATATCTTCATGACCCAGACCGCCGAGATGGCGGACGTCATTTTGCCCGCCACCAGTTGGGGCGAGCACGAGGGGGTCTACAGCTCGGCGGATCGCGGC
Organism: Aeromonas sp. QDB54; assembly: GCF_027707385.1. Taxonomy (NCBI): domain Bacteria; kingdom Pseudomonadati; phylum Pseudomonadota; class Gammaproteobacteria; order Aeromonadales; family Aeromonadaceae; genus Aeromonas; species Aeromonas sp. QDB54. Next base: position 1,649 of record NZ_JAPCIT010000057.1, on the reverse strand, counting down.
TTCCAGCGCTTCTACAAGGCAGTGACGCCGCCGGACAACGTGAAGCCGGACTGGGCCATCTTCTCGCTGATGGCGACCGCCATGGGGTATCCCATGGAGTATCGCGACACCGAGCAGATCTGGGACGAGCTGCGCGGACTCTGCCCGCTCTACGCCGGGGTCAGCTACGACAAGATGGCCGATCTCAAGAGCGTGCAGTGGCCCTGTCCGACCGAGGATCACCCGGGCACCAGCACCCTGTTCGAGGGGAACGTGTTCACCACCCCGAGCGGCAAGGGCCAGCTGATCGCCTCCGAGTGGCGGCCGCCGCTGGAGCAGCCCTGTGCCGAGTACCCGCTGGTGCTCTCCACCGTGCGTGAAGTCGGCCACTACTCCTGCCGCTCCATGACCGGCAACTGCTCGGCGTTGCAGACCCTGGCCGATGAACCTGGCTATGTGCAGATCCACCCGAGCGATGCCAAGAAGCTCGGGGTGAAGGATCAGGCGCTGGTCTGGATCTCGTCGCGTCGTGGCAAGGTGATCACTCGGGCCAACTACAACGAGCGGGTCAACGCCGGGGTGGTCTACATGACCTACCAGTGGTGGATCGGGGCCTGTAACGAGCTCACCATCGAGCACGTGGACCCCGTCTCCTACACGCCGGAGTACAAGTACTGCGCAGTGAAAATTGAGCGTATCGAGGATCAGCCGGGGGCGGAAGTGTACGTCCAGACTGAATACAGCGCGCTCAAGGCGAAATTGCGCAGCGCCGCCAAAGGGTAATCGTCGTTAATAAAGTGGATCCAGGCTCTGTATACAGGGCCTGGATCCGCTCATCCTTTTTTCAGCTGGCAGGTGTCCATCATGAAAAATGAATTAAATCTTTCGTTCGGGATCTTTTATGTCTCCGCTTATTTGCTGGTGATGTTGTTAGGGATTGGGTGTTTTCTATGGCACGACGAATTGATATTTCTGCTGGGGTTTGCCTTCTTCGGCTGTTTTATCGCCGCGCGCATCGCCATGAGCGCCGTGCTGGCGGCATTGAGCGTGCAGGCGGCTTGGCTCATCGCCTTTCTCTCCACCACCCTGGTCAACTGCCTGCTGGCGGGCGTGCTGGGGCTCGGGGTCTATCTCACCCATCGGGTGGTGTCAGTGGAAATAGCTGACAATATCAGTGGGTTATTGCTGGGGCTTCAGCTCTTTTCGGCCGCCTTCATCTTCGGCGGGCTGAAACTGCACAACTACCGGCTGCTCTCCTCATGAGCCTGCGACAGCGGCAACAGGGGCAGAGGATGGGCCAGTTGGTGGCGATATGCGGCGAATGACGGCGATAGTGAAGCCATATTTGGGCGTGGCGGGAAATATCCGCTGACGGAGCTGTAATATGTGCCAGGGCCGGCTTGGTTGTAATGGGGATGGGGCTAACTTATTATGCCAGCCATCCTGCGATAATCTGCGCGATGCTATTTCGCTGCATGTTAGTTTTTATAATTAAGCGTTAAGTTTTTAAAAATTAATTATAACATCTGACTGCGATGGCTGATGCATTGTTTACCGTTGTTGCCGTGCTGCAATTGGCCGGCAAGGGTACCCATCTAGGGAAGGTGCGAACAAGTCCCTGATATGAGATCATGTTTGTCATCTGGAGCCATGGAACAGGGTTCATCATG
>NZ_JAPCIT010000056.1:0-5562 GCF_027707385.1 Aeromonas sp. QDB54 | reverse complement strand
TTGCGGATAGTACGTGGATCGAACTTGATGCGAGCAGAGAGCTCTTCTGTTGTCAGGTAGGTGTATGCCATAATCATTCTCCAAACGCTGATTTATCTAACTTGGAGATTAAATTGATCTCCTGCAGAACAATCTAGACACAAGAAAACACAATTGCAAGCCATTTTAATCTTCAGGAGATTATTTTGGTTACGGAGAGAGCATGATTAAGTGTCATTTATCCAAGATCATGGGTGAGAAACGGCTAAAAATTGCCGATGTTGCCAGAGAGACAGGACTCAATAGAGGCACGATTACGCGCATGTACAACGAAACTGCGACTAGAATAGAACTTGATGCTATTGAAACATTATGCCGTTATCTCAATGTAAAGATTGAAGATCTGTATGAGTTCGTTGATTAACGATAGCTATCTTTACCAACTGAGAGCTAGGACGCAGACAAAGCGTCAAGTCCTCAACCCGCTTTCGTCGAACACACTTGGCAGTGCAAAAGTGAAGAGCCACGAGCTACCTCAAACGAAACGCATTATGAGGGCAAGAAATGAGCCGAAGTCGACGAAAGCCCCCCATGTTTGGCTACACAACAGCGACGTCTGAAGCTGAAGACAAGCGGATTTGGCACAAACGCTGGCGCGCTCAGTTGCGTGGCCAGCTATCACACGACGCAACGACGGATGACTTTTTGCCAATACTCCAATGCGCCGTTTCGAGCCCTTGGAACATGGATAAGGATGGGAAAAGCTGGTTCAGCCCTCAACAGCAGCGCCGGCAAGCAGAGCAATTCCTGCCCCTTCAGGGCCTATCCACATCAGATGCGCAGCGCGCAGTGGTCAGGCAGCTGGCAAAATGGCGAAGCAAATAGATTTTATTCTATTTCAGCATGTTGCACGTTCAATCTGTAAGCTCACGCGCGGTTTGACGTGCAAAGTCGGCTTTCTTCTTGTTACCTAGCGATACCAGCTCTTGGATGCTCATTACTTTCAGCGCCACGACATAGGCGACTGTCCGTAGCAACGGAGTGCTGTAGCGCGCCATTGGTTTTACCGTGTCAGCATTTTGCTGCCGCTCAGTAGAACGCTGACAGATACCCGCCTCGTCAGGATGAATTATTCGCAGTAGTGCCCGGTTAGCCCCACTTTTTTCAATGAATTCACTCTTCACGCGATAGCGTGAGATGACCTCCCGCCATGGGGCTTTTTCACTCCGTTTGGCGCCACATCGTACCTCGATCGCAATCCGTGTCGCTGGCAGCAGTAATACCGTCACACTCAGGAAGGCTTGCAACATCTGTGGATCCGTGAAGGGGATCCCAGTGTTGCGAGTATTGCTTCGGACTAGCAGATAGCCAATCCATTCGATGAAAGCCGCTCGTTGCTCGCGATAGACCTGGCGAGCCAGTTTAACCACTTTACGGAGTTCGATTTGCTCCTTATGACTGCGCAAGGCTCCAGGAAGCAAATTCAGATGATGTGACGTTGAGTTGAGGTATCCTGATTTTCACAGACAGTCCCGATTGTTACGATGAGACAATCGGGGGTATTGAATGAAATCGAGAGAACACTATTCACCAGAGTTTCGGGCAGAGGCGGTTCGACTGGTGTTGGAGCAAGGCCTTGGCCAAGCTGAAGCCGCCAGAAGGTTGGGTATTGCCAAAGGCACACTGAGCAACTGGGTGGTCGCAGCCAAAGGAGGAAAGGATACATCGGCCATTCCCGGAGCGCGTTCTGTCGCCGAGCTGGAGGCTGAAGTGGCCCGGCTACGCAAAGCTCTCGCACAAGCCAACATGGAGCGCGACATCATAAAAAAGGCCGCCGCGTACTTTGCTCAGGAGTCACTGCCAAGTACGCGTGGATAGCCAACCAACAGGACATCTATCCCATTTCCGTTATCTGTCGTGTGCTGGAGGTCTCTCGTGCGGGCTTCTACCACTGGCGCCAGCGTCCACCGTCACAGCGCCAACAAGAAGATGAACGACTCAAGGTCGCCATTCGGGCTGCTCACAGCAAGACGCGCCAGACCTATGGCGCATCGCGTTTACAAGCTGAGTTGGCCGCCGAAGGATTTTACGCTGGGCGGGACCGGATTGGGCGATTGCGCCGTGAAATGGGGTTGCCTTGCAAACAAAAGCGCAAATTCAAGGCGACAACCCATTCTGCTCATTCCCTGCCCGTGGCGGAGAATCTCCTTGGTCAGGTCTTTGCGCCGACGAAGCCCAACGAAGTCTGGACCGGTGATATCACCTATATTGCCACCGACGAAGGCTGGCTTTATCTGGCTGGTCTCAAGGATGTGTTTACCTGTGAGATAGTGGGTTATGCGATGGGAGAGCGAATGACCACCGGGTTGGTCAGTCAGGCGCTGTTTCGGGCTGTGCAGCAGAAGAGGCCACCCGTTGGGCTTATTCATCACACAGACCGGGGCAGTCAGTACTGTGCCAAGGCTTACCGGGCTCTCCAGGTACAATTTGGCATGCAGACCTCCATGTCACGCAAGGGGAACTGCTTCGACAATGCCCCGATAGAAAGCTTCTGGGGGTCTCTTAAAAATGAACTGGTTCACCACCATAGATTCGAGACGAGAGCGGAGGCCAAGGCAGCGATTCAGGAATACATAGAGATTTTTTACAACCGCCAGCGTCGGCATTCACGACTTGGCAATGTCAGCCCGGCGGAGTTTAACAAGAGGTATTGGAGAACTGCTCAGGCTGCTTGATCCGGGACTGTCCGATCTTGTCAGGACACCTCAGATATCTTCATGTCGTGCGAACCGTGCGATCAGCTCCAGAGCGGCATCAAAATCCAGCTTGTGTTTAACCAAGGGAGGGTAAGGTGCACACTCCATCAGGACCCAGGAGACCTGTTGAAGATAAGGCGAAAGCGACTGGAGCAGGGCCTCCCGGCAGCGCTGCCATGTCAAGGGCCCCTCCAACCAGTCGTTCTGTGTGAGCTTTGCACGAGACAGCCCGGTGAAGTGGTGTCGCAGTGACAAAGACCAGTCGTACTTGGCCTGCAACAGACACGCTGCATTGACCCAGTGGGTAAAATGCAAATATGAGTGCAACGTCGTCTCCGGGCTCTGATGGCCAGCAAACTGGGCCAGCGCCCAATAATCCCCCTGAGTGGATGAGTGTGTGATGGTCTGGTAGATAGAGGTACACTGTGCGGCCGACCAAGGCAGGAAATGTGCCCACCTTGGCAAACTGTGCAGTGCCAGAGCTTCGTGATGTAGCAGCAGTTGCAGGCGGCTCAATGCCGTATGCCGCAGATGATGGAAGGTATAGTATTTCCCACCAACCTGCCGAAGGATACTGGTTAACGGCCCCCTGATCTCTTCATCCGACATCGGTATCAACCAACCGCTCTGTGAGGGAAACGCCAGCGCGTTCGCGTTTTTCGCCTTTCGCGGCCATAACCCAGACAAGTACGCATCCAATCGAGTACGCTCTTCCGGGGTCAGCAAGACCCCCAGGGGGATCTTGCGGGTGGCACTGTCACTCTTGCCATCATCAAGCCGGGTATCGCGGATATATAGCCAGCACTCTGGACTGCGTTCGATATCTTTTAACCTGAGCTTTTGGATCTCGCTCAAGCGCAGTCCAGCACGATAAGCCACGATGTATAACGCGCTCAGACACTCTCGGTAACTCGATGAGGTGTGCGTCATCCGCTCCATTCCACGCAGCAACTGTCGAAAGAGAGGTTCACTGAGATAGGTGGCACGCACATGGGGCCTCTGGCGCTCGCGCGGGACCAGCTCCTCCGGCAATGGGGCCAAGTGGTAACTCGCCACCGCATAGCTGTGCAGGCTGGTCAAGCGTGCAGCCATGTAGCTGACAGCATTCTTTTGGCTAACGGGCGCCTCGGAAGAGGAACTTTCCGGCTCTGCGGAGGAGGATCTTTCCAGGTCCGTCCGTTCAACCGCACCAGAGAGCGCCGGGTCGACGACCAGATTTGAAGTCCCCCCATACTCTTCCAGCAATGCTCGATAACAGCTCAGAAAACGATCGCCATCCCATAAGCCGAGATCATGATCAAAGCACCGAACAAGCCATTGCTGACCACCGCGACTAAGGTAACTGCGCAGCGTCGAAGGCTTGTTTTTGTTCTTTGCGATGCATTGATGTAGCCACCCAACCAGGATCTGCTCTGACTTGCTGAGGGTCTGCTCATTGCGCAACCGGTTCAGTCCTGCGAGGCAGCTTGCCTTCGTCTGCTTGCGAGTCGCGCTCTCCTTTTCCGCCAACACCGTTCGCAACCGAGCCAGTAAGGATGAATAAGGGTGGTCTTCGCCATGGTAGCGCCAACGCTTGGAACTGCCTGCCGTCAGGTTATCGACTAATCCGGTACTCGCCTCCTGCGCCAAACACACCACTTGGTGACCATCCGCAACCGTCGGATGATGCAGTGAAAGCCAGTTTTCATGAGGCAGCGGTACACTGTGTAACGCCCCAGATGCCACATGAGTCAGGATCTGTGGCCAGCGGACCCCGGCTTGCCCACCGGTTACCAGACTCGCCCCTTGGCAAAACTCTTTGATCCCGCGCAGGGGTGCAGTCAGATGTCTCTGGGCCCATAAGCTGAATGTGTCGAGCTCAACGGCAAGCTCAAACGTTTTGCCGCGCCGACGATACCAGCGCTGTACCAACCCCAGAGTCGGCAGGCTTAGGGAAAGTGCGAACAAGTATCCCACGAACAAAAAATGAAAATTTTAGTCATTTAATATCAATGGGTTACCAGTAAATGCTCTCGTGCCATATGACTTATTCGCACCTTCCCTAAGGCATTGAATTCGGTTCTCACCCCTGTCAGGAATTGTTGCTGCGTTTGCTTCATCTCAACAAAGCCATGGCGAGCCTCACTGGCAGCCTGTTCGAACCGCTCCGCTCCCTGCAGCAGGCCATCTTGCAATCTGGCCAGCATTTCGGCTTGTTGCTTGAGTTGATCAGTAAGTGCAGCATTTTGGCTACCGGCTTGCTCAATTTGTTGTGTCACTTGTTCCAAGCGCTGCCCCAGTAGATCGGCGGCAGAACGGACATTGGTGGAGAGCAGGCCTAGCTGATTGGCACTGCTGTCCATATGCTTGCTGCTCTCTAAATCCCAGGGTAGCAACAAAGGCCTTTAGAGGCCGATTGCCGCGGCGGATAATGGTGAAATCGACCTGCATCTGTTTACCGGGGGCCGTTTCAAAACGGACGATGGTGCCAGAGGCGTCATGGCGCAGAGGCGATAACCAGGCCTTGAGCTGGGAGAGCCCGCCAGTGTAACCATGCTCTCGCAGTTCCCTGAGCAGAACCGTCGCCGGGATCCAGTGTGGCTTCGCTGCCTGGATACGCGCTTGCAGATAGGGTTTAAAAGGATCGAGCTTGGTTGGTCGGGCTGCTCGGTTGGGATAGATTGGCAGGCCCGGGTTGCGCAGATACTTGCGAACCGTGTTACGGGACACCCGCAATTGCTGGGCGATAGCCCGGATGCTCATGCCCTGACGGGCCAACACTCTGATTTCCACTGATAACTCCTGGGTCAACATGGGCGTGGCTCAAAAGCCACGATCTTGGCCCAGG
>NZ_JAPCIT010000055.1:0-6414 GCF_027707385.1 Aeromonas sp. QDB54 | reverse complement strand
TCGCGAAATTTCGCAGTCGCGACGCCAGAGACCGAGGGTTAGATCATGCCTAGCATTCACCTTCCGGCCGCCCGCTAGCGGACCCTGGTCAGGTTCCGCGAAGGTGGGCGCAGACATGCTGGGCTCGTCAGGATCAAACTGCACTATGAGGCGGCGGTTCATACCGCGCCAGGGGAGCGAATGGACAGCGAGGAGCCTCCGAACGTTCGGGTCGCCTGCTCGGGTGATATCGACGAGGTTGTGCGGCTGATGCACGACGCTGCGGCGTGGATGTCCGCCAAGGGAACGCCCGCCTGGGACGTCGCGCGGATCGACCGGACATTCGCGGAGACCTTCGTCCTGAGATCCGAGCTCCTAGGGATCGCCTCAGAAAACGGAAAATAAAGCACGCTAAGCCGTAAGTAAGCGTGCTCCTGTGAAAGCCACAGCTAAAACTGCGTAGTACACATAGAGGTATTTTTTTCTAGATTTATATCGAATTTCGTTATCGAATTTCGCTTATTATTGATCAACTCGTTGCAGATCATGAAGGCGAAAGTATGACGAATAACCCTACCGATGACAGCAGACCATGGTCGGTCTTTCTTATTTTTCTGCGGCTTGGATTGACATCTTTTGGCGGCCCCATTGCGCACTTGGGCTACTTCCGCGCCGAATTTGTCACACGGCGGCGCTGGCTCTCCGAACGGAGCTATGCTGACTTGGTCGCGCTTTGTCAGTTCTTGCCAGGGCCTGCAAGCAGCCAGGTCGGCATAGCGGTAGGACTGTCTCGGGCTGGATACAGCGGGGCGCTGGCTGCTTGGGCTGGCTTCACGCTGCCGTCTGCCATAGCCTTGATCCTTTTTGCGCTCGGCATCTCCAGCTATGGCGATTACGTCTCGCAGGGCGCGTTGCATGGCTTAAAAGTGGTGGCTGTGGCCGTGGTCGCTCAAGCAGTATGGGGCATGGCGCGTAACCTATGCACGGATGGGCTGCGAGTCACCATCATGGCAATTGCTACCTGCGTCGTTTTACTTGTGCCGTCCGCGTGGGGACAGGTTGGCGTGATTGCTATCGCAGGCATCGCAGGCCGGTTATTGTTCAAGCCAGCGAAAGTTGTTGAGCATGACCCCCTACCTATCACGGTCAGTCACCGGGCCGGCGTGCTTTGGCTCTCGCTGTTCTTTGTCTTGCTGATTGGCCTGCCGGTGTTGGCCGAACTGATGCCAAGTCAAACCATGGCAATGGTGGATTCCTTCTATCGTGTCGGATCACTGGTGTTCGGCGGTGGTCACGTTGTGCTGCCATTACTGCAAGCCGAAGTGGTGCCCTCCGGCTGGGTCAACAATGAATCCTTTCTCGCGGGGTACGGGGCAGCTCAAGCGGTGCCCGGCCCTTTGTTCACGTTCGCCGCGTTTCTTGGTGCCTCGATGAACACCGCCCCGTCGGGCTGGATCGGCGGCATTGTGTGTCTGCTGGCTATCTTCGCGCCCTCGTTCTTGCTGGTCGTCGGATCAATGCCATTTTGGGAGCGTTTGCGCCGCAATACAGGCATCCAAGCTGCGCTGGCCGGGATCAATGCCGCTGTAGTCGGCTTGCTGCTGGCCGCGCTGTATCAGCCTGTATGGACTAGCGCCATCTTTCAGCCGCAAGACTTCGGCTTGGCATTAGTTGCCCTTGTCGCACTTATGTTCTGGAAGCTCCCGCCGTGGCTGGTTGTCCTCGGTAGCGGTGCAGCTGGGTGGCTGTTGAGCGTCGCTCTGTGAGGCACAAAAAATGACTGACAAAGACCTCTACGGCGGTTTGATCCGCCTGCACATCCTTCACCATGCAGCCGAGGAACCTGTCTTTGGGCTGGGGATCATCGAAGAGCTACGCCGACACGGCTACGAGATGAGCGCTGGCACCGTGTACCCGATGCTGCACGGCCTGGAAAAAAAAGGCTATCTGACCTCACGCCACGAACGCACCGGGCGACGTGAACGGCGTGTTTATGACATCACTGAACAAGGCAGAACTGCACTTGCTGATGCGAAAACAAAGGTCAAGGAGCTGTTCGGAGAGTTGGTAGAAGGTGGTTGAGTTTTTGCTTCTATGTCAGGTTGAGCTATACCCTAACTGGATTGTCATTTTCAGAAGACGACTGCACCAGTTGATTGGGCGTAATGGCTGTTGTGCAGCCAGCTCCTGACAGTTCAATATCAGAAGTGATCTGCACCAATCTCGACTATGCTCAATACTCGTGTGGGCTCTGTTGCAAAAATCGTGAAGCTTGAGCATGCTTGGCGGAGATTGGACGGACGGAACGATGACGGATTTCAAGTGGCGCCATTTCCAGGGTGATGTGATCCTGTGGGCGGTGCGCTGGTATTGTCGCTATCCGATCAGCTATCGCGACCTTGAGGAAATGCTGGCGGAACGCGGCATTTCGGTCGACCATACGACGATCTATCGCTGGGTCCAGTGCTACGCCCCGGAGATGGAGAAGCGGCTGCGCTGGTTCTGGCGGCGTGGCTTTGATCCGAGCTGGCGCCTGGATGAAACCTACGTCAAGGTGCGGGGCAAGTGGACCTACCTGTACCGGGCAGTCGACAAGCGGGGCGACACGATCGATTTCTACCTGTCGCCGACCCGCAGCGCCAAGGCAGCGAAGCGGTTCCTGGGCAAGGCCCTGCGAGGCCTGAAGCACTGGGAAAAGCCTGCCACGCTCAATACCGACAAAGCGCCGAGCTATGGTGCAGCGATCACCGAATTGAAGCGCGAAGGAAAGCTGGACCGGGAGACGGCCCACCGGCAGGTGAAGTATCTCAATAACGTGATCGAGGCCGATCACGGAAAGCTCAAGATACTGATCAAGCCGGTGCGCGGTTTCAAATCGATCCCCACGGCCTATGCCACGATCAAGGGATTCGAAGTCATGCGAGCCCTGCGCAAAGGACAGGCTCGCCCCTGGTGCCTGCAGCCCGGCATCAGGGGCGAGGTGCGCCTTGTGGAGAGAGCTTTTGGCATTGGGCCCTCGGCGCTGACGGAGGCCATGGGCATGCTCAACCACCATTTCGCAGCAGCCGCCTGATCGGCGCAGAGCGACAGCCTACCTCTGACTGCCGCCAATCTTTGCAACAGAGCCCGCCGTGCTAGTCTGCTCGGTGATGGTGGAGTGAAGCCAACCCGCAATCGGGTTATGAATCTGCATCGCGATTCGCAATCAGCTGTCTCTTGAGCATGTCGAACTCCTGCGATGTTATCTCGCCGTGCTCGTGCTGCTACACCAACTTGTCCAACTCATCCGCCACACCGCTCCCCACCACCTGCGATGGCCAGGTTGTTTGCTGGGCGCATTGGCGGAGTATCGTCTCGACCCGGGACACCCACACCGGCACAACCTTACGGGAGTGATTCACTGTCAAAGAATCGGCCCGGTGCTCTGACGCAAGTATCGGGATGGTCACCATTTGTAAGCCGTAGACCTGAGTGGTGATCAAGACTTCGATACCACCGACCGTACCGGTACTAATCGACGACGGTCGTGTTCGTCGCCTGCCGCAGGGACTCTGCACACCTCCGTTTACGCATGTGCCTGGAGGAGTTGGAAATCGTCGTGTTCGGGAAACATTAAACACAGGATGGCAGCGATCTGAGCCAGCACATGATCAGCTAGCTCACCATCCGGATCGACGGCCCACTGCATCGTCGCGCCAGCGATGACCGAGTGCAGGAGCAACTCAGCTGCCGCAGGAGCACCTGGGGGCAGTCGCTTGCGGATCCCCTCCACCACCGCGCGGTTCCGCTGGATCGCAAGCGTGCGTAGCTCCGGCACCTGGAGCTCGTACCAGGAGATGAGATAGTTCACCGAGAAGTCGTTGCGAGTGTTCATGCTCCGAACGAGCACCTGCAAAAATTCCCAGAGCCCTTGCGGCCCTGCGCCTATCGGTATCGCATTCAGGTAATGCCGCACCTGCTCGACGCCGCGCTCCATCATCCTCACCAGCAGCGTATCGCGGTTGGTGAAGCGCTGGATTAACGCTGCGCGGGAGAGCCCCACCTCCTTTGCTACTCCGCTGAGCGTGAACTCTATGGGACCGCAACGCTTCAGCACTACGGTGGCGGCCTCGAGTACCTCGTCATCGGACTTGAGCTTGGGGCGGGGCATCAGTGTTCACCTTCTGTATGGGTTGGGGCGGAGGCTGTGGCTGCCGCCGCCATTGTAGCAAATTGAAGACGGAGCGAGAGTAGAGCCACGAGCCCCGCAAACACGGCCGATACAACGAGGCCAGGGAGCGGACCAGCAAGGTCGACAAACGCGCCGGCCGCAAGCATAACCATGGGCGAGGCTGACAGCATCACCGCCGAGACCGTGCCGAGTACCCGGCCGAGAAGTTCTGGCGGCGTGCGGTTGTAGATGGCAGCGTTGAGAATGGGAGAGACTGAGCCGGTCAGCAGTCCCACGAGCGCGCCCAACAACATCAGCACCGGCACGCCTGGCAACTGTGAAAGCAGAAGCGAGCCCACCGCAGAGCCACAAAATGCCACCGCCAGCCAGTTCTGCGCTGATATCCGGGCGCCGACCGACGCATGAATGGCAATGCCAAGGAGACCACCAGCCCCCATCATTGAGGAGAACAGCCCGAGCTCTGCTACTTGGCGTCCTGCATCTACAAACAGCGCAGGCATGATGACGCTGCCGTTGGCGCCAACGATGCCCACGAAGATCATCACTATACCAAAGAGAGGGCGCAGCAGGGGTTCGCTCCAGAGAAAAGCGACGCCGGCGCGCATGGAGAGAGTCGCCGTCGTGGTCATCGTCCGAGCGGCACGCGCGGGAAGCACCCACGCGCCGAGCAGACCTGCAAGGACGGAGCAGAACGCCGTCAGCCCGAGCGTTGGCGCAGCGCCAAGCAGGCCGATTGCGGCCCCCCCAAGGGCCGGGCCACCTAGAATCGCGACGTTCCCGATCACCGCTTTCAGTGACGAGACGCGCTCAACGGAGAGCCCGGCGACGTGGCCGAGTTTGGGCAGCTCACTGTCCTGCGCGGCCATACCGGGTGCGTCGAACGCGGCACCGAGCACCACGCAAGCGATCAGCCCAGTGTTCGAGAGGGCGCCAACGGCATCGAGCAGTGGGATGCTCGCCATGGCCACGCCGCCCACCACACCCGAGATCAATGCGACGGGCGCGCGCCCGAACCGATCGACGAGGCCACCACCAACCCACGCGCCGATGATGGTCGCGATGACGCTGCTAGCGGCCGTGGCGCCCGCCCAGGCCGCGCTCTTTGTATGAGACAGGACGAACCATGGAAGCGCGAGGGCCGCCACCGCGTTGCCGATCCGGAAGAGAAAGGTCGCCGCGAACAGCGTCGCGAGCGGGCTATATCGACGTTCGCTCATTCCGCTGCGGCGAGCTGCGCCTTCGCCGCAGCGAGGTACTCTTCGTTACCCGAGTCGAGGGCGAAGAGTGCGTAGGTGACCGCCCCGAACGCAAGGCGCTCCGCGATGTGGTGGGCGAGCCGCGGCCACACCCGGCCACCGGCCGCTTCATACGTGAGGAGGAGCTTCGCGAGCCCCTCTTCACCAAAGACCATAAGGTGCGCGGCCATGTCGATGGCAGGGTCATCAACGCGGGCCTCGCTCCAGTCGATCATCCCGCTGACGCGCTCCGTGTTGTCGATGAGCACATGGCCCACGTAGAGATCGCCATGCACCACCACGGAGAAATCTGGCCACGACGAATCGTCGTCGAGCCAGCGCTGCCACCGGTGGAGGCGCTTGTCGTTCACCACGAACTCGCGTCGGACGCGGTCAACGTCGTCGGCCACCTTCTGACGGGCCTGCGTCGGTGTACGGATGAGCATCCCCGCATCCACGGCGGCGGAAATGGGGACGGCATGCAGGGCGGCGAGCGCGGTCGCGAAGCTCTCCGCGAAGACCTCCGAGTCCTGCGGCACGACCCAGTCGGGCGTGGACGAACCAGGCTGGATGACCATCGCAGTCGAGTCTTCGAGCATGGGATAGGCAACGAGCTCGGCGTTGGCCACGCGCCAGTCCGGCACCGCGAACGGCAGGCGATTCTTGAGCATTGCCAGCACCCGCGCCTCTGGTTCGACCTTCGCGCTTACCTCGGCTCGGCGCGGGATGCGCAGCACCCACCGACGTCCATCGTCGACGGTGGCGATCACGATCCTATAGTCGAGCCCAAGCTCATTGACAGTCAGCGGGCCATGGAGCTTGAGCCCATGTCGGGCTGCAAGTGCGTACAGTTGGGAGGTATCGGCGGTCGTGACTACGGTCATGATTCACTCCTGAGGGCTTGACGGGTTTAGCCACCTAAATGTAACAGTCACGTCGGTTATATTCAATCCGGCACTGTTGCAAAGTTAGCGATGAGGCAGCCTTTTGTCTTATTCAAAGGCCTTACATTTCAAAAACTCTGCTTAC
>NZ_JAPCIT010000054.1:1317-7314 GCF_027707385.1 Aeromonas sp. QDB54 | reverse complement strand
GGGGTTGTACGCCGGAATCCCAGAAATTTCCGTCAGCCCAGCTCCAGTCCCGCCACGAGCGCATCCAGGTCGATGAACTTGCCGTCAGTCTGGAAGGTGTAATGCCCGTTCAGCAGGATGTGCCGCCAGGCCGCTGGCGACATCTGCGTGATCAACGCCAGCGCCTTGGCATTGCCAGCTGCCTCGTACTTCGTCAGCAGCAGGGACAGGATCGCCGAGTTGTAGAAGATGATCGCGTTGCCGATCAGCCTGGCGCACTGGTTGCTGATCTCGATTTCGATGTCGGTGCGGCCGGTCAATTCCTTCTTCCCACCGACTTGGGCGATGGTCGAGCGTAGCTGGTGATAGGACTCAATGCGGTTCTGCGAGCGGTGAACATTACGCTCCAGTTGCGGGTCGCGCAGGTAGCGCAGTGTGTAGATACTGCGGATGAGCTTGTCGAACTCGAAGATTGCGCGCCGCGTCGGGTTCGGCGCCGTATAGGTGCACAGCTTGCGGATCAGCGTGCCCTGCGTCATTTCCTTCAGGCCCAGTGTGGCGACGATTCGGTCGATGTTCGCCTTCTCACCGACGATGAGTTGCCGGTCGATCTGGCCAGCCGGCCGGATCAGGCATTTCTCGTACAATGCCAGATCATCGGCGCAATACAGCTCCTGCAACTGGTCGTCGAGGTCGGTGAAGCGCGGCTCGAAACGAAGTCCGAACCAGTGCAGGATGGCGAAGTTGGCCTTGTTGATGCTGTGCATGTCGCCGGTGATCGCGCTCGGCACGATGTCCGACGTGTTGCGGTACCAGATGTCGAACACGTGGTGAGCCTCGTACTCGTGTGCGCCTATCAGGTAGCCGTTCAACGGCACGTGATTGCACAGCAGCGTGTAGGCGACGACGCCCTTGCCGCGGCCGAAATATTTGCGCGAGTAGCGCGCCTTCACAGTTGGTCGCTCGACGCCGAATTTCTGCCCATCAACGGCACCGTACAACGAATCGAGGTCGAACGAGTAATGCGGGAAGATCGGCAGTGCGGCGATGGCGTTGCTGATGCAATCGTTGGCCACATGTAGCGTCGCCTGGCGCAGGTACTGCTGGTAGGTACTCTCCAGGACGTGGTACGGGATGTCGCTGGTACGTGCCATAACCTGGTTGCCGTGGTTCATGGCTTGGGCAATGATCACCGCCATCAGACTGTCGGCGTCGGCTACCTTCTTCGCATAGCGTGGCTGCAATGGTGTCAGCGCCGACAGGAACTGGCACTGGCCGTTGACGAAGCGAAACACGTCGGCGACATCGCAGTATGGCAGTTGCTCGTAGAGAGCTTGCTCGCGCGCCTTCTGGTTCTCCCCCTTGGGCTTGCGCCAGGTCAGTCTCTGCGTGTCCTTGTCGTATTCCAGGTGCGTCAGCTTGCCCTGTTTCAGCTCGCGATTGAACGCCACCCATTGCGCACGCAACTCGGTCGCCAGTGCATCGAGCTGGGCACTGACCGGCTGCCGCAGGAAGGGGATGTCCATCTGCGCGAGCACGGCGGCTTTCTCGTCCATCGAAACCAACTCGTCGGACAAATGCCGGTGCTGCAAGCTATCGTCAATGTAGAGCTCGCCCGCCTGGAAGCGTTTCCTGACCTGACGGTAAAGCCAGAATTCGTAACGATCGGCATGCAGGCCTGTCGGCGTGCCTTCGGCATCGAACATCAGCAGGTACGGACGCAAGCGTTTCGGCAGCGTTGCCGCCGGACATTCGTCGAGTGGCCGTTGTGATAGGCGCTGCTGCTTGGCGAACACGCTCTTGGCCCAAGTCAGCGCCGCGAGCCATGGGTTATCGGGGGCCGTGCCGGCGAAGTCGAGCGCGACGTACAGCGGCCGTAGATGGCGTCGAATGCGTTCGGCCAGGCCGTCCACCGCCTGCCAGTGCAGCGCCAGTTTGTTCAGTGGCTTGACGCTCATGCGCTGCGCCGTGTTTTGCAGCAATTCCCTGGACATGATTTTGTAGGCGCGTTGGCGCACCTCGCCGAACGGCGTCGGATCGGCCACGCTGTCGTCCACGTACAGCGACAGCAGGCGGCCAACCTGCGGCGTTTCCTGATGGCGTCGCAGCTGTTCGGCGACAAAGGACTGTTTCGCACCCGTGCGGCTCTCGTCCTCAAGTTTTTTCATGTGGAAGGCCATCGCGTCGACCAGGTTGTCGGTGAGCTGCCGGTAACGTACCCAGGCATAGCACAGCAGGTAGAGCCGGGTCTGCTCCGCCTTCAGGTGGCGCAGGTCATGGACGGTATAGAAGTTCGCCAGGCTCGCGTAGTACAGCAGGTTCTGCTGCGAGATGCCGAGCTTGGGCAGCAGCGCCTTGGCGATCCCGTGCAAGGACTTCAGCGTGGCGCGCTTCTCGCGCTCCCCTGCCATCTGACGCCAGCCAAAATCTTTAGCGTCCTGCTTGAGCGCTGCCAGTTGAGACAGGGTGTCGTCACGCACCAGGAGCTGGCCCAGCGCAGCTTTGGCCGATTCGTCCAACACTTCTGCCAGCAAGCCGCCCAAGCGCCTGCGTTCGGTGGACAGGGCTTCACTGACCAGCTCTTGTAAGGTGGTGTGGCCGGGCCGGATGATTTTGTGCTCGCTGAGCCAAACGATCAGTTCGGCGGCCACGAATCCTGGCATTACGTCGCGCCGCACGATCTGTTCAGCCTGCTGTGCCAGTTGCGGCAGGAAGCTAGCCGCCCACGACCGGTAGCCGAACAGTTCGGCGATCTGACCCCTCTGGCTGTAGTGCTCATGCTTGGTGATCGCCTTGCGTTCGAACGCTTCGCCGTGGAAATAGCGACTCAGCACGAAGGCGCAATCGTCCTCGACCTCATGCCAATCGAAGCGGAAGAAAGCATGCTTGGCCTTGAAGTAGCCGATCTGCAAGACGCAATAGACTTGGGCCTGCAGGCTAGGCCGGCTGCTGGCGAACGCCAGTTCAGATTCGGTCAACGCCAGGTATTCCAGCCGCTGAGCATCGTCGAAGTCCGGTAGGCCGTACAAGGCTTCCTGCTCTGCGTCAGAAAAGACGGTGAGTAGCTTATTCTTGTTGCTCATCGACCGTCCTTCCCGCACCACGCCAACCTGCTCGCGTCAATGTTTCGATCAACGTAGTGCGCTTGACATTGAAGTTGCGGCACACCGCCGCCTTAGACATGCCGCCATCGAGCGCGGCGACGATGGCGTCCAGCTTCTCACCAGTGATCGCCTGCGGCCGGCCGCCGATCCGGCCGCGTTTGCGTGCGGCGGCCAAGCCCGCGACGACGCGCTCCTGAATCAAGGCGCGCTCGTACTGCGCGAGCGCACCGAACACCTGGAACAGGAATTCGCCCGAGGGCGTCGTAGTGTCCAGGTTCTCTGTCAGCGAGCGGAACGCCACCCGCTTGTCCTTGAGCGAAGTCACAATGGCGAGCAGGTGCGACAGCGAGCGACCGAGCCGGTCGAGTTTCCACACCACCAGCACATCGCCGGCTCGAACGAACTCAAGCGCCCGCGCCAAGCCGGCACGGTCATCCTTCGCGCCAGAGGCACGATCCTCAAACAGGTGACGCGGATCGACGCCGGCGGCGAGCAGCGCGTCGCGCTGCAAGTCCGTGCTCTGGCGGTCGGAGTCCGACGACACGCGCATGTAGCCAACCAACATAGGCGGATAACCATCAAAAACAGGTTTCCGCATAATAGTGAATAGCGATAGAGTTTTCCGTACATTTTTGAGGGGGTGTTGCACAGGTAGCACAGCGGCGGCTGACAGCCTGTCGCAAAACAAATGTTTTACGACACCTCCTTGAGGTTGCCGCGTTTACATCATTACCTGAACAGGTATAAAATTCCGTCATGACAAACAAAGAAAAACCGCTCGAATGGATCGCGAGCAGCCACAAGGATTTGATGGCGTTGCCGTCCGACGTGCGTCGCCGTTTCGGTTACGCGCTCTCGTTGGCGCAGATAGGCGATCAGGATGACGCAGCAAAGGAGCTCAAGGGGTTCGGTGGTGCCGGCGTGCTGAAGGTCGTCGAAGACGATGCCGGCGGCACCTATCGAGCGGTATACACGGTCAAGTTTGCGGAAGCGGTGTTCGTCCTGCACTGCTTCCAGAAGAAGAGCAAGAGCGGAATCGCCACGCCAAAGGCCGACATGGACATCATCCGCGCTCGGCTGAAGGTGGCCGAGGTATTGGCACAGGAGCTATGAAATGCAAAAACGAATCATTGAAGGCGTCGAGGTTCAGCGCAGCTCGGGCAACGTCTTTGCCGACCTTGGACTGCCTGACGCTGAAAAGCTCAAGATCAAGACCGGCCTGGTGGTCGAGATCAGGAGGGCCATGCGCGCCCTTGGGCTGACTCAACAAGCGGCGGCCAAACGCATGGGCATCCCGCAACCGAAGGTGTCGGGCATGATGCGCGGCGACTTCACCAATCTATCCGAACGCAAGCTGATGGATTGTCTGAATCGCCTCGGCTACGACATCGAAATCAAGGTACGGCCAGCAGCCGAGCCGATCGGGCATCTAACGCTCGCAACCGCTTAATCGGAGCTCTCCTGATGGCAGCCCGCATCACCGACGACGAATGGGACGAACTGACTCCCGAGAATTTCGATACCACGGCACTGCTGCGTGCAGTCGATGCCGTGGACGTGCTGCGCGGCGATTTGAATGACAGCGCAGACGGCGCACCTCCGCAACTGCGCACCGACCTGTTGAAGCTGCATCAACTGGCAATGGCCGCGTTCAACGAGGGATCACGCAGCCGAGTGGCTGAGCTATTTGATCTCGCCGTGGATCTTCAGGATCAGGTTGATCATCTGATGACCTCGCTGGAACAAGTGCAAGAAACCCTGTCCCGGTTGACGGCGCTCTACCCAGAAAGCCTGTCCTGAATGTTCTTGGAGACAACCACATCATGAGCCGCAGCCGCCGCAAAACGCCCATCGTTGGGCACACGACCTGCCGTAGCGAGCGCGAGGACAAGAAACTCTGGCATCAGCGCTGGCGAACCCACGAGCGCACCGCGCTGGCCAGCGCGTCGCCGGAAGCTCTATGCGCCCATCTGCCTCTACTGGAAAACCAGGTCAGCAACGTCTGGTCGATGGGTAAGGATGGCCGCTCCTACTGGCCCATCAAGCGCCAGGCCGCCACGGCGGATCGCATTGCCAACCACAAGGGACGCAATCCGCAAGAGCGCGCCTCCCTGAAAAAGCGTCTGCTGCGCAAGTGGATGAGCAAATGAACCTGTCCACCATCGAGGCGCTGGCTATCGCTTGGGCGCGAATCGCTGAAGAAGCAGAACTCCCAGCCGGCTACGAGGGCACGGCGACGCCAGAGGCGCATCGGGCCTGCGAGGTGATCCAGGAGCGGATTCGAGAGCACGTCGTCGCCACCAATGACATGCGGCTGTTCGGCCTGCTGCACCTGCTTGGGCAGGCGTCGCTGCGCATGGAGCAAGCGCTGTGGCCGGAAGAATATGCGCGGATGACCCGCGAGGTCGAGGAAGCTCTCCGAGAGGCCGACGACCCCAACGCCAAGTCGTACACCCACGAAGAAGTCATGCAGGCGATGCAGGAACGCATCGACCGAGCGCGAGACAAAGCCATGTTGATCGGCTGACGGAAATTTCGGCGGTTCCGGCTGATCCAAGAATCTTGGCGTGACCTTACCTCCGCTCTACCGCTGGGTGCCAGCCTCGGCGCACGCCTAACCACCCAACTCAGAAAGGAAAATAAGTTGGTAAAACGCATTCCCGTATCCGAGCTTCGTCTCGGCATGTACATCCACAAGCTCGCCGGCTCTTGGTTTCGACACCCATTCTGGCGCGGCAGCTTCCTGCTGACCGAGCCTCAGGATCTCTCTGCCATTCGAGAATGTGGCGTCGGGGAGGTCTGGGTCGACTTGGCCAAAAGCCAAGTCGACCCAGAGAGCCCAGAGAGCCCAGAGAGCCCAGAGCCCAGAGCCCAGAGCCCAGAGCCCAGAGCCCAGAGCCCAGAGCCCAGAGAA
>NZ_JAPCIT010000054.1:0-1221 GCF_027707385.1 Aeromonas sp. QDB54 | reverse complement strand
CCAGAGCCCAGAGCCCAGAGCCCAGAGCCCAGAGCCCAGAGCCCAGAGCCCAGAGCCCAGAGAATTGTCGGAGGAGCAATCTCTGCCGTCTAGTCCACTAAGCAAGAAAAGTGACGGCGCAACCTCAATGGAGAGCGAAATGTGTTATGCACGGAAACTCTGTCTTGCGGCCAAGTCCCAAGTCATGGACATGTTCCAGGAAGCCCGGCTTGGCAAGGCCGTCGACCCAAGCACGACGTTGCCGCTGGTCGGAGAAATCGCTGCCTCGGTGCTGCGCCAACCTCATGCCCTCATCAGCGTCGCACGCATCAAAACGCACGACGATTACACCTACCTGCACTCGGTTGCCGTCTGCGCCCTGATGCTATCGCTGGCCCGGCATCTCGATCTAGACGAGGAGCAAACGCGCCTGGCTGGCATCGGCGGACTGATGCACGACCTAGGCAAGGCCGCGATGCCGCTGGAAGTGCTTAACAAACCAGGCAAGCTCACCGATGCCGAGTTCGCCATCATGAAGCGCCACCCTGTGGAGGGCGCAAAGATGCTGCGCGCAGGCGGGGCCGAGCCCGGGGTGGTGGACATTGCCCTGCACCATCACGAGAAGATCGACGGAACCGGCTACCCGGATCGCTTGGCCGGTGACGCCATTTCACTCCTGGCCCGCATGGGCGCAATCTGCGACGTCTATGATGCCGTGACGTCGGAGCGAGCCTACAAAAAGCCGTGGGACCCGTCCGCGGCGATGCGGCAGATGGCCAAGTGGGAGGGCCATTTCGACAAACGCATCTTCCACGCCTTCGTCAAGGCCGTGGGCATCTACCCCGTCGGCTCCTTGGTTCGCCTGTCCTCTCAGCGTCTGGCCGTTGTCGTTGAGCCGGGAATGGAATCACTGCTGACTCCCAAGGTTCGCGTGTTCTTCTCGCTACGCTCGAGAGAGCCGATCCCGATGCAGACCATCGACCTGGCGGCCACGAGTTGCAAGGACAGTATCACTGGCCCCGAAGACCCGACGCTCTGGAACTTCAAGAACCTCGACGACTTGTGGATGGAATAGCCCCCACAAAACGACGGCCCCGTGAGGGAGCCGTTGAACATCGTCGAGCGATGCCCGTCCAGGGAGGGATGGCCGAGCTCGATTCTCCAGAAGGTAGCTGGTGACACGAGTGTTGAGCCCACCCAACTAGGGTGACGGAAATTTCTGGGGTTCCGGCTTACATCCCC
>NZ_JAPCIT010000053.1:0-8408 GCF_027707385.1 Aeromonas sp. QDB54 | reverse complement strand
TTCATCGACCTGGATGCGCTCGTGGCGGGACTGGAGCTGGGCTGACGGAAATTTCTGGGATTCCGGCGTACAACCCCAAGCCCCAGCGATCTCATTAGGGCTTCGCCGCTCTCCAGGGCCTGCCGCTCCCCTATGGCATAGGCGCGGGTAGGCTTCTTGGCCAGCTCTATGGCACCGGCCAGCTCTTCATGGTTACCTATGAACGTGGGGCGATCCCATGCGCCGCCATCGAGGCATCTAACATCCCAGTGCCCATTGCTATTCCATTGCAGGTACGGTTGGCGCCACCACAGAATCATTTCTTCGGGCTCACGCTCGTCGTGCTTGATGTCTCTGGCTGGTGGCTTGGCCGGGTTGACCGGTACCCCGTCTATGACGCCAGATAGCTTGGCCGGCTCAATGGCCAGGGCGGCCTCAAGGGTGATCGCAGTAAAGGACATCACTTGCCCTCCGTGTTGATTGATTGATTGATTGGTTCATCATTGCAGCTGGCCGGCCTAGTGTCACTGGTATTCGTCCAATTCCGTACTGCCCTTCTCGTCCAGCTGCTTATCCAGAAAGCCCCCCTCCACCAGCTCACCTTTCACCTGGTACTGTGGCGAACCTAACAGGACACCCACTCCATGACTGGAGGAGGTGATACCTGGCCTTTCCGCCTTCGGTAGATCTGACCTAGTGTAAAACAGGGTGGCTATGGCCAAGACCCCTACTGTCGCCAGGAGAGTGACAGCCCAGCGAGCTCTCACTTATCTACACCTGCCGCCGCGCTTGGCTTGCCCTCTTTTTTGCTGATAGTGACCTCTTCCCAGCGGTCCTCTGGGAGAGTCACTTTAAAGTCCGGGCTATCAACTAGCCTCCCTGGCGGTGTGTAATCGGGGTTTGGCTTGCCAAAAAGGACGCCAAATCCATGAGCTGGCTCACTGATCACCCGCTCCTCTGGCGGCTTACGGGGCTGTTTCTTCTCCTGGGTATCGCCACAAGCTGCAAGTGCGAGGGGGAGGGCTAGGACACTGACTATTCGCTTCATAAGGTCACTTCCCTGGTGTTTGCTGGTAGACGCGACGAACCCTACTAGGGGCGGGGGCGTTCACGTAGAGGGGGCCGAGCGGCGTCCAGTTATCGGAGCAGTGAACATACTCCGTCATCAGCATCTCGTTTTGCTCCTTGGACAGTTTGAGGTCACCGCTTCCATGCCACAGGCCCAGGTACTTGTCGAACAAGAAGGCCAGCGCCCCGGGAACCGGCTCAGACAGGGGGGTGAGCGGCGCTCCGCTTTCCTGCGCGATAGTCTGCATAAGGTGGCCGGCGAGCAGCTGCAGTTCAGGTTTGACCGTGCGCGTCATGATCGCGTTGGCCACATAGCCCACCATTGGCGCGTCGCTCTTGGATACGACGGAGAAAGAGCTGATGGTCGGCTTTATTTGGCTGCTGTCTTTCGCATATCCCTTGTATAGAGGGATAGCTTCCTCCTGGAGCCTGGCGTTGGCTGCAGCCTGGAATCTCTTATAGGCTGCGTCATCACCAAATTTCAGGATGGCATCATAGGGGCGCATGATTGGCGTCTTCTCAACTTGGTCTAGATACCCGCCGCCAACGTCGCTATGAGTACCGAATAGCGGGAGTTCCGTGTGGTCTGGCTGTACGGAGTTAAGCGCAAAATTGAGCCGGTACTCGTCCTTGGCGGCGAGCTGGACAACCTTCTCCGCGGCCCCGGGAGCAATGTAGAGGCGAACTGGCGCATTCTCGTCATTGCTGGCGTCCAGGCCTATGGCTGCTACGGTATCGAAGAGGCCAACGAATGCGACGTGCACCTGGCGCCCCAGGTTCGATTCCAGAAGGATGTTCACGAAATGTCGCGCAGCTGCAGCGCCCCGGCTAAAGCCGAAGACATCCACAGCTACCGGGCCGGCGGGTAGGCTGGCGATCATGGTGCTGATCTTGGCCAGGCCTTCCTTTGACCTGGCTATGACGCCAGTTGCACCGGTACCGAAAGCCATGTCGATCTTTGTGTCAGCCTTGCCGGCAGCAGTGCCGATCCCCTCGATGTAGATTGCTGGGCCGGTATAGGCTTGATGCAGCCGGGCAATGTTGGTTGGGCCGCCGTCGTATGAGGATTCAGTGCCTATCAGCTTCTCTATGGATTTGCAGGCCGCCTCGCTTGCCTCTTCACATTGCTCCCTGAGCTCGCTGTTGTGCCTGTTGTTCTGGGTGCCATCGAAGAAGATGCCGATCCGGTGTTCCTCGGGGTCAACCAACGGGACAAGAGGGGTCGCCGGCGAACTGGCCGGTGCTGGCGCTGGTGGTTCTGCTGGGGCGCTGGCTGCTTTCGCTCGAGGCCCTTTGTTGTCGCCGACTGTCGTCCCCTGGGCGGGGAGTATGGTGTTGCTCATAGGCGGGCAGCCGCAAGCGACATAATCGCCCTGCAGTGCTACCGGCCCGCCCGGGCCGATGATGGAGCGGGGGCCCACGGCGACGATAGGGCCCTGTCCGACTTTGCAAGCTGGGCAGGTCGCTATCATCCCGATATAGGTGGTTGGGGAGCCTTCGCTGAGCCAGCTGCTGTCCCCGTCTTGGATCGCACCGCCAGTGCTGGTGGGATCGCCTTTCCTTGCTAAGGTCCTCATCAAATACCTCCGAATCGAAAGGCATATGTTACCCCAATCGGATCTTGAAGATGCTGAATGAGACCGTGTTTTAAACTCAGGACGTCTGTTTGTGTCGCTTTATCTTCAGATCATCGATCCTTGCATACCCTGCTAAGGATCTAGTTCAGAGTATGGGGTCAACGTGTCTTGGATCTACAGCGAAAAGCTTGAACTGAACGATTAGCTGTAGGTTATTGATGGTGTGAGGTAAACGAGGTCCTGTTAAAAAATGGATCCACGTTGGATCCAGTAGATCTATGGTCTGGATCCGATAGGATGGGACGGTTTTTAAGCGGTTATTCACCCAGTCATAAAATCGCTGGAATTGCGGTTTATAGGGCGCTCATCACCGGGGTATACCAACGTATTGCCACGGGGTCTACTTTCCATCTGAGAGCTGTCTAGGGCTCAAATCAGGCTTGCTCAGGGGCTGCGAACGGATTGTGAATCCGAAAATGGATCCTAACGAGAAGAGATCGACTGCAACTTATTATAGATCATTGATCTCTTTTTTTTGATCTCTTGATCTACTGATCTTTTAATATCTTTGATCTGTTAAAGATCTTTAAAGATGGGGTGGTTGTAACTTAGTGATGTATATGGCTTTTTTCTGTTTTATGTAATATGCCGTGCACTGCTATGTTATATGCCGCGTTCCTCTATGTACTATGCCGTGATGCTCTATATGCTATGCCGTGATGCTCTATGTTATATGCCGTGATATGCTATCTACTATGCCGTGGTCTCTTATCTACTATGCCGCGGAGTCTCTATCGAGACTATTTTGTCAGGTGATAACAGGTTATAAACAGCTTTTGAACAGGTTATATTCAGCATATGCACAGGTTGGGGGGTGACGCATGATCGTTGATAAAATTAGCTGCGCGAATGCGATTTTAGAGGCGTATTTAACCAAACAGGGATTTCGTGCTGACGTCATCAAAGTGATGGCGCCCCCACTTTTACCGAAAATTAACAAGTCGGCTGTGTCAATGCTGCTGAATTTTGTGTCGACGGCACCGGAGCTGTCAGTAGAGCGAGCCCTAGAGATCATTTGGCCGGCAATGGAAAAAATGACGTTGCTGGTGGATGAAGCCAATGAACACAATGTAGGGGGAGCTGAAGAAAAGGATCACCCAGAACCTACTGCTGTGGCTAACACAAGAGCTCCCGTGGTGATAGAACAAGATACGGACTACTTGGTTGAGTACGATAGGGTTCAAACCCGCTCCTTGTACCCAGATCGCAGCCCTCCCCCTGAGAACATTGATTTGCACCTGGATATGACCCTGAAAACGGGGATGTTCCGCGTGCTTGCGAGCGGGAAGACGCCACCAGCACTGGATGAGCATAGAATTTACCACCTGACCACTCCGCTTAGCAGTGGTCACGCTTATATGTCACTGAGGGGGCCAACCCTCAACACTCAAATGGATTTGGTCTCTTATATCTGCATCACTCATTGGTTAGGGCGCCTGTCAAAGGAGAGGTTTGAGCAAGCCATCATCAAGCCAATTCGTATGACCATAGAGCGATTTTTCTCACCGATTCCTGAGGATATGCGGCCGTCAGATTACCTGTTGGACAAAAAAATCGTCGATTCGCTTGCAAGGCTAAAGAGCGTTGCTCTTCTATTTTACCCAACGCTCGATGATGCGGATGAGACTAGCCGAAAGAGATCGGTCATGATTGCGAATATCGTTGGTACTCTGAGGTTGGAACCTGATGGGACCATCGAAATATCTCCGACCCCAGAGCTGCGAACCTTGTATCTGAGCACTAAAAAGCTCGTCCCAATAAATCGAAGTGCAGTCATTCAGTTGAACTCTCAGATGGCTCGCCTGCTAGCTCTATGGATCGCAGCTAGGCCAGGCAAGCTAATGGGGCGCAGGGTGTTTCTGAATCTGCGGCCCATGACGGTTCTTGAGCTCCTGCGTGAAATCCATCCACGCGAGACTGGTCGGCACAACCACAATGATCGCCGGCAACTCTCATTGGCCCTTAACGAACTTCTGAGTGCGGGACTGATCGATGTCGATATTAAATATCGAAATGTGAAGTCAAAGGAAAGTGATGAACGACTCACACTTTCAACGGAAATTCACTTTAAATCGCATTCAATCGGGGATGCTCGGTCTGTAGCAAATTCGGACCTTACACTTCCAGTAATCGATGTGCCCAGAAAGCGGGGTCGCGGTAAGGCGTATAGCACTGAGGTGGCGGAGGAACTGCAAGGGCTCAGTTTTACGGCATCAAGTACGAGTCCATCCGCCAGAACCAAGCCTAAAGAGTGGCTATCAGCCAACCTGGATGCTGTTGAGCGGATAATGTCAGGATTGCGTAAGGCTGCCAAGAAGTCACCGGCCGGCGCTCGCCTCCTGCTCAAGGGGGGCGATGATCGCAAATTGACCAGCCTAGCTAAGGTGTTTGAATCGGTGGCGCGTGATGCCGATGCCGCACTGCTGCGTCAAATCGCGAGCCATGACCCACGCAAAAGCAAACAGTCAGAATTTGAAACGATTCTCCGCTCTATACCGCTTAAACCGGCTCATCTTCGTGTCACTTTCTGGTATAGGGATAACGCAGACACTATCGCCAGATTGAAAAAAATGCTCTCTTCTTCTCGATCGCCGCTTGAAGTTGCGGCTCAGATTCACAAGAGGGTGTATTTCTCACGATTGGTAACCCCCTTAATCGCTGTTGGTAGAACAGATGATGCCAATTTTTTCAGCGGAACGTGGGAAGCAGGAAGGGAATCAATTGAGAGCAATAAGCGGGATGACTGGAACCGGGCGGCGGCGGGAAGCCGTAGGAAAAAGGTAATGAAGCTTTAGAGCCAAAAAAACATTTTCAGTGGTTTGCTAGTCAATCGCTACCACGTTACATTTCTAGTGTTCTAGGAGAGATGCAATTGAGTCAAGTTCGGTATGTGCCAGTGATTTTGTTGGCCGGTGGGTGTTGGCTATGGATGGCGATAGGGGTCATCCACTTAGGGATGAAATGGCAATCGGTTGGCTTTGTTCGCCACAATGTGGAAGTCGTGCTTCCGAATGATAGAACTCTTGCAGGTGACCTCTCTATTGATTGGGAAGGGACTTATAATCTGACTGATGCAGACGGAAAATCTACGAAATTCAAGAGCTTCAAGATAATGTCAATTCCGCCGACGAGCATGGTTCCTAGCCCCTTCTCATATCGGATGGTGCTGCCGTTCATTCTCTACTGCCTGGGTTCCCTAGTCGCTTGCTATTGCCTTTGGCTCAAATGCATGAGGCCTCGGGATAAAATCAGTCGGTGATTTGCCTGACACAGTTCGTTTTGGTTGTCCTGCCCCGCGTTGCGGGGCTTTGTCTATTATTATGGAAGTCACCCGCCCCAGAGTGTTAGAGTAGGCATGAATCAAATATGAGCAATCAACTACGAGACGCTATGCCGCAACTCATTATCGATGCAAACAAGGTCACAGAAACATTCCGTGACCTGGAAGTGACCGCAACCAACGGGGCGATGTATCAAGCTCTGGTGGGGCATGAGCACATCCAGGAGATTGCGCCGGAGTTGGGAATCGCTCTACCGCCCGGCTACCGCCTCGTCTGTGTGACTACTCGACTCGGTGGCGACAAATTCGAGATCGCCTTGGTCAATGACCATACGGCTGAGGTCGCCTATTACAACCAGGTGATCATCGTTCACTATGAAGATCTGAAATGTCGCCCGGCCACCCAGCAACGGGTTTGGCGTTCGTTCAATCAGCACCACAAGGCTGTACTTCGAGATCTGCCGTCTGCGGTATTCTTCGGCTATATACTGGCCCGTTATGATGTGATCCTGAGTGATAACATGCAGACTGGGGAAGGTATGCACTTCTGGAAGGCCAGAATGTCCGAGGCGCTTTATCGTCGGCTGTACGTGTACCACTATCAACTGATGACCGGCGAACTGCACCAGATCCGTTCTGATGCTGAGTTGGCTTCATTGTCAGATAAGATATGGGGTAGCCCCCAGCACCACGAATGGCAGCTCGCGATCATCGCCTGTAAGCCGTTGCCGCGCCCAGTTAAGATCTGCGCATAGACCAGGCGCAAGATGCAAATAGCCCCGCCTAGCGGGGCTTTTTGTTGATGTATGTTGTGATTTCGAAGACGTCGTAGAGATAATGAACTGCATGAGTAGCATCTACCGCATTAACCACGTCAGTGAAGCACCATCGATAGATGAGCCGGATCCTGCCTTTTCACTTCGAGTTACTCGACTGCGACCCCCTCCCCCTCCTTTAGTTGTGATCTGGACTACTCGGTGGCCAGCAGGCTCGGTATTCAATCACAGGGTCCACGTTCGGCTGCATGGCTATCGGCATTTGGCTACTTGCAGACTATCCAGATTGAGAATCCGTGAAAATTCATTGCCCAAGGCGGCCAGCGCAGGCGGGCTTGTAGTTGGCAGTGGGGGCCGCAGTCGGCCCCGTGGAGGATTGGATCTGACGGTCCTGTGCTAGAGCCGGTGATTTTGTGTGGTGCTCGGCGGACTCCTGGACTGCCCTTGTGAGATGAAAGCAAAGTCTCACTCTAAAAGTCCGTGCTAATCGGCGGGGCCTGTGGCCCCGCTTCTATTCGTGGGCTCAACATAGCCCCCCAGTCGCCACAGCGACCACTGGCCAGGTCTTGACGACCACTGACAGGATGGCCATGCCAAGCAGCCTGACGGCGGCCTAGGTGATCGCCTGCTGGGCGACAGTGAATGCCCAGCGGGCGCCTTGTTTGATACGAGTCTTGTTCATGCTCTGTTCTCCAATGTGGAAGCCCGAAGGTGGGCTTCATATCTACTTAGCGCCCGAGCCTCGACCTCATTACACGAAAGAGCATGCCGTCACGACACCGCCGTGTGTGTACCTTCCTGATGTGCCCAGCCCTGACACACTCGCCTAACTATCCGTGAACCCCGCCTGTGGCCTGCTGGTATGATCACCAGGAGACCCTTTTCCTGCTCACTCAGTTCACTGCTGTGAACCGGCATTAAATAGAGAGAGTCCCATGTACTACTCCCCAAGACCCGACGCCCGTCGTGCTGCCGCCCTTCGTCCTGGACAACTCAAGCATGTGATTCGTGTCGCCTCGATCACCGGTCGTTAATTCGACCGTGATGCAATGCAGCTCTGGCTAACTCACTCGACCTGCGTCCGAGTCACTGAGTGGGCCAACATCGAGATCCGCGACACTCTCCACCCCTCCGGCTAGCTACGAGATGGGGTCGATCTGAGGGGCGCTATCACGAAGCAAAGCAGGCCACGCACCACACCAAGACCGTTTTCGCCGACAAGGCGTGGCTCGATTACCGGTGCTCCCGTGGTGGGGGTCTGTCTCCCGAATCGGAGTTACATTCGGTGGGGGGCTGCCGGTGGCCCCGGGGCGTCGCTGGCTCGGCACCCATGGTGGTCAACGGCTGGGCAGGTTCCGGTGCGGCGGCCGGCGGGTCTGTACAGCAGGTGGCCCTAGGCAGCCGGTCGGATCGGTGTTCAGGGGACCCGGCACAGCGTCTGGTGGTGCCGGCAGGTGTGCTGGACCTGGTGGCGGCGTGATTTACTCGGTGTGCATGCCGATCTCGAGATCCTGGCCTCTGGTAGCGTTCGCGCTGGCCTGCGTGGAGGGGGCTGACGGCTCGTGCCGCTGCGGACTCTTTGGCCAGTGTGGGGGAGCCCGCAGAATTCGGAAAAAATCGTACGCTAAGGTTTTCCGGGCATCCGTAAGGGCCGAAACTTCCCGTCTT
>NZ_JAPCIT010000052.1:0-8579 GCF_027707385.1 Aeromonas sp. QDB54 | reverse complement strand
ATGAAGCAGATTACCTTCGCCTACGCCGAGTATGCCGGCAAGCGCAAGCAGGCCCGCAAAGAGTTGTTCCTGATCGAGATGGATCAGGTGGTGCCGTGGAAGGGTTTGATCGCCTTGATCGAGCCGCACTACCCGAAGGGTGAAGGCGGCAGTCCAGCCTATCCGCTGATGGCGATGTTGTGCGTGCATTTGATGCAGAACTGGTTCGGCTACAGCGACCCGGCGATGGAGGAGGCGCTGTACGAGACTACAATCCTGCGTCAGTTTGCCTAAAGACGGAACATATGCACCAGACGCTGAAGTTGGGTTGCCAGAGCAGATAGTTGCTTACTGGTGGCAACATTCTGACGGGAAGCCTCGCTAGTTTCCTCGGCAATCTGGCTGACACTAGTAACGTTACGATTGATCTCCTCCGCGACAGAGCTTTGCTCCTCAGCGGCAGATGCAATCATGGCATTCATGTCATTAATAATCGCAACAGCGTTACTGATCTGATCCAGCATATGACCTGCGCTGGCAACCTGTTGTTTACCAGCTTGTGCTTTGGTGCAACTACTTTGCATGACCGCAACAGCACGATTTGCCCCGCCCTGCAGTTTTTCAATCATGGTCTGAATTTCGCTGGTTGACTGTTGCGTGCGCGAAGCAAGCGAGCGCACCTCATCCGCCACCACAGCAAAGCCTCGCCCTTGCTCACCAGCTCTTGCAGCTTCAATAGCCGCATTAAGGGCAAGTAAATTGGTTTGATCGGCGATGCTGCGAATGACATCCACCACAGAGCTAATACCAGCACTGTCTGCTTCAAGCTCATGGATAACGGTGGCCGCGTGCTCAACTTCACTGGCTAGGCTGTCGATAGAAGAGATTGTTTGATGAACAACAAGCTTTCCACTTTCCGACTGCTGATCTGCTTCCTGTGCTGCTCTTGCTGCACTGGCCGCGTTCCCAGCCACATCCTGCACAGTAGCTGACATTTCGTTCATCGCAGTAGCAACCTGATCTGTCTCCAACTGCTGGCGGCGGATGCCGTCACTGGTTTCAGTGCTGATCTGAGCAGTCTGCTCAGCTGCGGCTGCCAGTTGCTCCACAGCCCCCGCCAACTCTTGAATGGTGTGGTGAAAACGCGAAGCCATTGCATTGAATGAGCTAGAGATTTCGCCCAGCTCATCACGCCCCTGATAGGTAACTCGATAGCCCAAATTGCCATCAGCTAGCTGCTGACCGCCGACTTGAAGCTCGCGAACAGCTTTTGTGATGCCAGATACAGTAGCCAAAGCCACGACTGTGGCCAGAAACAGAGCAACCACTAGCGTGAGACCGATTATCACAACCAGACGATCGAAGCTCTCTTTAGCGCGCTGGTAGCTTGCATTGGCGCTCTCCTGCTCCGACTCAACCAGATTACGCACGCTGGCATAGGTCGTCATAAATGCAGGTTGCAAGCGATTCAGCAGGATTGCATTCCCTCCCGCATAGTCACCTTGGCGCATTGCATTGAGCGTCGGTTGAACACCATTATCCAGATAATCAGACAGCTTGTTTTGCAGTTCAGTGGCCAAGCGCTGCTGCTCTTTGCTCATTGGCATACGCTGATAGTCAGCAAGGCGCTCACGCATGCTGCCTACGCTTCTATCCACAGCATCGAAATGCATGCTCGCGGGGTGGTCATGTGCCTTTTCGAACGCACTACCAGGCTGATGTTGCAGAGCAAGCAAAAGCTGAGTGCGTGCATGGTGCATGTGATTGGTGAGGTCGCCAAGCTTATCGAGCGGTAGCAGAACGTTGTTGTACATCTGGTTAATATCGGCATTGCTGCTGCGCATGCCGTTAAGCCCCGCCATTGTCAGGCCGGCAGCCGTAGCAGCTAGCAGAATGAGCAAACTGATGAGACGGGTTTTAATTGAAAAACGGGTTAGCCAATCACTCACTACTTCACCTCATTATTAGGCATATCAATGTGCCTTCATTGTATCGGCTGGTTCATTTGAAATCTTGAGTCAGGCTCCCCCTCAAGGCTTCTCGCCGTATGGTCTGGGGCAATTTAGTACTTAAATCAAAAACAAGCCATGAAGGCTGTCCGGCTAGGCTATAGCCCAACCGGGCGTCAGACGAAGCGGCGAAAGAGCGTCAGAGTAGGGCCTTTTCCGGAATTTCCTGACGCCTTCGGCGCGGCGTCTATGGCCTCAACCTGACACGCCAGCCGTTAGCGTGCTTTATTGTCCGAATTCTGAGGCGACCCCTACTAGATATCAAGCGACTTCTCCTATCCCCTGGGAACACATCAATCTTACCGGAGAATATCGTTGGCCAAAGCCTTAGCGTAGGATTTCGCCCTCTCCCGCAAACGACCCCGTAGCGCACCAGCAGGGTCCAGCCGCCAGGTTGTCCGACCGCGACAACGACGCGCACAGCACCGGCCGCCACCAGTTGCACCAGGGTGGGATGAGTGATGGTTTTCATGGAATGCTCCGACACAAGGGATAGTGCGGCGCAGAATGGGAGATAACGCCCTGCAAAACAAGCCATCTTGCAGGCTGATAGGCAGCAAAAAGGGGCTTGGATTTACCATAAGCCCCCCTTATGCGTACTGCGGGTCTAACACCACCCGCCATACTTGCTTGTGGATCTACTCACACTTGATGCCCGTAATCCTAAAGTCCCATGTCCATATCTTCGAGTACTCATTAGAGTAAGAAACGTAGTATTGGGTCTTACCCTCCAGCTCCCTCACTGCAAATATCTCTGTCTTTTGACCTTCCTTAGAGCTTTCAACACTCCATGTAGCCATACATCTCTTCCCTTCAGAAAGGGATTTTTTTACAGAATCACCTTCTTCGGTAATTGAGGCAACAGCATTAGAAACCAAAAAAACACATAAAATACATGCAACCCCTGATAACTTCATTGTATGAAATCTCCTTTACATATAGCACCAACACTGAATCAATTGCACGAGTATGCATTCATCGTTACGGTCGCAGAATTACCATTTGCCGTAACATCAGAGCCTGTAATTACAACTGCATTAGCCCCTAGCTTGATAGCCTCATTAGCAGCATTTTCCCTTGCCAATGCCACATTTCTATCAACTGTTAAGCTGAAAACTTCTGAACCTGACACTGCATCTATTAGATTGCAGCTCTCTGCCGTCTTACTATCAATAACTTTTACAGGCAATGATGCTGATGAACTTGACGAGCATGCAGTTATTAATGTCATTGATAATATAATTACAACTTTCTTCATTGTTTAAAAATCCAGTCTATGAGCAGAGATTCATATATACCACATAACGCGATAATCTTTCAGTCGCGCCAGCAGAACTTTACGGCGCGCGGGGGTGGGATAGCAACACAAGCAATGTTGAAGTCTAGCTGGCAGCGCCTAAAGTTTTTTAGCATCAGGCCGCCATCTTTGACTTAAAACAACTTACGCAACGCAGTCCGTAGGGGGGGGTATTACAGACCTGGCGCGGGATCACAATTGTGGCGACTGGTTTCAGATTTTTCGTTATCATTTTTTGTGATTTATATCAAAATTAGTATACTCAACTTTACACTTTCGCACATGCTTTGTGATGTTTTTATTTTTTTGGAGAAATTTTTAGTTATGAAAAAGCTTACTGTGTCAGCCTTATTTTTTATGTCCACTGCTTTCACTTATGCTCATGCGGCAGAACCTTATTTGAATGCGGCAGAGATGGGGGATGATGTTTCCCTTCTAGCGCAGTCTTCTTTATTGTATAAGGACACACTGGAACAGCGGATGTACGATAACACCCAGATGATATGCCGTGGGATAAAGTACAAATATGAAAGCACCCCATCAAAGACAGCAAGCATGGAACGATGGATGTCAAAAGTAGAATCGATCTGCGAAGACTACAACTGATAAAAAATGTTCCGGCGCATCTACAGCAACACCACCTAGACAAGATGATATAGCAGGGTGGTGGCGCCCATTTTCAACGATTTGTGTCCAGAACACAGGAATGATTCACTACACGACCCCTTAATGCCACGTTGAAGGGGACCAACCGGCCAGCGCCAACTTCAAAATCGGCGTTCGGCCAACCTCCAACCCAAGATCTATCCACTCCCAGCCCACGTCGGCTACTTAGTATCTAAAAACAAAATTAGATCGACCATAAACCTGTGCGCATAACGCCCATTATGTTTAATTGGCCTTTTTACCAGGGAAAACGGGCCGTTCGCCCCGTTCTGGCAGCAGAGGGGCCATTTAGAGTGCTCAGGCAGGGCTGCCGAGGCGGTTTGGCGGCTGAAAGTTTGCGACGGTTTGGGAGAGGTTTTGGCCGCGATCTCTGGCCTATCCGGTTTCGGCCAAACTGGGCGGTGAGTGGCCCAGATCTACGCCACAGGGACGCCAGACGAGCAGGAGGCCGCACGGGCTGAGGCTTGACAGGATAGGGATGCAGATTTAAGGTGATTTATCCCTGTGGGGCCTAATCACTAGCTCGCCGAGCCTAACAGCCCGGCCTAAATCACTTTCGAGTGTGTAATTCGCTTTGCGCTGTCGAATCACCTCACGACCATGACGTCCTCAAGGGACATGTGGTCCCTGGGGCGATTTGTCATGCCTGAATTTCCCCAAACACAGCCAGTTGCTGCCACGCAAAGCGGATTCCTATTCCAATTGATTTTTCTGATTTCCCCAACTGAGAAATCCCTTCTTTTATTGCACAAAATGCAATAACTGAATATTTCTCGCCAGTCGAGCTCAACTGGATAATCTCGGGCGCACTGAAACTCACGGGTGGATGTGGACGGTCGAAATCTAAAGATGGAGACCTTGCAATACAGTGTTATGCGACTGCAACACGCATCTGCGCATTTATGCGTTTAACGACTCAGTAACCCTTGCAGGCATTTCTTACTTTATAGACTAGCACCTTGCAGGCATTTCTTACTTTATAGACTAGCACCTTGTAGGCATTTCTTACTTTATAGACTAGCACCTTGTAGGCATTTCTTACTTTATAGACCAACACCTTTTCAGGTATTCCTTACTTTATAGACCAACACCTTTTCAGGTATTCCTTATTTTATAGACCAACACCTTTTCAGGTATTCCTTGCTTTATAGACCAACACCTTTTCAGGTATTCCTTGCTCTAAGGATCACGCCACGCACGAATAAGCCTCCGGCGGAGCCTTGCGGCCACTGCCTCCCACCGGGTAGCCGATGAGATGCGATGCGATGATACCCAGCCCCCCCCCCCTGCCGTCTCTGTTTGACAGAGACGGCCAGCGCCAACCCAGCGCTATCCCTTAGCCCTCGGGCCATGCCGCCAGATCTCACTGGCACGAAAACGCACGAAAACAGGCCAGCCGGACGCTCGGCGCAGTCGATCTCGACCCGCGCCCTGCTTGCAGGAGCCCCCTGCCATAGCAGCCCCCTCCGCTCTGCGGAACAATCACGCTCACCGCGTAAGGAGATGTAGAAAAAAAAAGCCCCCCACGACACGCACAGTCGAAAACAGGTGCAAAACACTCACCACCAGGAACAGGGGATGGGGCATCAAAACGTAATTTCAATCAATCAATATGGAGATTTGATATGGCGAGATGTGATCGGGCAAACCCCGATTCACGAAATTTTGGCCTCGGCAGCCGGGATATGGGCTATGCCGGGCGCAGCGCCCTGCGCGAGGGAATGCAGAGCCACAGTTCGATCGCCACGATGGCCGATCGCTGGGGCCAGTTCGCCAGTTGGGCGCGTGAGGAGGCGGGGATCAGGGACATGCGGCACATCGAGACGGCCACCCTGCGCGGTTATGCCGCCCACCTGATCGCGCGGCTGGAGCAGGGGGAGATCAGCCCCGCCACCGCCCAAAATGCGCTCTCCGCCGTTAACCGGGTCATGGAGATAGCCCGAGGCGACCGGGCCGTGCGGCTCGACCCCGTGCGCGAGGCGGGGCTGCCGACCCGTAGCGGGATCGCTACCACCGATCATGCCGTGCCGGTGTCCCAGCACGACACCGCCGTGGCCGCCGTCTCCGAGCGGGTGGGAGCCCTGCTGAGCCTCCAACGTTCGTTGGGATTGCGGTTCGAGGAGGCGGCCAAACTCGACGCCCAACGGGCGCTTGCCCAGGCCGAACGGCACGGCCAGATCCGCATCGAGGACGGCACCAAGGGCGGGCTCGTGCGGCAGGTTCCCTGCCAATCACCCGCCCAGCACCACGCACTGGCCCAGGCCGCCGCCCAACAGGAGGGCCGCTCGTTGATCCCGCCCTCAATGTCCTACAAGGACTTTAGGACGGCTGCCTATAGCGAGCTGCGCAGCGCGGGCATCCGGTCGCACGGCGAACGACACGCCTACGCCCAGGGACGGTACGAAACCCTGGTGGGTGCCCCCGCGCCCGTCGCGGCCGGGATCGGTCACGGTGCCGACCATCATCGGTTTTTAGCCGCCCAGTTGGGGATCGAGGTCGCGGCGGCGCGGGAGCTGGATTTGCAGGCCCGTGAGCAGGTGGCCGCCGAACTGGGGCACGGGCGGATCGACGTGACCAACGCGTACCTGGGATAAGGAGGACACATGGAGCAATGGGTAAGGGAACGGGTCGATACCTACCTGCGACACGGCGGCAAAACCAGCCGCCGCGCCATGGTCAAACGGCTGATCGCCATCCTGCTCGACATTCGTCAATACGAGCCGGGGGTGCGCCAACCGCCCCAGATAGGGCGGGCACACATCCACCGTTATTGGGCTCGCCAGTCACAGCTGGCAGATCGGACACGACAGGATCATTGGTACGCACTCTGCCTCCTTTGGGCGCTACTGGAACGGCCAGGTGAACCGCCGAAGCCACCGCTGGTATAAAGACGGCGCTGTGCTAGAATCATTTTGTAAATTTGATTAATCAAAGGCGCGTTTTGATATGGAAGAACTGCAAGCGAAGTGGACGTTTGACCAAGGTGGGTTTGCCAAGGCCCTGATTGCCCCCACCCCGATGGGGGCTGGCTACCATCTGCATCTGGTGAAGTTCGGCAAACAGAGCGAGACCATTGTCCTGGAACGACAACGCGGGGGCTGGCGGGTGTTCAAGAGCATCGATGCCGCCGCCAACACCGCCAATGGCATTGGCTTTCGGCGTATCGAGATCGATCTGTCCAGTCGTTGAGAACCAGGACAAAAACCAACCCCACCCACGCTCCGTGGACAACGCCCCCGTCCACAGGCCAAACCCACGGCCTGATGGACGGCCTCCGGTTCGGGCGCTTGCCCACCTCGCCAAGATCCTCTTTCTAATGACAAGCCATATCAGAAACGAACGCCCTGCGGGCGCTGTTATCTGATATAGGCTTGTTTCGCGATCGCTATTTTGAAATCTTGGCGTACTTGCTGACGGTACTCGCCGAGATTTTAAGATCCTGCGCTATCGAACTATGTGGATGCCCTTCGGCCTTCATCTTCTGGATTGTCTCCCACAGTTCCCAGTTCGTGGACTTGGGCCTGCCCCCGCCCTTGGATACCCTGCCGCCCTTAGCACCTCTCCGCGCTTGGATCTCGGGGGTATGTGTCCGATCAACGTAATCCGCAAACGAGGTCGGGGTAAGGTGCCGCCAGATCCAACGGGCGATACTCTTGGCCGTTGCCTTGATCTCACTATGGGGCAACGGGCCGCCCTGCTCGCGTCCAAACGCATTGGCGCTCTCACAGGCAGCTCTCACCGCATCCGCCCATGCGTCGTATCCATTGGGCCGCCAATAATCCCGCACTGCGCTGTAGCCCCATTCCCGCACGTTATCGAACACAGTGACGTTACGCCCCAGCCCGCTCGCCTCTTTGCCGCTGCGGCGGTTGTAGGCCGCTAAATCCGCATCTGGGCAAAACTCGGCGAGGTAGTCGAGGGAATAGGGCACATGGTTATGCCATACCGTCCACCAATCGCTGTGTACGGGGTTTTTGGTGATCAACCCAACGTACCCCATGTCAGCGCCCAGCTTCTTCGCCAGCACGTGCTCTATAGCCGCTAGATAGCGCAGTGGCTTTAGCCTGGCTGCATTGGTACGCGCCACTGGCGCGGCCAGCAGATAGCCAAGATGGTAGTTGCCGTTTTCGGGGTTGATCGCGATCCAATGCGGCGCAGGCAAGCCACGCTCTCGCCACTCTTGATACCCTTCTCGCCGCTGCTCATAGGGCTTTCTGTCCACATCAAACACAATGCAGGAGACATGCGGCGGCGGGTTGTGCTGAACATGGCGATAGGCCAGCGCGGTTGCTTGCGGGCGAATGTGCAGCCCATGAGCCGGATCATCGGTGCAGTAGGGGCGACGGGGGAGACGTTCGACAAAGGCAGCGGCTTGCAGTGCTGGTTTTACCATCGATCACCGCGCTTATTGGCGGTGCAGGGTTGTTTGGTGTGATCCATGTGGTATTCTTGTTCCTGTGATTAAGTCACGGCCCCGAACTCTCTAAGCCATCCGCCAAGATTGAACTTAGAGATTCGGGGTTTGTCCTTTCTGGGCAATACGTTACCGCACTAACCCCCTCTCGGCAACTTCGCCTATTCCAGCCGCGAACCTGCGTCCAGATATACCTGCTCACGCTCTCGTTTCC
>NZ_JAPCIT010000051.1:0-9957 GCF_027707385.1 Aeromonas sp. QDB54 | reverse complement strand
ATCGGCTCAAACATGAAGAAATGAAATGACTGAGTCAGCCGAGAAGAATTTCCCCGCTTATTCGCACCTTCCCTAGCTTGAGCTTTTCTGATAAACAGGCCTTATACATAACCCAGATTAGCAAAAAGCTACGGACAAGGTTACATCACGAAAACCGCGCTCATCCGCGCGCGATTGATTCAGGGGTATCTAACATACTGATTAATGGTAAGCCCATCGCTATGACCGGAGCAGCCATTGACTCAGGGCGAGAGCCAGGGCAAGATCATGAACGCCAGATGAATGCATGTGAACAACTAGTGCGCAGTCAAAAGTTTATTTAATGTTCAATCATGGCAAGATCCAGTTCGCTGAATTTTACAACGACACGTGCTTGCTACGTTTTGCTCAGATTTCAAACACTCATGCGGACGCCCTGGATCTGATAACGTGTATTGCGTCCGCCACCAGGTAATTTTTCAATGCACCCCCTATCCACCAGTTGCGCAAGATGGCGTGTAGCAGTCGCCTTGCTGACTCCGGCGACTTTTTGATATTGACTGGCGTTGATGCCATTTTCAAAACCCTGTTGGCCGCCATCCAGTAGGCGGTTAATCACTTTGGTTTGCTCTGGACTCAGACTGTCATGACAGTGCCGCAACCAAAAATGAGCCTTGGCAAGAGAACGATCAATAACCTGTAATGCCAGCTCTATGGCGTAATCCAGTGTGTCGAGGAACCAACAAAGCCAGGATGTGATATCCAGCGTGCCCTTCTGTGTTGACTCCAGTGCCCGATAGTAGTCAGCCCGCCATTCTAGAATAGC
Organism: Aeromonas sp. QDB54; assembly: GCF_027707385.1. Classification (NCBI taxonomy): domain Bacteria; kingdom Pseudomonadati; phylum Pseudomonadota; class Gammaproteobacteria; order Aeromonadales; family Aeromonadaceae; genus Aeromonas; species Aeromonas sp. QDB54. The sequence goes on along the minus strand of NZ_JAPCIT010000051.1, from coordinate 9,152 downwards.
GACTGACATGGCATACAAACGGATGCCCTGGCTGTCAGCCTGTGACAGCGCGAGATCGGTCAATGCCCGCGTGAGCCGCCCATTGCCATCATCAACGGGATGCAGGGTCACGAACCAGAAATGACAGATCGCCGCACGAAGCAGTGGATCCATCGTGGGGTCATGCTGAGTCTGGTTAAACCAGGGGATGAACTCGGCCAGTTGATCGTCCAGAGTTGCTCTGGGCGGTGCCTCAAAATGCACGGTAGGGCGATCAACACGCCCAGAGACAACCAGCATCGGCTCATCTCCTCGCAACTGCCCTACGTTCATTGGCTGTACCGACCATTCGTTGACAGGGAACAGCCAACGATGCCATTGGTAAAGTCGTTCAATTGTCAGTGGTTGTTCATGGTTGTCGATGGCATCCAGCATCATGGCCGCGAGCCCCTCTGAGCGCTCTGATACTGGATAGGACTGAGTTTGTGAGCTCCCTAACCGCCTAGCCAGGGAAGATCGCACGGATTGGGCATTGAGACGTTCGCCTTCGATAGCGGATGAGGAGATGATGTTAGCCAATAACGTGTCCAACGTTTGGTCGGGGTTCCCCAACCTGGAATGACTACCGATTAGAATTCCCTGTCTGCGTTGAACCTGCCGTAATCTGGGCAATATCTCGCTATCCCGCCAACGAAAATGGGGCCAATCTGCTTGTTGCCAAATCCAAAATGGGTCCATAACATGTTCATTCAATGTGCCTTAATCCTCCACCGTTTCAAGGCTAACTTCGTCGGCAACGATGGCACTGGTCTACGCATCAACAGCCAAGTGAAGCTTGCCGTTTCTCCTTGCCGTGCTTGCCCACCTTCCACTCTCCTTCGCCCTAGACCTTCAGTTCGGTAGCAACACCAGATAAGCCACTGGCACCTGACTGACAAGCGGTACTGAATGTTAACCTGCTTGGCGCGTTTACTGGTGCTGTTGCAACACTGCACCGGCAAGGGAATATCAATTCAGCATGAACAGCGAATTGACGACCCTCCAACGTGCGTAATGGTTCCAGCTTTCCACCGGCACCTTGAGTTGTGCGGCCACCATGCGCAGCAGGGGCGGAAATGGAGGATCATCGACGCCCAAGAAGATGCCAGGGAATCGCAAGTAGCAAAGCTGCACGGCGAAGCCCAATCGATTCGCGGCGCCGCGACGCTGACGGATCACCGACAGGTCGGTTTCGTTGAACGTGTAGTGCCGTATCAGTTCGTCTTTGGCATCTGGCAGTGTCAGCAGACTTTCGCGCTCGGTGGCGGACAGGATTGAGCGGCGTGGCATGGTCAGTCTTCCCGCAGGTACTGGTACAAGGTTTCGCGGCTGATGCCGAAGTCACGGGCCACCAAGGTTTTCTGGTCGCCTGCCGCAACTCGCCGTTTCAACTCGGCAATTTGTTCGCTGTTCAGCGATTTCTTTCGTCCCCGGTAGGCCCCGCGCTGCTTAGCCAGCACGATTCCCTCGCGCTGACGTTCGCGGATCAGAGCGCGCTCGAACTCAGCAAAGGCTCCCATGACCGACAGCATCAGATTGGCCATCGGTGAGTCCTCGCCGGTGAACGTTAGCCCTTCTTTGACGAACTCCATGCGCACGCCCCGTTGTGTCAGCCCTTGGACGATGCGGCGCAGGTCATCAAGGTTGCGTGCCAACCTGTCCATGCTATGCACCACCACGGTGTCGCCCTCGCGGACGAAGGCCAGCAGCCTTTCAAGTTCGGGACGTTGTGTGTCCTTGCCTGAAGCCTTATCGGTGAATACCTTGCCGACTTCTATTTGTTCCAGTTGTCGATCAGGATTCTGGTCGAAGCTGCTGACGCGAACGTAGCCGATACGTTGACCTTGCAAGATGCCTCCAAAGGTAAAAATGTCAGGATGAAATCCATTACCCTTGGCTGAATGCGTCAATAAATATAAATTAATACCCTACTCTGACGTTGTTTGTGCTCAACATCTGACATCAGGTTAGGGTATAGTCTTAACTGACACCACCTCCCAGGGCCTGATATAAAGCAACACTATCGACTAGGCGTTGTGCCTGGACCGCAACCATATTGATCCGGATTGACTGTGCCTGTTGCTGCGCGATGAGCAGTTGCAGGTAGCTGGCCGCGCCCAGCCGGTATTGCCGCTCGACCGACTGCAAGGAGGCCTGTGCAGCCATATCAGCGGCAGCGAGGGCAGTCAAAGTTTGTGCATCGCTTTCCACCGCGCGCAGGGTGTCGGCGACGTTACGCAAAGACTCCAATACGACGCTCTGGTAATTGGCTACGGCGGCATCAAAAGCGGCGAGCGCCGCTCTTTTTTCAGCGGGTAGCCCTGGATTAAAAAGAGGCTGGGTGAGCTGCGCAACCAGGCCCCACACTGCCGAGCCACCACCGAACAGGGCACCGGTGGTCAGCGCCTGAGAACCAAGGTTGGCGCTCAGGTTGATCTGTGGGTAGAGCTTGGCGACAGCCACACCATAGTCTGCATTGGCCGCATGCAACAGCGCCTCTGACGCCTGGATATCCGGTCGGCGGCGCACCAGTTCTGAGGGCACGACGAGCGGCATCTCGACGGGTAGAGTGAAATCGGCCAGAGTGAAGGCCGGGATGCCACCCGTGCCTGGGGCACGACCGGCTAGCACCGCCAGTAGATGTTCGGTTTGTTGCAGTTGTTTACGCAGCGCAGGCAGTTCTGCCCGCGTTTGCTCCGCCTGAGCTTGTAGGCTCAACGCTTCATCAGGTGAGGCCTGACCGATACGCACGCGTTCATGGGCTAGGCGCAGTTGCTCATCCTGCACGCGCAAAATGGCAGTAGTGGCTTCTAGTTGCGCGGCGAGGCGTGCTCGGGTAATGGCAGCGGTTGCCATGTTGCCGGCAAGGGCCAGGCGCGCAGCATTCAGTTCGAAGCGACGGTAGTCGGCGCGAGCAGCCAAGGCTTCGAGTGCGCGCCGGTTGCCGCCAGCCAGATCGAGGTTGTAATGCACGCCAACGCTGGCGTTGTAGAGGCTGAATTGACGTGCGTCTCCGCTCAACCCTTGGCTACCGGGACTCATTTGCTGGCGCTGAGATCCCAGTGCGACATCTACCTGTGGATATTGCGTCGAGCCCGCCTGTGCGGCAAGAAGCTCCTGCGCGTGTCGCAAATTGGCGCTGATGCTCGCCAGCGTCGGGCTGACATGGAAAGCTTCGTTTATCAGTCCGTCGAGTGCGGATGAACCCAAGCTTTGCCACCATTGCGTTTCGATCGGAAGCCCTTCGACTAGACGTTGTGTTTCGCCGAACTGCGTGGGAGCGGACGCGGTTCTATCAGCCACTGGTATTGCAGTGTAGCGAGCCACATCGGGTGCGGTGGGACGCTTAAAATCAGGGCCAGCGGCGCAGCCGGCCAGACCGGCGGTGATCAGACCAGCTACCAGGTAAGTTGCCGCAAGCCGTCTTTCGAGGCTGATGGGGCGCTGGCATGTTTTAGCGTGCTCCATAAAAATGCTCCACGAAAGGTTTACGGAAAGCTTGGTGGCAGCCCAAGCAGCTTTCCTGCACGTGGGCGAATGATTGGATCACCGCCTTGCCGTCGCTGCTCGCAGCAGCCAGCTTCATGGCCAGCGCCGCCTCGTGAGTCTGCGCGTCAAAGTTTCTGAACTTGGTCGCATCAGCGCCGAGGTAAGCAAGGATGCGCATTTTTTCAGTAAGCGGTGGCTCGGGGTGTGCAGCAACTTTTGGGGCGAGCTGAACGACCTGAACCCATTCCTCCTGCGAAATCGCACCGGTAATAGCCTGCATGTTGCGCCCGAGTTCCTGCATGATCTTGCGTAGCGCCAGTGGCTCAACCTGGGTAGCGTCACCAGCCCAAGCTGGCAACTGAAAACCCCATAGAAGCAGGCAGGCCGTAACGGTCAGGGTGATAGTTCCAAATGCGTGGCTGTGTTTGCGGTGGGTCATGAAATTCTCCTGTAATTCAATCATTCTCTCATTCGAACTCCCGCCCTTCGCCAGCTTCCTCATGGGTTACACCGTCGCGGATGTGGTAGATGCGCTTGAAGGTCGGGATGATCTTTTCGTCATGGGTGACGACGATGATGGCGGTCTCGAACTTGCGGGCCATGTCGTTGAGGATGCGGATTACAGCCATGGCGCGCTCGGAATCCAGCGGCGCAGTGGGTTCATCGGCCAGGATCACTGGCGGGCGATTGACCAATCCGCGCGCGATGGCAACCCGTTGCTGCTCGCCACCGGAGAGTTGCGAGGGCATTGCGCGAGCTCGGTGTTGCACATCAAGCGCCGTGAGCAATTCCAGTGCCTTCGCGCGCGACTCTCCATTCGCGACGCCTGCAAGCATCGGCAACAGCGCCACGTTGTCGGTGACATCGAGAAACGGAATCAGGTACGGCGCCTGGAAAACGAAACCGATCTTGTCACGCCGTAAGGCGCGCAGGTCGCGGACTTTCCAGCCATCGGCGTAGATCACTTCATCGCCCAGCGTCATGCGACCGGCGGTCGGTTCGATCACCGCACCCAGACACTTGAGCAGCGTGCTCTTGCCGGACCCGGAAGGGCCGATCAGTCCCACCACTTCACCAGGTGCAACATGCATATTCACGTCTCTCAAGGCAAAGACAGCGGTGTCACCATCGCCATACCGCTTGCTTAAACTTTCGATGTGTATCCCTTTGCCACTCATCTCAACCTCCAATGGCTTCGGCCGGATCGACCTTGAGTGCCATGCGAATGGCGACGAGGCTAGCTAGAACGCAGATCACGAGCACGGCAAAAAAACCGGCGACAGAATCCATTGGCGTGAGCAGGACATATTTTGGAAAAGCCGGTGCTGAAAAGGTGGCTGTGATCTTGCCGACCACGAAGCCAATCACGCCCAGGGCGAGCGCCTGCTGCATGATCATCGCGGCGATGGTTCGGTTGCGTGTGCCGATGAGCTTCAACACCGCGATCTCACGGATTTTGTCCATCGTCAGCGAATAGATGATGAAGGCAACGATGGCCGCGCTAACGATGGCCAGAATCACAAGGAACATGCCGATCTGCTTGGCCGAGGTGGCGATCAGCTTGCCGACGAGGATGTCTTCCATCTGTGCCCGGGTGTAGACCGTCAAACGCTTCCAGCGCTGGATGGATTCGGCAACCTCGTCCGGCGCATGACCAGGTTTCAGAGTGACCAGCACGGCATTGACGAACGCGTTGCTGCTCTGTGAAGCAATCACGGCATCCAGCAAACCTGGATCACCGGGTCGATTGAAGACCGGGTTGGCTTCGGTGCGACGCCGGCTTTGCCAGATGGCATCGTTGTCCTTGAGGAACTGGGCCTCCTGGGCATCTTTGAGCGGAATGAATACCATCGGGTCGCCGCTGGACGACACCATGCGCCGTGTCAGCCCCACGACGGTGTAATGATTGCGGCGAATGGCAAGACGATCTCCCAGTTTGAAGCCGGTGGCGATGTCGGCCACAGCCTCGTAGTGACCGCGCGTGATCTGGCGTCCAGCGACGAGATAAGGAGGCCATCCGGGTGTAGCCCCCAACGCACCGGGCGCGATGCCGACCACCATGGTGCGTACATCACTCTCGCCCTTGCGTACCTGCATGGTCAGGTAGGTCGCGTTCGCTGCCTGTGAGACTCCCGGCATGGCGAGAATGGCGCGATACACGTCATCGTTGAGGCTGGACGACTCCGCATAAGGACCCAGAGTATCCTTTTGCACCACCCAAAGGTCAGCGCCACTGTTGTCGAGCAACGCCTTGCCGTCGTCCACCATGCCTCGGTACACCCCAGCCATGACTAGGGTGACGCCGATCAGCAGACCCAGACCGATGCCGGTGAAGACGAATTTCCCCCAGGCATGGAGAATGTCGCGGCCGGCCAGGCTGATCATCGTGAAACTCCCGGGATATGCTCGACCACATGGATGCGGCTGCGCGCCGTCAGTGCCTTTTCGCTATAGGTCACAACCTGGTCCCCATTCTTGAGCCCTTCGCGCACCTGCACGTAACCATTGAGGTCGGAAGTGCCGAGCTTGACCGGGGAGAAATGCAGATCACCATCCACGATTTGCCAGACACCAACTTTATCGCCTTCACGCTGGACGGCAGCGTTGGGGATCAGTGGAGCGGCCGGGAGCGCCGGCAAGTCAACCGTGACTTCGGCCAGTTCACCCACCGGTGGCAAAGGTTCTGGTTTGTTATCGAATGTCACCTTGGCAAGCGTTTCCTCGGTTACCGCGTCGGCCTTGGGTTCCACCCGCAGCACGCGGCCTTTCAAGGTCTGGCCACCACGCGAACGCAGGACGATATGAGCCGGCAACCCCCCAGCCAGCCCCGATGCGCTGATCTGGTCGAAGCGCACATTGATCCACAAACTCTTGGGGTCGATCACTTCCACCACGGCCTGGCCCGCGACGATGGTCGTGCCGGGATCGGCATCGCGCACGGCGACTACACCGTCGACCGGCGCGATCAGGCGCAGATTGCTCCGCTGCGCGACGAGTCCTTCGCGGTCGGAGCGTGCCCGGGCAATATCTTCCCGAGCGGCGGATAGGGCGGCATCGGCGATCTGTAGTTCCTGCCGCTTGGTGGTGACGATTTCCTCGCTGGTCGAGCGCACCGCAAACAATTGCTCATAGCGGCGCGCCTGGGTCTGCGCGTAGGCTTGCCGGGCTTCTGCCTCGCGCAAAGCCGCTTCCGCCCGCTTGAATACAGACTCCTGTGAGCGCACCCGATCATCAAGGTCGACCGGCTCCATCTCGCCGAGCACCTGTCCGGCCTTGACCTGGTCGCCTACATGCACCTCCAGGCGTTTGACGCGCCCGGCAAACGTCGGCCCGATCTTGTAGGTGTAGCGCGCCTCCACCGTGCCGATGCCGAACAGCGCCGGTGTGATAGCCCGTGATTCCACGCTTGCCACCGTCACAGCGACCGGGGCGAGCGGCCCTGATCGCAGACCGACATAAATAAAAAGCACCAGCAAAGGAATGATGACGGCAAGCAGCGCCAGGGTGCGGCCTTGCAAGGGTAACTTTTTCATTGCGCACTCCTTATGCCACGCCGATAAATTGCAAAGACGCGCGGCGCATCGCGGTGCATACGTCCCACATCACCCGCCAACAGCGATTGCATGACCAAGCCCTGGATCGTGCCAATGAACAGCGTTGCCGCCGCCTCGTTGTCAAGCGAGGGAGACAACTCGCCGCTGGCCTTGCCTTTCTCGATGAGACGATGCAAACGTTCGCCGTAGCGCTGAATCAAGGTTTGCACCATGCGCTTGGCCGGTGTCGATTCGGCACGCTGAAGCTCACCAAACATCATTCTTGGCACGCCTGGGTGCTCAGCTACGAATTCGATATGACTCATGAACATCGCCTCCATGGCTGCCAAGGGCGACTCGATTCCTTGTGCGGATCGATCGATTCTGGCTAATAGGCGCTCTGCTACCCACTCCATGACCGCCTGCCAAATGGCTTCCTTGTTCGGGAAGTGCCGAAACAGCGCACCCTGGGTCAAGTTCATGTGTTTAGCGATAGCCGCAGTGGTTATCTCGCTTGGGTTTTGTGAACCGGCAAGCGCCACGACGGACTCGACAGTTACGGCACGACGTTCATCGGCCGGCAGATGCTTTGGATGGGTGTCCACGAGCACTCCTTGTAAGATAGTAATTAATTACTATCTTACCACAAGAGGCAACTCAAACAAGAGAAAACCCGACGTACTCGTCAATATCTAAATAACTGATCCCAATAGTGCTACACCTTCGCTGTACCATAGCCATTCCCCGGGAAAGGAGACACGGTATCCATGAAGTGTTTCACTCGGGCCAGCAGGCTGGCCATTCCTCTGCATTGATGATTGCGCGTGATGGTTTCATGTAACTTGTGCCACAGCCGTTCTATGTGATTAACCCAAGGGCTGTAAACTGGCTGGAACACCAGGCAGAACTTGGGGTTCTTCTTCAACCATCGCTCGGTCTGTTTGCTTTTGTGAATGATGTAGTTATCGAGGATCAGTGTGATGGTTTTGGCTCGTCGGTAGTGGCGACGCAGCTTTTCCAGCATGGCAATAAACAGCGATGAGTTTTTCTTTATCCCGCTGACGTAAAGTACTCTTCCATTGCCTGCATGGAGAACGCCTGCCAGGTAATGTTTGGCGTTCTTTCCAGGTGTGACAACCCGCTTTTGCTGCGCTCTGAACATCCAGTCGGCCCCTAATTTGGGATTAAGGTCTATATCGACTTCATCCTCATAAAACACCGGATTATCTGCATCACAGCGGGCTGCGTCGATATTAGGGAAGGTGCGAATAAGTCACCAAACATAAAAATGCGCCTTTGTAAGTATTTGAATTTAATAAACTAATTTTTTCAGTTTCGTTGTGGAGGGTGCTTATTCGCACCCTCCCTAATACCAGTGGACGTCCCTTATGGTGCCGTTGCTGGTCGCTGCGTTGCGGGATAACCGCTTTTATCTTTCTGCGCCGGAGTTCTGCCCGCAGAGCCCTGCTGCTATAGGCCTTATCTGCGGCAAGATGCGTTGGTCGCGTGCGATAACGGCCTGATGAAGTCGGGATCCTTGCCATGGCCAACGCACTTGTCGCATATCTGATTTCCGCTGATTGCCCCGGCGAAAGGCAGAACCCCAGCGGTAAACCATTACCATCAGTGACCAAGTGAATTTTGCTGCCAAAACCACCACGAGAGCGACCAAGTGCTTGATTCACCGGAGTGTTTTTTTACGCGCTCCGGCAGCATCTTTGGATGCCCTGACATTGGAGCCGTCAATGCACCACAGGTCGAAGTCGATAAGCCCTTCTTCATTGAGATGCAGTTGCAGCACCGCAAGGATGGCATCGATGCGGCCTGTGCTTTGCCAACGTCGAAAGGAGTTGTAGACCGAGTTCCATGGGCCGAAACGTTCTGGCAGATCTCGCCAAGGTGCACCGGTGTGAAGTATCCAGAGAATGCCATCAAGCACTTGGCGTGGCTCGCGAGTAGGATGTCCGCTTATGCGGTGGTATGGAAAAAGGGGCTCGATAAGTCCCCATTGTGCATCGGTTAACTGATAGCGACGTGTAGTGGTCTAATCATCCCGGACACCGTTTTAGGTGGTACAGTCGCCACCATTATTTGAGGTGTTCAATGACAAGA
>NZ_JAPCIT010000050.1:0-10311 GCF_027707385.1 Aeromonas sp. QDB54 | reverse complement strand
ATGGATACCGTGTCTCCTTTCCCGGGGAATGGCTATGGCACAGCGAAGGTGTAGCACTATTGGGATCAGTTATTTAGTAAGTCGCAAGGATCTGCTCGCGGAACTTGCCGAAAAGCTGGATAAACGGCGATTCGATGGTAGCCGTATTATCGTGAGTTTTGTGCAATGTAATTTGTTTATGAGTAAGCGGGTCCCAGACCAGCCGAGGAATGTCGCTAGGCGTGTTTGTGGCATGGCTGGGCCATGTTCGGTCTGATGAACCAATACCTATGTTGTGATATTCCTGTATGACGACTTGCTGCTCTGGTATCTCTTCAGAAATCCGCTCTGCGAACGCGATCAATTCAGGCACTGCAAATGTATATAGCCATCCTTCCTGGGGGCCAGTATTCGTCATTCGTAGCACTCGTCCGAGAACCTGCCGATAGTGCAGTTCAGTTCGAATCAGCGAAAGATGACAGCAGATCTGAAGACGTGGAATATCTGTGCCTTCACTTATCATCCCGACGCTAATAATCCAGGCCGCATCGCTTGAACGGAACTTTTCGATCTGTGCAGCCGCATCCGGTGTTTTATAGGTCACTAGAACCGCTTGCTGGTTCATCTCTGTTGCCAATATCTGGGTGATCAACGCAGCATGTTCAACCGACGCTGCGACCACCAGGCCTGCTGCATTGGGTACCTCTTCTCGCATTTTCCTGAGTCGTTGATTGGCAGTACTCAGCATGTGGCGAATCGCGACAGGATGCGAAATTAACTCCCCGTAGCGGATATCTTGTTGGTTAAATAGCTCTGCAAGGGATGAGTAGGATTTTGTCTCTGAGGAGAAGTAAACAGAGATCAGATCGTTATCAATCAGGACGATTTTAGGTCGTCGGCAGACCCTATCCTCGATTGCCTCTCTGAGGCCATACCGATAGTCGCATTGAATTCGGTTGTCTGGATCCGCATAACGGGCCAGTACAATCGGGGCTTGGTCTGAACGCCATGGCGTTCCTGTTAAGGCCAACGTATAAGTCGCTTGATCCTGAATATTGAGTAGGATTTCCTCTCCCCAGGCGTTTGCATTATCGGGTTCAGTGCCCGAACAGTGATGGATCTCATCAAAGATGACCATCACGTTGTGAGATGCAAACAGCTGCCAGAAATCCTCTTTGAAGAACAACAAGTTTTGGTAGGTGTAGCTACAGCCGGCAGCACCAATAATCCCATCAAAGCGTCGCTCCAGCACCCTACTCATGGATAAGCGCATCCCCTCAGCCACTGCTACGGAAGGAGAGAAACAAAGAATGAAGTCGATCTTGTCATCCACGAGCAAACGACGGCTTAGTTCCGCAGCCATTGTGGTTTTTCCCGCACCTGGCGTGGCTAAGCACAGAAAATGGCGATAGTTCTCATAGTGTATGAGGGCTTGCTCAACGCAAGTTGCCTGCCATTTGCGTAAATGCATCATCAGGCCCTTTGCGAATGCTGCATTATGACGGTTTGGATCGCCTTTAGTTGCCCTAATAGTTTGGAGCTCTTCTCTCTAGCCTCTCGGTAGTCCGCATCAAACAAGGACTGAATGGAAGGAAACTCCTTAGCAAGCCGTTGATATTCTTCGGTCTCTCCGATAGCGGTTAATAAATCAACTTGGTAATTATGGGCTTTGAGTTGCAGTTCCGATAAGACATGGCTGTTAGTCATGGCATTAGGGGACAACACACCATCCATTGGCTTTTCGTCACATGGCTCTTCTTGCCGGTTTTCGACGAACAGTGTTTCATGAAACTTCGGCGTTTTTCTGTACTTCACCGCGCCACCAGTATTTGGCACTTTCTCAACAAGATCATTGCGTTGCAGTCGCACTACTTGTCGGTAGACCTTCCGGTATGCATCCCTTCTTTCCGCGTCTCCCTCGGGAACACCCATAAATTTGATATAGGAATCCCTAAGCACTTTGACTGTGAAGTGATCAAGACTCTGCACTACGAGAATTTGATAGAACGGAGGCGAAAGAGTCTTTTTCTTTGGGGGCATCGTATAGTCTCGTTGTCGGGGTGAAAGAACATCATAGGCTTTAACGGTTGCGGATTATAATCCGTGGTTATGTTCGCGACAACTCTGGATAGTTCTCGTCTTTATGAGAGACGAGAAATGAAAGACTTAGCGATCAAATTCGGTGAACGCATTCGCCAGAAAAGAATACAAATCGGGATTTCGCAAGATAAGCTGGCTCTGCTGTCAGAGATTGACAGAAGCTATGTCGGTAGGATTGAGCGGGGTGAGGTCAACGTCACCCTGGAGAAGGCGTATCAGCTTGCGGAGGTTCTCAATTGCGACATTCGTGAGTTATTGCCCTAACCATCGATTTACTTCTGGTTATGAGTTTTGCTAGTGGCCAAACAATTGGGCCCAAAAGTCATATCTGGGAAATTGGCCATCAGTAAGTCACTGGAAACAGAGGCCGGTGGGCAGGATAGATCAGTAGTGGAAACACCTTCCTCTCAGGAAAACTCTTAAACTACCTAGCGACCGGTAGATCGTCCCACGAGGTGGTGTAGCGTGGGCCCAAGTGTTCGCGTTTCATCATCCACTCAGAGGCGTCTACACCTTTCGAGGCAAATCCTATATGGCCCAGGCCACTATGGTTGATGGCATCGATCACCGCCATTAGCCGGCGGTCGGGTGAGCCAGGATTGTCGAACAGATCTGCCTGGTAGTGGTCCCGCGGCGTGAACGAACCGAGAATGACGCCGCCTTTTTGATAGCGGAATCCGTCGCGCCAGATATGGGGCAGCAGTTGGGTTACATGATGCAGAAGTTCGCGAGTATCGTCGGTTGGTCGCGGCAGCTTGGCCGAAAGCTGATTGCCATAGTAGGGCTCGCCTTCGCTAAAGGGGCTGGTGCGAAAGAAGATGCTCACATGCTGGCAGCGCATCTTCTCGTGGCGTAGCTTCTCGGCGGCTCGCTCCATAAAGGCCGACAACGCTTGATGCATGCTGGCTTGCTCCATGATCCGTTCGCCGAACGAGCGACTGCTGACGATTTGCTGCTTGGCCGGGGTGTCTATTGTCAGTTCAGAGCAGGGAATGCCGCGCAGTTCCTGGACCACGCGCTCCACTACCACACCATAACGCTGGCGGATCTGTTTGGGAGGCACAGCCATCAGATCTGCCACGGTTGCCACGCCTTCGGCCTGCAGCCGTTTATTCAGGGCGCGTCCAATACCCCACACTTCATCGATTGGGGTGATGGCCATCAGCCGAGCTCGGCGTCCCTCATCGCGAATATCGACAACACCTCCTGTGGCCGGCCACTTTTTGGCGGCGTAGTTCGCCAGTTTGGCCAGGGTCTTGGTTGGGCCAATGCCCACGCCGACGGTAAGACCCGTGTACCGCTGGATGCTGGCCCGGATCTGGTGCCCAAAATCAACAAAGTTACCGGCCCATAACGAGCCGAGCTCAATAAACGCCTCATCAATCGAGTAGACCTCTATGGCAGGAACCATGCTCTCCAACGTAGTCATCACCCGCTGGGACATATCGGCATTTATGTGGAATGGAAAATCAAGCCAGTCGAGCTCGGTCCGCTAACAACCAAGCATTGTTTGTATGATTATGGCGCTTTCAGTCATTTCAGGGCGCGCCTATAAACAGCGCTTAGTAACTAATGGGCAGAGAGCGGTCAAGTAGGCACTCAATGGGATGTTGTCGAGCTGACATCAAGACCAGCTTGAACGGCGGCTGCCTACAGAAAATGCTCTACCTCTGTGCTATCGATAAAGGATGGTTTCGACATTAAGAAGAACAATTACCCGGTATATCGAAGATCATTTGTCGACATCATCGAACACTGAACGCGTTGTAACCATGGGAGTATGCGGAGGTGCTTCCTCCTTTTTTTGTGTCACGATGTGCGCCCAATCCGCTTCATCTTCGGAACCTTCATCATGCTCGCGCTTGCGTTTTTCAAGCTCTGCGATTGAGCGCTTAACATGCTCGCGTGCATCGTCGATCAAGGCTGTGGCGTCCATATCGACACCGATCGCCTCAATGTGATCAAGTAGGTCGAGAAGTTTCGCAAAGTGACTGTCAGGTTCTTCGTCTAAATCAGCATCGTCTGTAATCTCTTCGATCCGCTCTTCGAGCGACGGCAGCACAGTTGTCCGCAGCGATAAACCCACACCGATAAGCTTTAGCGGCGGTATGACAGCCAACATTTGTGGTTCCTCGAAGAGGGAGACGTCAAGGCCGTTGAGCACGGCAGACTCCAACTTGTCGGCCACATCCAATCGCAAATCGCCAGGCAAGACGTTTAAGTGATGAGCACGTGCGTAGGTGGCGATCTGGGGATCGTTACTGAGGAGATCGGAGCTCCAGCAAGACCTGCGAAGTAGATTTGGAAATTGCTCTAGGGTTTTGATGAACACGGCCGCACTTGAGCGATATGACAGGAAGTGGAACAGCATCCAATTGCGATGCCGTTCGTCGGGTGTACATCCAAGTCGTGCGACCAGCGCATTGTCGAGCGTCGTCGGGATGACCAACGCATCTCGAATGAGCGGCGAGCCCTCACACGTGAAGCTGCTAAGAATTGTGTCGATAGTCGCGCCTCGTATGAGCGCAGCCATCATATGGGGTTTCTGACGCAGAATCTCCGTTAGGGCGTCGGAGATCGTCGGATGGGCGAAGGTCCATTTTAATCCGGAAAGCTTCAGGAACGAGCCCTTCAGTTCAGTGAAGCAATCCTGAAGCTTAGTTAGAGTGTACCCCGTCAGCTCTGCGACAGCCTGTGCAGCCGAAGCGTCATGATCGATAGGATCGAAGCCGGCCTGGTGGACATAAACGAGGAGAAGCGTGGCTTGCAACTGACCATCCAAGGCGTTGATGGTATCGATCAGATGCTCTGTCGGCTCCTCCATGAAGCGGACAAGAGAGCTTTCGCGAGGTGCTAGGCCCTTGGTGAAGTTTGGATCCCCGAGACGTTCGGCGATCCCAGGAAGGAAATCTCGAACAGTGGCGACTGCTGCCAGATGCGGCTTGACACTCGATTTCCAGCTCTGGCTCTGCTCACCGAAATTTACATGGTTATAGAGAATCTGCGCCTTCTCTTCGGACGTTAGCTCGCCGACGTCCACCACAGCACAGCCATCTGCGAACTGGGTAAGGTTACGCTGCCCAAGCCGACGTCGTGCAGCTTCGTAGATATGCTTACGGGAAGTTAGGAGGAAGCGATTGCCATGCTTAATTGCGGCCCGCAGTTTAGAGAAGGCCGAGGCCCAATCCTGTACATAGTCATCACGTAGCACATTTGAACCGAATGCATCGTCGATCCAGAAGAAGCGTCCCGGGTCATTAGGATTCCAACCTGCCTCAAAGTCGCGCGGGCTGGTCAAAGCAAGTACAGTGTTCTCCGGGTTTTCAGATGCTATGGTCGAAACGATGGCACCAATCGCCGATTTTCCACTTGAGGGGTTGCCGAGCAGCAACACTACGCCGTGCTCGGCGATCGCATTCACAGCTGCACGATGGGCCTGAGTAGGTACATAAGTGCGAAGTTTTGGTATCCAGCTGTCGAGCAGCGCCCGGCTCTGTTCGCTCAGTCGCTCATCCACGATCGAGGTAAGGTCCCCTAGGCCGTAGACCTGCGGGACTAATGCGCGCAAGCGAGCGCTGCTCCTGATAACTCGTACTATGTACTGACGACCAAGAATATGCGGCTTTCGCACGCCAAGTGCCCGAAGCCTAGTACGCATTACAGATGCGACGGGAGCATCCACGCTCATGTTAGTCATGAATACATAGGTGTCCGCCTGGCCTGCTTTGACTAGTTCTTCGACATGGGATGTCTCTGCGTTGAGATCTCCAAGCTTCAACGCCTTTGAGGCATCAGAAGTATGTTTGCACTGGACCGTTCCAATCGATGGAAATTTGTTTCCTGCAGGAATGAGGAAAACTGCGTCCTGACCGCCATCTTGGGCTTCGCGGAAGATCTCCACTGGTCTGCCGAGCACGACTTCACATACCTGTGAGCATAGATCCTGAAACGCACGCCAGCCGATGGTATGGAGTGCCAAATCGCTCCAAGGACCGTGCGCTCTCCCCCTCTGCTGCATCAGAGTCTCGATTAACGCGCTCTCGGCCTTCATGCAGTGGTGACGCCGCGTAGGACACCAAGCGGCATTGGGCGGATTTCCAGGTCTGTGACCACGCTCGTTGCGCCGAGCGACCCAAGGTCGATGTCAAGCCGTCTCCCTCCCTCCTTCGCAGTGCTCATCAAGCGTCGGCAGAGGAGATCGGCAAGCGCAGGGTCCTCAACGGCACAGATGATCTGACGCCCATCCAAGCGCAGAGCAGCGAGCACTTCCACCAGGTGAAGGGCCCTAAAATCATCGATGTGTTGAACGGGGTCGTCGAGTAGCAAAGACTTGAGTGGTGTCCACGCCCGTGCGAGATGGACAGAAAGAAGAAAAGCGAGACCGGCTGCACGACGCTGGCCACTGCTGAAGACAAATTGTGGGTTTAGACCGTTTCCGACTTTAAGACTTAAGAAACGACGTACGTCGCCGCGAATGCTGTAATCGATTGTGTGCCAGTCGGCGTGCGGTCTTAGGCGCTGGTACAGCTCGTTGAGAAGCGGGCTAATCTGAGCAAGACGCTCATCGATGATTTCGGCGCTCACACGCTTAACTGAGCGCTCGATCTCGCGAGCTGCGGTAACGGCAGCTTGCGATTGACTGACAGTATGCGCGAGCTTCTCTACTTCAGCTCGCAGTACCGAGATGTTGCTTTCGATTAACGACATTTGCGATACAGCTTGCGAGGCTTCCAGCACTATCAACGCACGCTCAAGGTCGATCAGCCGGTCGCGCTCTGAAGAAATAGCTTGCTCTAGCCCATCAGGATCGTTGATGAGGCGGAAGTCGAGAGACCAATCCGAGTAGAATGAGACATGTGACTCTTCCTGACTGCGCAGCCGGCGCAGCTTTTCTGCATGAGTATCAAGCATAGCTTCGGCAGCTTGGAGCGTAAGGCTGGATAGCCGTGCATTCTCTTTCGCAATGGTGAGAGCATCGTGAGCAGCCTGAACGCCCGACGCCAGTGATTTGATCCGGCGCCGTGCCGCGGCCACACCGGAGGAAAACTCGTCCGGCGTCCGATAGGCTTCGCATAACGGGCAATGCTCTTCGTGCAACCCGAGGCGCTCACCGTGCTCGACCAGAAGGCTCAGCGATGCTGCAATTGCGTCTATCTCTTCTTCGCGCTCGAGGCGTTGTTCGGCTTCCGCGACCGCCTGCTGCGCAGCCTGATGCTCTCTTTGTGCTGCTTCGTGCACTCTTGAAGCGGTCTCCCGATCCGCAATAGCCTCCGGAGTTGTGTAGGCCGCCTGCGCCGACGCAACCTCATGACCGAGTTGAAGCGCTTCGCCCATTCGACCTAATCGGGTTCGCTTGCTCGCAAGTGCATTTCGACCTGCTGTCAGCCGTGCTGTCAGTTCAGGCGGCGCATCTGGTGCGGCTATGGAGATTACCTGGAGAGCAGAGGCCATATCGCCTGAACGGCTAAGGGCTGTTTGCGTCTCAGACAGTTGCGTCAGTCTGTCTGCCAACCGCGAACAGGCAGCTGCATAGGCAGCCTCGTCTTTAGAGTGCGTTGCTTCGGTAGCTGCCACAACCTCCTTGGCTCTACTACTTGCCTCAGAGCCTTCTAAAGCACCGAGCGCCGAACGGACAAGATCGAATCTCTCCGTTTCGGTGAGGTCTAGGCTGAGTGCTGCGATCCATTCGTCGCGGATGATTGAGGTTCGGGTGAGCTGCCTAAGTGCATTATCTGGCACAGGACCGCAGCAAAGCGCGGCCTGGATTTCATCCGCTGAACGATCAGCACCTGACTCGCGTGTACGAGTGATTGTGAACGGCTTGCCATCGTCGTCGACGAACGAGACCGTAACATAGTGGGCCTTCGGGACGCCTTCGCCACGCCACCATATATAATCGCTGATGCTTTCCTTCGCCGCCTTCTCAACAGCATATTTGTCGATGGAACCGGTGATCGCAAACTCGATTGCATCACATAACGTGCTTTTACCAACACCGTTCCGGCCCGTAATGACGGTGAAGCCCTGTCCGAAGTTAATACGGACGAGATCCCTGAATCCACGAAAGCCGCATACTTCGATGAAGTCGAGCCTCATAATGTCGTTCCCAAGATACGAGCAACCTCTGTTGGCGTTGTCTCGTTATTAATGAACGAGGTAATGGCCTCAGGAGAAATGTCTTTCAGCCTGGTACGCAGTCTCGTTTCGAAGTTAGACACGCCAAGCAGCGGCTTGGCGCGTAAGGACAGCAGCGGTAGCAGCGCTTTCTCAACATCATCCGTTGTGATGATCGAAGCCCTGGCAATTTTCCGAGTCAAAGAGAAATCCTCTTCGATTCGTTCGATCTCACGCGCTCGGCTCACATCTTGATCCGGGGTCAGAAAGATTGAATAGACATTCCACGCTTTTGTTCCTGCGGCGCGCAACGACGCGGCATGGCGAGCGAGAGCCACTTGTTGACTCGCACGCCAAGTGCAGAGAAGAGTATCTGCGGTATCAAAGACTTGAACGAACCCCATCAGCGCCGCGTTTTCGAAACAGGTCACCGGGCCGGCCGAGCCAGTCCACGACCAAGTTTCGTATTGGGCGTCGCGAAGGAGGATTTCGGTTTGCGTGAAGATATCCATTAGATTCCCAACTCTGCTCTTGCCCCAGGGAGGTCATACCATTCGCCCGCTGGGTCAGGACGAATCACGTCGCCGGGGCGTCCGTTGCGTACGATGTTGCCCGGCACGCCTAAGTTGGTCGCGCCCACAGCCACAACGATGTCAGGCTGCATCGCGGCAGGTGGCTCGATAAACCTCCCGCGTAGAGTCCCGAGGACGGTTTGCGCTCCATTGATAACGCGGATGCTACGGCCGTTAAGCTCATAGCCATCAGGGCGTTGCAAGGCCCCAGCCTGACGTAGCAGTAAGTGGAAGAAGCCGAGAGCTTCTGTATTTGCCGGGCGCAAGAGCTTGGCTGGTTCCGCCGCCGAGACGCCTTCTGCATCTCTCCTCAGACCATACAAAGCCTCGCTATCGAAATTTTCAACGTTTAGCCAAGCTGTGTCGCACTGAATTCCTGTGGTTTGCTCGAAGGCGGTTCGACCTGCATCCAGTACCTGTCGAAGGTAATTCGATGAGAATGCACGACGCAGTTCGTCGAGCGCTACAGCTCCAGACTCTTGGACATGTTCGAAAGCCACGTTTGGTGCGTTGGCGATCTCCCAGAGCTGAGGGGCCTTCTGCTCGAGCACGTTTGTTGGTGACAGGTCGATAACTGTCACGGATAGCGGCTGAACGTGGCTCAATGCTTCACCTATCACGGTATTGAGATATTCCCAGTCTGACCAGAAGCCCACGACGAGTAGATCCTTCTGCCGAAGGTTGGCGGCCATCCATACTTTGCTTAGCGCAATACGGGCCGAGATGGTTGGATCATTGAGCTGCGAAGGCGCCCATACCGTAGCTGGCCGATCGCGGAAAGAACAGCCATGGAATTTAAGCAAGGGAGCCTGGCGAACGAAGTCAGCGCTGGCTTCGTCTCCGTCGAGCGAGCCACGGAAGTCAGAGCCGTAGTCCCAGGCGCAACGTTCGATGAGGGTGTCGTAATTGCTCGATATGCCAGCAACTGCAGCGCGAGTGATGAGAAAATCCGCTATCGCGGCATGCCCGGTGTTCGGCTGCCGCATAAATGCGTTCCAAGGGACGAGGTGCTCGATGAAGACAGATTGAAGGGTATCGAGTCCCGCGAAGTGTTCGGCGAGCGCCTCTAGATTGTCCCGAAGCGCGGGATCACAGTTTGGATCAGATTCAAGACGATACTTTTCAAAGCACCGCTCGGCGACCGTCAAGGCCGATGGCAGGCTACTAGGCGGCGCCATCGACAGCCCTGCACCACAGACAACTAGAAGGCGGCCAGCGTTCATGGAGGCTAGCAGTCGAGTTATTATTTCAGGACTCATAGGCAGCCGCGCAAAAAAGATCTCGCCGACTCGATTCAGTTACAATTTTGTCAATCCAGCTTATCGTATTAGTGGCATTCACTGCTGTCCCTCACTACTGCCTTCCGCTTCTCGCTATGAAAAAACCGATCAAATAATTGGGCCCCTTTCCGCCCTCCAGTTAGATTTCATATGAGCCTGTACTATATCGAGGCGTTCGATGATAGCAAAGTGCATATTCCGGCCGATCATGAACACCAATTCCGATTCAACGTGAACACCATTTCCGGACCAATGTGAACGCTCAT
>NZ_JAPCIT010000049.1:0-10844 GCF_027707385.1 Aeromonas sp. QDB54 | reverse complement strand
TCATGATGAACCCTGTTCCATGGCTCCAGATGACAAACATGATCTCATATCAGGGACTTGTTCGCACCTTCCCTAGCCTGAACCCCGAAATAGTACGGGGACGGGCCGACCGGATGGCAGCCGGAAGTTGTATGGAAATATTGCAAGGTGTGTCGATTTACATATTTCTGGTGATATTTGATGGTCTCATTGATCTATTTGAAAATAATGACTGGCAACGCGCACCGTTATTTTATGCGGGATCAATAACGGCGGCGCAACCGGTCGGCGCAGGGGCAGGTCCTGGCGTTACGCGGGCACGTGCCAGAACGGCTTGTCCCCCAGCACGGTGGCCCTGTGCATCACCCGCCGGGCGGGCAGATAGTCGGCGTTGGCGTAATGGTGGGTGACCCGGTTGTCCCAGATGGCGATGTCGTGCTCCCGCCAGCGCCAGCGCACCTGATACTCGGGCTTGGTGACATGGCGAAACAGGAAGGCGAGCAGCGCCTCGCTCTCTTGTGCCGGCAAGTCGGGCAGGCGGGTGGTGAAGCCTTCATTGACGAACAGCGCCTGCCGGCCGCTCAAGGGGTGGGTACGGATGACAGGGTGGCGCAGCGGCGGGTGACGGGCCGCCGCCTCCTGCCAGCGCTGGTACTCGGCCGGGCTGGCGTTGTGGCGATGGGCCGGGAACGACTTGGTGAAGTCGTGTTCGGCTTCCAGCCCCGTCAGCAACTGCTGCAGACGGGGGGAGAGCCCCTCGAAGGCGGCGATGCCGCTGGCCCACAGGGTATCGCCCCCCACCGGCGGCAGCTGCTTGGCGGCCAGAATGGCCAGGGCCGGTGGCGTCTCGATGAAGGTGACGTCGGTGTGCCAGTTGTCGTTGTCCGGCGGGTTGTCGTCGTGGGTGTCGAGCACGATGATCTCCTCGGCCTCCGGCGCGTGGGGATAGACAGGGTGAATGTGCAGATCGCCGAAGCGGTTGGCCAGCGCCCGCTGCTGGCGGGGGGTGATGGGCTGCTCCCGAAAGAACAGCACCTGATGGGTCAGCAGTGCCTGCTGCAACTGCGCGAACTGGCCCTCATCGAGCGGCACGGCCAGGCTGATGCCGCTGATCTCGGCGCCGATGTGGGGGCCAAGGGGGGTGATTTGCAGGGAATTGCTCATAGTCCTTCTCCATGCCACGGCGTCAGGCGACGCTGCAGCGCACGTAAACCAAGTTCCAGAGTGAAGGCGATCAGGGCGATCACCAGAATGCCCGCCAGCACCACGTCGGTGGCGAGAAACTCGCCGGCGGCTTGTACCATGAAGCCCACGCCACGGGTGGCGGCGATGAGCTCGGCCGCCACCAGGGTGGACCAGCCGACCCCGAGCCCGATGCGCAGCCCGGTGAGAATGTCCGGCAGGGCGCCGGGCACGATGACGTACCACAGCACCTGCCAGCGGTTGGCACCGAGAGCCCGGGCGGCCCGCAGTCGCACCTGCTTGGCGCCCTGCACCCCGGCCAGGGTGGCCATGGCGACCGGCGCGAAGATGGCCAGATAGATGAGCAGCACCTTCGATGTTTCGCCGATGCCAAACCAGATCACCATGAGTGGCAGATAGGCAAGGGGCGGCACCGGCCGGTACAGCTCGATCAGCGGGTCGAGCATGCCGCGCAGGGTGGGGCTGAGCCCCATGGCGAGGCCCACCGTCACGCCGCACAGGGTAGCGGCTGCGAGGGCGATGAGGATGCGCTGCAAACTGGCGGCGAGGTGCTGCCAGAGGGTGGCGTCCATGAAGCCCTGCGGCCCGGCGAGGGTGGCAAATTGCTGCAGCACCTGGGCGGGAGGGGGCAGAAACAGCGGGCTTATCAGCCCGAGCCTGGCCACCAGCCACCAGAGCGCCAGGAGGGCACAGAGGGTCAGCAGGCTCACCCCAAGCCGGCGTGGCAGCGGCCAGCGCAGGCGTATCCGGCGGGCCGGGTCGAGCGGGCGGGAGAGGGTGAGGCTCATGCAAACACCTCCCGCTCGGCAAAGACCCGCTCCAGCACATACTCGCGCCGCGCGATGAAGGCGGGATCCGACTTGATGCTGCGGCAGGGCTCGCCGGCGGCGAAGCGGCGGCCGAAGTCCAGGGTCAGCCGCTCCATGACTCGCCCCGGCGCCGGGGAGAGCAGCACCAGCTCGGTGGCCATGAACACCGCCTCCTCGATGTCGTGGGTGATGAGCAGCACCTGCCGGCGCTGCTCGTGCCACAGGCGCAGCAGCAGGGTCTGCATCTGCTCGCGGGTAAAGGCGTCGAGGGCGCCGAAGGGCTCGTCGAGCAGCAGCAGTTGCGGCTGGGTGGCCAGCGCCCGGGCGATGCCGACCCGCTGGCGTTGACCGCCGGAGAGCTGCCAGACCGGCTTGGCGTGGGCCTCTTCCAGCCCCACCTTGCGCAGCATGGCCAGCGCGCTGGCCTCGCGTTCGTGGCGCGGCACGCCGGCCAGCTGCAGGCCGAAGGCAACGTTGTCCAGCACGTTGCGCCAGGGCAGCAAGCCATCGTGCTGAAACACTACCCCCCGCTCTGCGCCGGGGCCACTCACCGGCCGCCCCTGCAGAGTGATGGTGCCTTGCTGGGCGCTCTGAAAACCGGCGATGAGGTTGAGCAAGGTGGTCTTGCCGCAGCCGGAGGGGCCGAGCACCACCATCAGCTCGCCCGCATCCAGGGTCAGGTTGATGTTGTCTAGGACTCTGCGCCCGGCGTAATCGGCACAAAGGTGAGTGAGCTGCAGCATGCATGCCTCCTTGTGATGCGGGGTCAGCGGGCGTGAGCCTTGACGAAGCGGTCGGTCACGTAGGCGCGATAATCGCTGCCGGCGCTCTGTACCTTGCCTTGCTCCTTGAGAAAGCGGCTGGTGTCCACCAGGGTCTGGTTCACCAGCTCACCGAGCTCGGCGCCCTGCTGGCTGGCGCTCAGGTAGGCGTTGCCCCTGACCAGCGCGGGCACGTCGCTGGCCGGCACACCGCTCAGTTTGGCCAGCTTGGCGAGGTTGTCCGGCTTGGTCAGCCAGCCGTCGGGGTTGGCCAGGTAGTCGCGCTGGGCCGCCAGGGTGCTGTCGACGAAGGCCTGCACCAGCTCGGGATGGGCCTTGGCGAACTCCTTGCGCACCACCCAGACATCCAGGGTGGGGGCTCCCCACTCGCCCACCTGGGCCGAGTCGGTCAGTACCTTGCCGCCCTTGGTCAGCTCGTTGAGGGCTGGCGCCCAGACATAGGCGCCATCGATGTCACCCCGCTGCCAGGCGGCGATGATGGCCGGCGGCTGCAGATTGACGATCTGCAGGCTGGCCGGATCCACTCCCCAGTGCCGCAGCGCGGCCAGCAGGCTGTAGTGGGTGGTGGAGGTAAAAGGCACGGCGATGCGCTTGCCGCTGAGCGCCGTGGCGGAGGTGAGCTCGGGCTTGACCACCAGCGCCTCCGAGTTGCCGAGCTTGGAGGCGAGCAGGAACACCTCGATGGGCACCTGCTGGTTGGCGGCCACCGCCAGCGGGCTGGAGCCGATGTTGCCGATCTGCACGTCGCCGGAGGCGAGCGCCCGCACCACGCTGGCGCCACTGTCAAACTTGAGCCACTTCACCGTGGCGCCGCTGGTGCGGGCAAAGGTGTCGTCGGCCTGGGCGACTTTGGCCGGTTCGGCAGATGTCTGGTAGGCCACCGTGACTTCCACGGCCTTGGCTTGCAGGCTGAGCAGGGCGAGCGCCGCCAGCCAGAGGGAATGTCCTTTTCCTGTCATGATATTGCTCCATCGGGGGAATGAAGCGGCAGTTTTCCCATTTATCGGGGCGCTGAGGAAAGACCGAAAATATATGGCTGATGAGATATGGTTCTTAGAAAAAGAACGGCAACCCAATCCGTTTATTTATATATCTCAATATGGCAAGTCGATATTTGAAGGTTGGCAATAGGTGCCGAGAAAACGGCTTGAAATATCGGCAAACCTATTCGGATATGGCAATTCTTGCCCATTTATTGAATGTCGAACCGGTTTGTTGGGCGGATAAAATAAAACCCGCCGGTTGGGCGGGTTGGTTGGGGGCAGGTGACGCCGGTACTGCAAGACGCGTGCTGGCAACGGGCCGGGCGAGCACGGCCCGCCCGGACTCAACGCTCCAGCAGGGGGGCGGAGCGGTAGCTCCAGAGTCCGTAGGTGCGCAGGGCATCGCGGTAGATGCCGAGCAGCTCGCTGTCGCTCACCTTGGCAAGCTCGGAGAGCGGCTTGTCGGGGTAGCTGACGCTGTCTATCCGGATCCCGGCCGGCCCGCTCTGCCAGCAGGCGATCTCCAGCAGGGTCTGGCCCCGGCGCACATGGCTGGCGGAGCTCACCAGGGTGGCGTACTCGATCTGGTGGCGGGCGAGGGCATAGCCGCTGTAGAGGGCGTTCTCCACCGTGCTGGTGGCGTAGTTCTCCTCGATGATGCGGGAGCGATCGATCCCCTTTTTCACCAGCCAGTCGGCCATCAGCTTGCCCTCGGTCTGACGGTGCTGGGGCACGCCGCCGGTCAGGATGATGAGGGCCGCCGGGTTGGCCTTGGCCAGCGCTCGGGTGGTTTCCAGCCGGCCCAGCAGGATGTCGTGCATGGAGCCGTCGGGATTGAGGGCATAACCCAGGGTGACGATGGCCCGGTTGCCCGGCTTGGGTGAGCGCTCCCCCTGCTCCTTGAGTGGGGTGGCGACGACGCGATCGACCGTATCGAAGATGCGCTGCAGATCGGCGGCCCGGCCGGGATTGAGGGTCGCCAGCTTGCTCTGATACCCCTTGGCGGCAGCCTCGTTGTGCTTGAAGGTCTGCCAGGTGGCGAGGTAGCTCAGCAGGTCGATGTCATCGGGCGCGGTGCTGAGGGCCTGCTCGAACAGGCCGATGGCCTTGTCCACGTTGCCGTTGTAGATCTGGGCGTTGGCCGCCGAGATGAGCAGGTCGGTGCGATAGGGCTCGAGCTGGTAGGCCTGCAGCAGCAGCTCGGTCACCTGCTCCATGTTGCTCGGCATCTTGGCGGTAAAGCCGGCGGTGGAGATGCGGGCGGGGGATTTGAAGATCTGCCAGGCATCCGCCAGCAGCTGATCCACCACCTGGCGCTTGCTGATGTACTGGTCGTAATTCTGCTCCTTTTGCAGGGAGCGTACCGGGGCAGCCCAGGCTGCAGAAGGGAGCACGGCAGGTAGTGTCAGCAGGCCGGCCAGCGTCAGGGCAATCGCGGTTCTTTTCATCATGATGGCGTTCCACCGAAGGTTGATGGCACCAGGCCATTCCAGGACCATGGGGCTTTTTCAATAAAAACATAAACTTGGTGATTGGTCAGTGTACCGCGTCGTGGCGTGAAAAAACGTGAACCGCTTCGGTTATCCGGGGAAGGGGGGCTCCTGCCCTATTCGGGGGGAGCGAAATGTGCTTTCCCTGTGGGTTTGCTCAGTTGTGGCGCAATCCTGCCGCGTTTTGGGTAAAGCTCAGCGCTGCCGTGAAAAAGTTGGCGGGGCCAATCGTTTTACCGCTTTTTCTGTGACGGCGATCACTGTACCATCGCCGCCCGACCTGCCACCCGGCCGCAGCTTCCCTGCGACGGCGCTGGCGTCACCCGATACTCGCCGTCACCCGGAACGTGAATGACCCCAGGATGGGACCCGCCACTAACCTGTAGGTTTGTGGTCTGCGTGTCGCGGGGTCGGCACCTCTCCCGCCCGCTCCCTGCGATGCCTGTCTGCAGACTTGCCGTATGAAACTTCTCTCTTCATAGGTGCAAGATGACGCTGTTATTGAGTCTGGTCGGTATGCTGGCCCTGATGTTTATCGCCTGGCTGGCCAGTGAAAACCGCCGTGCCATCCGCTGGCGGACCGTGCTGGGTGCCCTCGCCCTGCAAACCGGCTTTGCCGCCCTGGTGCTCTACTTCCCCCCCGGTCAAATCATGCTCGGCGCCATGAGCAACGGCGTCTCGGCTCTGCTCGGCTTTGCCGACAGCGGCATCCGCTTCGTGTTTGGCGATCTGGCCAGCAACGGCTTCATCTTCGCCGTGCGGGTGCTGCCGCTGGTGATCTTCATCAGCGCGCTGATCGCGGTGCTCTATCACTTCGGCATCATGCAGTGGGTGATCAGGGTGTTGGGGGGCGGCATTCACCGCCTGCTCGGCACCAGCCGCGCTGAATCCCTGGTGGCCACCGGCAACATCTTCCTCTCCCAGGGTGAATCGCCGCTGCTGATCCGCCCCTTCCTGGCGGGCATGACCCGCTCCGAGCTGTTTGCGGTGATGACCTGCGGCATGGCCTCGGTGGCGGGTTCGGTGCTCGGTGGTTACGCCGGACTGGGTGTGGATCTGAAATACCTGATCGCTGCCTCCTTCATGGCGGCGCCGGGTGGCCTCTTGATGGCGAAACTCTTGGTGCCGGAGCAGCAGCAGGTGCGCGAGCAGGCCGAGATCACCCTCGACAAGAGCGATTACAGCAACGCCATCGACGCGCTGGCGGGCGGCGCCATGAGCGGCATGAAGATCGCGGTAGCCATCGGCACCATCCTGCTGGCCTTTGTCAGCGTCATCACCATGATCAACGCTGGTCTCACCACGGTGGGCGAGTGGTTCGGATGGGCCGATCTCTCCCTGCAGCAGCTGCTGGGTTATCTGTTTGCCCCGGTGGCCTGGCTCATCGGCGTGCCGGCCAGCGAGATGATGGCGGCAGGATCACTCATCGGCCAGAAGGTGATCATGAACGAGTTCGTCGCCTACCTGGACTTTGCCAACATCAAGCAGGATCTCAGCGCCCACACCCAGATCATCATCACCTTCGCCCTCTGTGGTTTTGCCAACCTGGGCTCCATTGCGGTGCAGCTTGGCTCCATCGGCACCATGGCGCCGGAGCGCCGGCACGACGTGGCGAGCCTCGGCTTCAAGGCGGTGCTGGCGGCGACTCTGGCCAACCTGATGAGCGCCACCCTGGCGGGGCTGTTCGCCTCCCTCGGCTAATCGACCCTTGCCCCATGCACACCCCGTCTCGCCACTGGCGTGGCGGGGTGTCGTCCATCTGGCGCCAGCCACTGACGCCTCGGCACGGCATGGGCTCGACAGGGGCGGACACAGGCGGTAGCGTGATAGCGCGCGGCCAGCCCGCGCCCGTTCAGGCATTCATATAACAAGGAATCACATCATGACCCGTTTCTCTCGCGCATTGGCGCTCTCCCTGCTGCTGGTCGGCGCCGCGCCGGCGTTTGCCGCCGCTATCTATACCTCGGATCTGCTGCTGTCGGCGGATTTCAAGGCCCCCTGGGCCAAGGCGACCCAGGGCATCAAGAACCTGCCCAAGTGGGTGCGCAGCGGCAATGGCACCAGCTCCCCGCTCGAAGCCGTGGCCGGCACCCCGTATCAGAGCGGTTCGGTCTGCAAGCCCCACGACTGCGCCAGCCACTACATGCAACTGCTGGTGGATACCAAGGCCAAGCGGGTGTGGGGCGTGCTGATCGACCTGCCAGATAGCGATGCTGCCCGCGAAACCCCGTCCAAGTTCGCCCGCTACACCTGGCTCGGCCAGCCGGACAAGGGGATGCAGGCCGCCCTGATGAAGCAGGTTGAGGCCGACCCCAACTGGCAGTAAGCATCGAAAAGCAAAAACCTCTGCCTGGGCAGAGGTTTTTTTATGGCGAAGAGGTGATGGGGCAGGGCGCTAGCGGCTCAGGATCCGCACCGAGCGGATGCGATTGTTGAAGTCGGTCGCCTCCTGCTCGCCGCCCTTGCGGGTGTAGTAGCCACCGCGAAAGTCGGTCTCCTCGAAAAAGCGCACCACCCAGCCAGCCGGCACGGTGAAGGAGGAGATGCGGTTGGCAAAGCCGTAGCGACCGAGATCCGCAATATCCCGGTCGATGCGCAGGGAGTCGCCGCTCTGATGGGCACCGTCAAACACCAGCAGAGTGCTGGCGTCGTCCCCTTCGTCCAATCGGGTTGTCAGGCAGCTCGCCTTGGCCGGTTCGCAAAACAGGCTGTTGTTGCTTTGGCCCTGCTGGCAGCGGCGGCTCACCTTCTGGCGCGCCAGCCACTCGCTGCGCCCTGCATCGGCATAGACGCTGTTGAAGGGGGTCAGGGTACAGATGTGGATACGCCCGCCACCCTGACTCTGACCGTTCACCACGATCTGGGGATTGATAAGGATATCGGCGCGGGCCGCTGTGCTCAGGGTCAACAGCGCCAGCAGGGCAAACAGCTTGTTCATGGATGAGATCTTGCCAGTTCAAGGGGCGGCAAGGATTGCCGAGACGCAGCCCAGATGCAAGAGAGAGCGGCGCCCGCTGCGACACTCCTTGCCCGCCATCGATGCAAAGATGCAGGGCCCAAAGCAGAACACCGGCGCAAGGCCGGTGTTCTAAACAGCATGGCGGCGGGCCCGGCGGGGCGCGCGGTCAGGGCGGCTTAGGCGTAGAAGGCCTCGACGGTGCCCTTGACGGTGATCAGCATGGGGTTGCCATAGCGATCCTTGGCCTTGGGGGAGGGGATCTTCACCCAACCTTCGCTGATGCAGTACTCCTCGACATTGGTGCGCTCCTTGCCGTTCACGCGAATGCCGATCTCGTGCTGGAAGCACTCCGCCACGTGGTGCGGGCTGCGCGGGTTGGCCGCCAGGCGGTCGGGCAGGGCAGGTTTGTTGTCGCTCATTTTATTTACCTGAGTGTGATAAAAAGTGGGTCATTGTAGGCAATGCCCGTCATGGGCTCAAGGCTGGTGGTGAGCCATGCTGTGTGCATAGTCTTGCTGAGGCTATAGACATAAACCAGAAAAATGCCAAAGGCATGGTCTATGTTGCTGTCCGTATTGACCTTCAGTTATGCGGTGGAGTATAGGCAGGATATTGACGCTGACTTTGTAACAATTTAACTACAATGGGGTTCTTTTCAGACACTCAGAGATCAAGCGCTTTGATGTACTGCATGGCCTTGTCCAAAAGGTACTTTTTTAAATGTGAGGCAGCGAGAGTATTTTGCCCACCATCCAACTCTCCGGGAATGCCCTTATCCGTAGAGCGCCAAGTTGGTTCAATGCAGATATAATCAAGGTCCCCAATATGTAGACAAACGTCTGGCTTTAAATCACATTTCGGCAGCGATTTTTTTTCACTTGCGACAACAACTTTAGGGGCATCTTCTTTAAGGCACTCGGACAGCAGGAGTCCTATCGCCTTATTTAGTGATTTGTCCCCCTTTGATGCGCCAGCCTGTATACGTCGATATTCATTAGATGTTTCCTCTACATCGCGACTTGCTCCAGCGAATGGTGTCTGATTTATACCAAGTTCCAGTTCAATTTCTTTATATAGCTTGCTGTTGCGCATTGCTGCCCTTGCATCTTCCTGCTTAATGGTAGGCTGTTTTAACTTGTCCTTGATTGCTATGTCGCCATAGGCGCGGATGGCGGCGAGAGACACATTTGGTGGCAACTCAAATAGCCGTAAATCAATTGCTCGGAGAAGGTGAGCCATTGCTGAACGCTTAGCTTTCCAATCGGTAACATAGAGAGGAGCTTTATTGTCTGGTTGATCAATAAATTCAGATACCAACTCAATATCAACTCTATTCCGAGAGCCTTGCGTAAGCGATAATACTGTTGATCGGATCGCTGATGGCACATCCCCAGGTAGAACGACTCATAGGCGAGCTCTTACTTTTGTCTTGAGAACGGACCAAGTTTTTTCGCGCTGTTCTTCGGCAAAAAGGTCTACTGCATTGAAGAAGTCTGCAATGGTTTCCACACCGGTAAGCAACTCACCAGCCACCTCTGGTGTGACGCCAAAGGTTTCCAAGCCATCACCAGTCAAGTTCCGAGTGGTTGTGTCAGCTACAGCGTAGAAGCGTTGTTTAGGCAAGCCGACAAAGTTAAAAAGCCCCTTTGTTCGAGTGTCGGTCATTGAGTCTCGACCTGTTTCCCATGCTTCTTTTGCGATTTTATGGGCAGAAGGCTCCCGAGTAACTGGCCAGAGGACAAGTGCTGCTCCTTTGGGGTCACGAAATACTTCAAGCAGTTCTGCGAGCGTCTCGCTGAGGCATTCCATATCCTGAGAAGAAGGGTTGTCTCGTCGTTCAATTAAGACGATACGAGCACTAGTGTCACCTGGAACATAAATGCCGTGAATGTAGGCAGGGAGCTCTCTGAGGCTCTTTTCTTTTGGAAACGATGATACCCTAATTTGTTCAAACTGTTTTGGGAGTGTTTTGAGAAAGGTTGTTTTTCCGCTTCCGGAAAGACCATAGAAGACTTCAAATAATCCCCCGCCACCTGTTTTAACCCGCTGTAAAAGATAGTCAAGGCGATCAGCCGCGCTATCAACACGTTCAACAAAAACTCCAGTGTCAAGCCCAGCCGCGTGTGCTCTTTGTTCTAACAGTTCCCAACGCTTTGGCAGTTCAAGCTTTGCGAGTGTGTTCATAAAAAATCACCTCATACAGAAAATAAAAATGGATATCTAGTTTTATATGATAACTATGTAGCGTAGCGAGATTTTAAAAAAGTTCATTACCTAATTAATATTGTACCCATCTAGTGTGTTGGGCTAAAGATCGTAGGTTGATGCTGAGCTAAGTGCAGCCCAACCTTTACAACAAAATTATACATATTAATATGTTTTACGGAGCTGCCACATCATTGTTTAGCCCAATCTGGTTGGCGCAATAATACTCGCCTGTTGGGCTTCATGTACAGAACCTTAAGCGGCAAGCGAATTAATAACACCGTCTAACGTGTTGTTCTGCTTGGATTTTCTCTGCCTGCTCTTTTTGCCGTTTTTGGATAAATACACCATTGCCCGCTCCAACTTCTCTGTTATTTCCTGCCACGCACCATGGATGATGCTCGCCAATATCGGCATTAACCAAAGCGCGCTGT
>NZ_JAPCIT010000048.1:0-10887 GCF_027707385.1 Aeromonas sp. QDB54 | reverse complement strand
CTCATGATGAACCCTGTTCCATGGCTCCAGATGACAAACATGATCTCATATCAGGGACTTGTTCGCACCTTCCTTAGGTAAAACTCGACAGCTTGCTGAACAAGTGTAAATGATGACATTAGCGTTGGTTTAGCATGCAAAAAGAAGGCTTTTTCAAACCCATCTTCACAACTTACAGATTTGTACTCGCTGTAATCTTTCAGCAAAGCAATTAAATTGTCCCATGCCGAATTCAACAACGAATCACCCATGTTGAAAAAATCATCCTTACTTGGAATATCTAGAACCATATACAACTACCTTTTTGATGGAACAATATGCTAGTAAAGTTTATAAAAGTGAGTAGATGGAGGGCGGTACTAATCCGTTCATAGAGCCTTCCAGATAACTCCGAACCGCCCTGATCGCCGCTACGAAAAGTTTATTTTAAATTACAACATTACCAGCCAGCCTCGGGTGCTGAACGTATTCGCCACGCATCCTTTTTTGGCTCTACTTTTGACCATCGGGCAAAAATACACTTAAGGGGCGGCAATGGAAAGCGCCACACGGCCTCGGAGTTGTGAACAGGTCAGGAGTGTGATCGAAGTGACACCCCATAGGGCGTAGTGGGCCAAGATTTATGGCGGCGGGTAATGTGGCTCGTGGTTAACAAGAATGGGCATGGCGATATAACCCGGGGCATCGCAATGCCCCGGGTTATCGATTGGTAGGGGAGGGTCAGGCGGGTTGGTGCAGGGTGATGCAGTGAATGCCGCCGCCACCGGCGGCCACCGGATCGATATTGATCAGCACGATGTCGCGGCCGGGATAGAGGCGGGCCAGCAGCTCGTGGCAGTAGCTGTCGGCCGCCTTGTCGCCAAACTCGGGGGCGATCACCGCGCCATTGATCGGCAAATAGTTGATGTAGCCGGCGGCAAAATCCCGGCTACGGCTGAAACGGTTGTCCCGCCCGTCCAGCGGGGGCGGCAGCACATGCAGCTCCAGCTTGTTGCCGTCGGCATCGGTGGCCTGCTTGAGGATGGTCAGGTGCCGGCGGGTCACCTCGTAGTCGTGGGACTGGGGGTCGTTGTCCAGATTGACCACCACCACCCCGGGGCGCACGAAACGGGCGTAGAAGTCGACGTGGGCATCTGTGATGTCCTTACCCTTGATGCCCGGTAGCCAGATGATTTTGCGCAGCCCCAGATTGGCCTTCAGCTCCGCCTCCAGTTGCGCCTTGCTCACCCCCGGATTGCGGTTGCTGTTGAGCCAGCAGCTCTCGGTCAAGATGGCGGTGCCGTTGCCATCCACCTCGATGCCGCCCCCCTCGCCGGTCAGCTTGCTCTGCAGATAACGGACCTTGGCCTGCTGGCTGACCAGCTCGGCTACCCCCGCATCCTGTTCGTGCTCCTGCTTGTCACCCCAGCCGTTGAAGTTGAAATCCACCAGCCCCAGCTCCCCTTCGCCGTTCTGGACGAAGACGCCGCCGGTATCCCGCAGCCAGATATCGTCCAGCTCGGCGACGATAAAGCGGGTGTTCTGCTCGCCACAGAGTTGGCGGGCCAGCGCCTGTTCGGCTTCACGGCAGAGCACGTTGACCTGGGTATAGGGCACCATGGCCTGCACCAGCCGGCCGATGGTCGCCTGCACCTCCTTGTAATCGCGGCCCCAGATGGCCGCGCTGGCGGCAAAGGCAACCCACACCCGGGTCTGAAACGTCGACTCTTCCGGCATGTAGAAGCGGGCGTCTGCCGAGCTGGCGACGGTTGCGGCGACCTTGGCCCTTGGCAGCGTACCCAGCCCGACCAAGGCGCCGAGGGCGGCCAGCTGTTTCAGAACATGGCGACGGGATGACATGAGATGACTCCTGTGAAAACGGGCTCGAACCTGAGCGTCCGGGCCCAACAAAAGGGGGATCAAAAACAAGCGCTGTTAATCGAATCACGCTGAGTAATAGACTATCCGCAGCATGGATGGTGAACAAACGATCGATTTTCCGTAAACGTGATAAGTGGAGCTAATCAATGGTGTTCAAGCAGTGGCCCCCGCTCAACGTGCTGCGGGGCTTTGAGGCGGCGGCCCGGCTCGGCAGTTTTCATCAGGCAGCGCAGGAGCTGCACCTGACCCAGTCCGCCATCAGCCAGCAGATCCGCTCGCTGGAGGAGCTGCTGGGCCAGCCGCTGTTTCACCGGCAGGGGCGCTCGGTCACCCTCACCGATGCGGGGCAGGATCTGCTGGAGACCACCCAGAGCGTGCTGCTGCAGCTGGCGATGGGGATCCAGCGGCTGGAGCAGTACCGCAAGCCCAGCCAGCTGGTGCTCAACACCAGCACCGCCCTCGCCCGCCACTGGCTGCTGCCGCGACTGGGGGCCTTTCATCGCGCCCATCCCGAGGTCGATCTCTGGCTGTTCACCAGCGACGAAGAGCCCATCATGGCCGAGCAGACCATCGATCTCGCCCTGCGCTGGGAACTGGCTCCCCAGGCCGAGTGCCGCCACCAGCTGCTGCTGGCAGACCACCTGCTGCCGGTGGCTGCCCCCGCCGTGCTGGCGCTACCTGCGGCAGAGCGCACCACTCTGCACGGAGAGCGGGAGCTGGACTGGCACCACTGGACCCTCAAGGGTGGAGAGGATCTGCACCTGCAGACCCGGGGGCTCAACTTCTCCGATCCCGGCCTCTTGCTGGACGCCGCCTGCCAGGGGCTCGGCATCGCCCTGGTGAGCGAGCGGCTCTCCCGTCCCGCTCGTCAGCAGGGGCAGCTGTTGCCGCTCTCTACCCACAGGGTCAAGGGGCCGCAGTGGCATCTGCTGGTGCATCAGGAGAGCGAGACCATGCCGGAGTGCCGCGCCTTCTGTCGCTGGCTTGAGTTGCAGTTTGCCGACCCCGCTCCCGCCGAGGATGGTTTGCCATCCCTCTGAGGCAGGTCACTGAATCGGGCCGGCAAGGGTGGTTAAATGGGCGTTCGTCTCTTTGCCGGATCTTGTCGTGACCATCCTGTCCGCCTCCATGCCGCCAGCCCGGGCCTGGCCTGACTATCTGCAAGCCTCCTGGCTGCGCTGCGCCCACCAGACCAGCGCCACCCTCTGGCATCCGCCCCACAGCGCCAAGGGGCAGACCTTGCAGAGCCTGCGCCAGCGCAAGCGCGACCTGCTCACCACCGGCGAGATGGCGCTCGAGGATCTCTACGAATTCATGGAGGGGCGCCCCTGCGCCCTGCTGCTCACCGACGAGAGCGGCTGCCTGCTGGCCCAGACCGGCCACCCCGACACCTTGCGCGAACTGGCGGCGCTAGGGTTTGGCCCCGGCGCCTTCTTCAGCGAGGGGCGGATCGGCACCAATGCCATCAACCTGGCCGCGCTGGAGGGGATGCCGCTCTGCATCAGCGGTACCCAGCACTTCAACCAGACCCTGCACCCCTGGCACTGCTGCGCCAGCCCGGTCTACAACAGCAATGGCCGTCAGGTCGCCATCATGGCGCTGACCTGCAAGGTGGAAGAAGCGAGCTCCGGCGATCTGGCGCTCACCGTCAGCGCCGGGCGCGAGCTGGCCCACCTGCTGCAGATGGAGACCCTGATGCAGGAGTCCCAGCACCACCTGAGCGAGCTCTACGCCTTGCTCGACGGCATGGATGACGGCGTGCTGGCCTGGGATCCTCAGGGCCGGCTACGCTACCTCAACGCCCTAGCGGCCAGGCGGCTGCGGCTCGACCCGGATCTCTGTCTCGGCCAGACGCTGGAGCAGCACCTGCTGTTGCCCCAGCGCTTGCAGCTCGCCATCAAGGGGCAGACTACCCTGAGCCATGTGGAGGTAACCCTGGAGCGGGTGGGCGGGCAGGAGGCGGAGTTCATCAGTGCGCTGGTGAGCCTCAAGCCGCTGCCCGGGCCGGACGGCGTCAGCTTTATCGTGCTGCTGCACCCGGTCGATCGGCTGCGAGCCATCCATCAGCTGCGCCAGACGGTGCCCGAACTCTCGGCGCTGGTGGGGGAATCGAGCGCCATGCGCAAGCTGCTGCGTTACGCCAGGCAGGCGGCCCAAAGCCCGGGCCCCATCCTGCTGCGCGGCGAAGAGGAGGTGGGCAAGGCCCAGTTGGCGGAGGCTATCCACTTCGGCAGCGAGCAGGCCGCCGGCCCGCTCGTCACCCTCAACTGCCAGGCGCTGCCGAGCGAGCGGATGGCGCTGGAACTGATGGGCTCCGACGAAGCGGGACAGGAGCGGGCCGGCAAGTTCGAACTGGCCCACGGCGGCACCCTGGTGCTGGAGCAGGTGGAGTGCCTCTCCTCACCCATGCAGGCGGCGCTGCTGCAACTGCTCAAAACCGGCCGCCTCCAGCGCTTCGACTCGGCCCGCATCCTGCCGCTCAAGGTAAGGATCATCGCTACCAGCAGCGCCGCGCTGGAGCAGAAGGTGCAGGCGGGGCACTTCGGGCGGCAGTTGCTCTATGCGCTGCAGGCGTGCGAGCTGTGGCTGCCGGGATTGCGCGAGCGCACTGCGGATCTGCCCGGCCTCATCAGCCAGCAGCTGGGGGCGCAGGGGCGCGAGCCGGGGCGCCAGTTCAGCCCGGCGGCTCTCGACTGCCTGCTCGCCTACCCCTGGCCCGGCAACCTGGGGGAGCTGCGCAGTGCCATCGAGCATGCCCTGCTTCACTCCAGCCAACCGCAGATCCCGCCCGAGGCGCTGCCAGCCGCCATTCGCCACGGCCATCAGCTGGTGGTGGACGAGGTGGTGGGACAACCGCTGCTCACCCTGGCCGAGCTGGAGCGTCAGGCCATCCTGCGCTGCGCCCACGCCTGCAAGGGGCAGGTGAGCCAGATGGCCCAGCAACTGGGGATCGGCCGTACCACCCTCTGGCGACGGCTGAAACTGCTCGAAATCGATCCCGCCGACTACCACGGTTGACGGCGGCCAGAGCTGTCGCCAACAGGCTCGCTGAAAACAAAAAGGCCCCGCAGATGCGGGGCCGTTTTTATATGGCAAGGTCAGCCGTGGCGCGGTTACAGCCCCAGCTGGTGGGCGGTGACGATGGCCGCCAGCACATCCTCGGCGGTGACCTTGAACGGCATGTTGTGGATGGTCTCCCCTTCCGCGGTGGAGGCCTTGGCCACGTCCATCAGGCGTGCCATGTCCAGCTCCTTGACCCCCATCATATGCAGGTTGGTGGGCAGGCCGATCGAGCGACAGAAACCCAGCACTGTCTCGATCTCCGCCATCGGCGCATTCTCCAGCACCAGTTGCACCAGGGTACCGAACGCCACTTTCTCACCGTGATAGAGGTGGTGACACTCGGCCAGCTGGGTCAGACCGTTGTGAACGGCGTGGGCGGCGGCCAGACCGCAGCTCTCGAAGCCGATACCACTCAGATAGGTGTTGGCCTCGATGATGTTTTCCACCGCCTTGGTGCAGAGCCCCTGCTCCACCGCCAGCTTGGCCTTGTAACCGTCGGCCAGCAGGGTCTTGTAGCAGAGCTCGGCGATGGCCTGGGCCGCCAGGGTGGAGGCACCACCGGCCATGGTCTGGCAACCGGACACCTTGTTGGCGCGCGCCTCGAAGTAGGTGGAGAGCGCATCCCCCATGCCGGAGACCAACAGCCGCACCGGGGCACGGGCGACCACCCCGGTATCCATGATGACCATGTTGGGGTTGGTCGGGATCATCAGGTATTCGCTGAACTGCCCTTCCGGGGTGTAGATGACTGCCAGCGCGCTGGTGGGGGCATCGGTGGAGGCGATGGTCGGCACTATGACCACCGGCACCTGCTGGTAGAAGGCGACCGACTTGGCGGTATCCAGCGTCTTGCCGCCACCGATGCCGATGATGACGTCAAACGGGGTCTGCTTGCAGCGAGCCAGCAGGCGGTCTATTTCGGGGCGGGAGCACTCGCCGTTGAAGCAGTCAAATTCGGGCTGGATGCCTGCCCCGTGGAAGCTGGTGGCCACGGTATCGCCAACCAGCTTGGTGACGAAGGCGTCGGCCAGGATCAGCGGCTTGGCGCCGAGCGCCTTGACGTAGTTGCCGATATTGGCGAGGGCCCCGTTGCCTTGCACGTATTTGTTGGGGCTGATGATGATGCGGTCCATATTTTATCCCTCTCTCTTTATTTATTAAGAATCGGGGCGAAGGGGCAGCAGTGCCGGGGACTCCTTCGTCTTGAATGGGGCTGCACCGGCTCAGCGAGCGAGTGCAGCGCCTTGCAACAGTGGCGTCAGTCGCCGAAGCGCTCCGCAGCCAGCTGCTGGAAGCAGGCCAAGGCGGCCTCGGCATCCTCCCCGCGCGCCAGCAGGGTGAGCCGGTCTCCCTGACGCACGTTGAGCATGGTGAGCCGGGTCAGGCTGCGGGGGTTGGCCTCTTTATCCTCTTTTTGCAACCTGAGTTCTGCGGCAAAAGGCTTGAGTGCCGCCACCAGGCGAGCGGCAGGGCGCACGTGCAGGCCGTGGGGATTGTCCACCACCACCTCGCAGCGCAGCCAACCGTCGTCGGGGGCAGGAGCGGCCTCAACATCCTGCGGCTCCGCCTTGCCCGTCAGCATCGCCTGTTTCGGGCCCAGCGCACCGAGCGCCTCGGCGGCGACCTCGTCCAGCGTCAGACCGGATCCGGCCGCCACCACGGCGGCCAGGGTGCCTTCGACCAGCGGGGCCGGGCAGAGCCGTACCCGAGCACTCAGCTGCGGGGGCAACAGCTCGAGGGCGGTCTCGGCGCTGAGCAGGGCGCTGCCCAAGTCCATCAGTACCAGCACGCCGCTGCCGTCATCCGCTTCTTCAATCGCACTCATCACGGCAATGGCGTCGGTGCCGATGGGGTGGTCGGGGTCATCGACCCCGGCCGCCAGCAACAGTTTCGCCGGGCTGCCCAGCTGGTCGGCCAGCGCTTTCAAGCCGGCTGCCAGCATGGCGCTGTGAGAGACCACTACGATTCCGATCATGTCACAACCTCGCTCTGTCACGCAGTGCAGTCAGCAGCAGCAGGGTCGAGGTGGCCCCGGCATCCTGATGGCCGATGCTGCGCTCG
The DNA here is from genome assembly GCF_027707385.1 of Aeromonas sp. QDB54. Classification (NCBI taxonomy): domain Bacteria; kingdom Pseudomonadati; phylum Pseudomonadota; class Gammaproteobacteria; order Aeromonadales; family Aeromonadaceae; genus Aeromonas; species Aeromonas sp. QDB54. The sequence continues at coordinate 3,903 of NZ_JAPCIT010000048.1, read as the reverse complement.
CCAAGATAGCTGGCGCGCCCCTTGCGGGCCTGCATCTGGATGGTGGCCTCGGTGCCGGCGGCAGCGGCAGCCACCGCCTTGTCCAGCGCCTCAGGTAGCGGCAAGCCTTGCTGCTCCGCCTGCTGCAGGGCGGCCAGGGCCGGCCACCAGGCATCGCACATGGTCTTGTCACCCGGCTCGGCGCGACCGCGCGAGACGATCCCCTCTACTCCATCGCTCAGCATCTTGCCGAGTTGGCCGAGGGTCAGGCTCTGGCAGGCATCGCTGCTGGCCGCGGCCCGGATGAAGAAGGTGCCGTAGAGCGGGCCGCTGGCGCCACCGACCGAGGAGAGCAGGGTCATGCCGGTGGTTTTCAGTACCTGACCGATGTCTTTGTCCGCCACTGCCGGCAGCTTCTCGGCCACCTTGGTAAAGCCGCGCTGCATGTTGAGGCCGTGGTCGCCGTCGCCGATGTCGGTATCCAGCGCCGTGAGGTAGTCACGCTGCTCGGTGAAGATATGCTCGCAGTCGAGCAGCCAGTTGACGATCTGATGTTTGCTTAGCATGGGAATGAGGGCTCCTTAGCAGCCGCGACGCAAGGCCGGGGTGTGAACGGGGGCATCCCACAGGGTCATCAGCTCGTCATCCACCTTGAGCAGGGTAATGGAGATGCCGGTCATGTCGAGGGAGGTGCAGTAGGGGCCGATCAGGTTGCGCACCAGATGGATGCCCGCCTCTTCGCACAGGGTAGCAAGACGGCCATAGACGCCGTAGAGCTCGGAGATGGGAGTACCGCCCAGGCTGTTGACCAGTGCGATGACGCGATCGCCCTTGTTGAACGGTTCGATGAAGGTGTGCTCCTCCTGCCAGCTGCCGGAGGTTCTGTCCCAGTGGCGCAGGGTACGGCCATAGGGGGTGTTGTCCGCCAGTTCATTGAACATGTCACCCACCAGGGTGTCGAGATTGGTGAAGGGACGGCGCGCTATGCCCGGCTCGCCATGGATGCCCACGCCAAACTCCATCTCGTTGTCCGCCAAGGTGAAGGAGGGCTTGCCGGCGGCCGGCACGGTACAGGCGTGGGTAGCGACGCCTATGGTGCGGCTCTGGTTGTTGATGCGGCGGGCCAGCGCCTCGCAGCGCGCCAGATCGTAGCCCGCCTCGGCGGCGGCACCGACCAGCTTCTCGCACAGCACGGTCGTGGCAACCCCACGACGGCCGGCGGTATAGAGGCTGTCTTTGACCGCCACATCGTCATCGATCAGGGCAAAACCCACCTTGACCCCGTCACCGTGCAGCAGCTCGACCGCGGTCTCGAAGTTGAGCACATCCCCGGTGTAGTTCTTCACCAGAAACAGCACGCCGGCACCGCCGTCGACCGCCTGGCCGCACTCATACATCTGATCCGGGGTCGGCGAGGTAAAGATCTCGCCGGGGCAGGCACCATCCAGCATCCCCTTGCCCACCAGACCGCCGTGCATCGGCTCGTGGCCGCTGCCGCCACCGGAGACCAGTGCCACCTTGCCCATCACGGGGGAGTCGGCACGGGTGATGTAGTGTGGCTCGATACGGACCTTGAGCTCGGGGTGGGCGGCTGCCATCCCCATCAGTTGTTCACGGACCACGGCATCGACGGCATTGATCAGTTTCTTCATGGCTCACTCCTTGGCTTGCCACCGCACGGGTAGGCAGATGGTTGATGGAGCCAGTCTAACGACAGAAAACAGGATAAAAATAACCGGGAGTTTGGTTCGGATTTGAAACAGCAGAAGGGTGGTCGGCGTTTCAATCTGAAACAACGCGGAGCCAATATGAGGAAAACTGTTAGCCGTCTCACAGCCAACAAAAAGGGCCCCCGCAGGAGCCCTTCACGTAAACCGGGAGCCTTAGATGGCCCAACCACCGGCATAGAAGATCACCAGCGCCACGGCGATGATCACGGTGCCGATGTTGAGCTTCTTCCACTCGGCGGCAAACAGACGACCGACGACCATCGCCACGAAGCCCAGCATGATGCCGGTAACGATGTTGCAGGTGAGCACGATAAAGACGGCGCACAGCATGCCGGAGAGCGCATCGACCGAGTCGTTGAAGTCCAGCTTGGTGACGTTGCCCAGCATCAGCAGACCGACGTACATCAGCGCCGGTGCGGTGGCGTAGGCCGGTACCAGGTAGCTCAGCGGGGAGAGGAAGATCATCAGCAGGAACAGCACGCCGACCAGAGCAGCGGTCAGACCGGTCTTGCCACCGGCGGCGGTGCCGGCGGCAGATTCGATGTAGACGGCAGCCGGTGCACCACCAACGGCGCCCGCCACCATGCTGCTGACGGAGTCGGCAGTCAGCGCCTTGCCGCCGCTGATGATGTGGCCACGCTCGTTGATGAGACCCGCCTGACCGGCCACGGCACGGATGGTGCCGGTAGCATCAAACACGGCGGTCATCACCAGCGCCAAGACGGTCGGGATCACCACCGGATTGAGGGCGCCCAGCAGATCCATGCTGCCTACCAGGGAGCCTTTCTCGCCAGTCAGGCTCGGCATGGCGAAGAAGCCCTGCCAGGTCACTTTCGGATCGAACACAAGGCCGAGAATGGAGATGGCGATGATCACCATCAGGATGCCGCCCGGCACTTTGCGACGCTCCAGACCGAAGATGGCGGCCAGACCCAGCACCGTCATGATGACCGGGAAGGCCGTCACTTCACCCAGCTGAACCGGCAGACCGGCGCCTTCGTTCTTGATCACCATGCCGACGCCGTTGGTGGCGATCAGCAGCAGGAACAGACCGATGCCGATGCCGGTGCCGTGGGCGATGCCGGAGGGCAGGTTGTCCAGGATCCACTGGCGCACGCCGGTGACGCTGATCAGGGTGAACAGAACCCCCATCAGGAAGATGGCGCCCAGCGCCACCGGGATGCTCAGCCCCTGCCCCAGCACCAGGCTGAAGGCGGTAAAGGCGGTGAGGGAGATGGCACAACCGATGGCCATCGGCAGCTTGGCCCACAGGCCCATCAGCAGAGAGCCGAAGGCGGCGATCAAGCAGGTGGCGACAAACACCGGTCCCTGTTCAAAACCGGCAGCACCCAGCATGTTCGGCACCACTATGATGCTGTAAACCATGGCCAAAAAGGTGGTCAACCCGGCCAGCAACTCCTGGCGCACGCTGCTGCCGCGCGCAGAAATGGAAAAATAAGAGTCCAAAAAGCCGCCGTTCCCTGATTGGGCGGCCATATCTTGCTTTGCCATAACTTGTCCTGAAAGTGTGAAGGAAATCGTTTGCTTTCGTGGCGCGCAAAATAGCAAGAATTTGTCGGAATTGCAGCGAATTCCCTGACTTTTTCATCAAAATGGTCGTAATCGTTCTCGTTCGGACACGGATTTGCTTGCCTGCCTGTCACGGATCTCACCTTTACCCATCAGGCTCGCTCCTATACTGCAGAGAACCACTTGCACTGTCAGACGAGAGATACCCATGCACACGCGCAATCTGCTGAACGATATTCCCTCGCCACTGCCTACCGAACTCTTTCAGGATCTGGTCAGCACCAACCATCTGCGGATCGAACGCATCCTCTCCCACGGTCATCACACCGTCCCGGGAGAGTGGTACGATCAGGATGAGCATGAGTGGATCCTGGTGGTACAGGGGGAAGCCAGCCTGCTGTTCATCGACCCGCAGACTCAGCAACAGCAGCTGGTACAACTGGGCCCGGGCGACCACATCAATATTCCCGCCCGCCAGAAACACAGGGTGGAATGGACCCACCCCGACATGACCACCATCTGGCTCTGCGTGTTTTACTGAGTCTCTAGAGGGAGAAAAGGCAATTCGGGGGAAATGATGGCTGTGTCGGAAACGAAAAAAAGCCCAGTCGTTAGACTGGGCTTCTTAAGTAGTGGCGGAGCGGACGGGACTCGAACCCGCGAC
>NZ_JAPCIT010000047.1:0-11354 GCF_027707385.1 Aeromonas sp. QDB54 | reverse complement strand
GATCTCGCACCTCGATAACTGTACGTAAGATCAGTATAGTTCGTGGTAACTGACTGCTAATCATGGGTAATCAGGAAGGGTTTAATCAGATAGCAAAACACCGAGATGTTGGTAGTCACACAAGGGAAGGTGCGAATAAGTGGGTAGCACCTTCCTCTTTGATTGCTAGGTCGATTTTTGACTCGGCCCTTTTCTAAAATTGCCCCATTTTCTTCAAAAATCAGGCTTTATAACCATTTTCACCCCCTTTCTGGGGGTATTCCCCGATTTTAGGTAGATCTTTCCTGTGCCCTTATCAATTGATCCGCGAATTCAACTTCGAAGTGCGACACTCGCCTATGCCGCCTGACGGTACTCTTCGAATACCTTGACAGGCTGCCTGAATCCGAGACATTTCCGAGGTCGTAGGTTGAGCCACTGCTCCGCTCTCCTGACATCCTCGTCCGTGACCTCTCTCAGGTCTGTTCCCTTTGGGATAAACTGCCTCAACAGCCCATTGCTGTTCTCGTTCAGACCGCGCTCCCACGAAGAGTAAGGGGGCGCAAAGTAAGTCTCGGCACCCAGCGCTTCCTCTATCGCCTTGTGTTCGGCAAACTCGCCGCCGTTGTCAAAGGTGATAGTATGCACCTGCTCGATGTAGGGCGTTAACATCTCGATTATCGCATCCCGCACCACCCCAGCCTGTTTGCTCGCGACCCGCTTGACCAGATAGAGCCGGCTCTTGCGCTCCACCAGGGTGACCAGTGCACCTGTGCCTTGCTTGCCCAGCACCGTGTCCGCCTCCCAATCACCGAGCCGCTCCCGGCTATCGACGATAGCCGGCCGTTCATCAATAGAGCGGGCTTCCTTGATGGGAGAACGCAGGCTGCTCGCCCCCTTGCGGTAGCGCTTGTGGCCCTGGCGCAGATGGCGGTACAACTGGCCACCCCGGGCTTTGTCGGCGGCCACATGGCGGTATATCCACTCGTGACTCACCATGAGGCCTATCTGCTTGCCCACCGTGCTTATCTGCTCCGGGCTCCACCACCAGGCGAGTGTCAGCTCGACAAACTGGATGACATCGGCAGATAGCCGAGATTTGGCCGCACTGGCCCGTCGGTGGGTGGCGTGCTGATGCGCATTGTCTGGCTGGTAGCCCTGCGGCCCGGCGTTACGACGCAGCTCCCGGTAGAGGGTGGAGCGATGAACGCCAATGGCGCGTGCGGTGGCAAGGATGGACATCCCCTGTGCGCGAAGCACCGATAACTGGTATCGTTGCCCCTCGGTCAACTGCTGATAGCTCATGGTGATACTGCTTATACTTTGGCGAGCAGAAGGGTACCACCAATCAGCAGTTGGCCACCTCTCGCCATTCATCCATGAGTGTCGCACTTATTATCTGAATTCCCGATCCACTCGGAACAGGTTCGCCAGCGTAAACAGCATCGCCAATTGATTGTCGTTCTTCATCAGCCCCTTGTACCGCGCTTTGACGAAGCCAAACTGACGCTTGATGAGCCGGAATGGGTGTTCAACCTTGGCTCGGATGCTGGCCTTGAGTCTTTCAAACTGGATAACGGCCTTGTTCTTGCGCGGACGTTGTTTGAGCGCTTTGACCTTGCCTGGGCGTTCGGTAATGGCCCATTCGACCTTTACCCCAGCCAACTCCTCACGCTTGGGTGCCCCTTGGTAACCGGCATCACCAAACACAAATTCCTCCTTCCCGTGCAGCAGATTGCCGGCTTGATTGAGGTCGTGCTCATTGGCCGCGGTGGTTGCCAGGCTATGGGTCAGGCCGCTTTTGGCATCGACGCCGATATGGGCCTTCATGCCAAAGTGCCACTGGTTGCCCTTCTTGGTTTGGTGCATCTCGGGGTCGCGCTGCTGGCGCTTGTTTTTGGTCGAACTGGGGGCCTCGATGATAGTGGCATCAACCAAGGTCCCCTGAGTCATCATGATGCCGGCGTCAGAGAGCCACTGATTGATGGACTCGAAGAGCTGGCGAGCCAGTTGGTGCTGCTCCAGCCGATGGCGGAAGTTCATGATGGTGGTACGGTCAGGGATAGCTTGGTCGAGGGAAAGCTTGGCAAAGAGGCGCATGGAGGCAATCTCGTAGAGCGCGTCCTCCATCGCTCCGTCACTGAGGTTGTACCACTGCTGGATGCAGTGGATACGCAACATGGTCTCCAGCGGATAGGGGCGACGACCATTGCCGGACTTGGGATAAACGGGCTCAATCACGGCCAGCATTCTTGACCAGGGCAGCAACGCCTCCATACGGGCAAAGAACGCTTCTTTTCGAGTTTGACGGCGTTTGCTGTGGAACTCGCTGTCGGCAAATGTCAATTGATGAGTCACGTTGAGCTTCGTCCCTGATGCCAAAATGATGTGGCGATGATCTCACATCAAGGACTTGTTCGCACCTTCCCCAGCGTTTGAGCTCCTCGCTGATGTATTCCGGACCGTTATCACAGCGGATGGCCGCCGGTTTGCCACGCCACGCTATCACCTGCTCCAACGCCCGTTTGACCCGCGAGGCGGGAAGCGAAAAATCGACTTCGATACATAACGCTTCCCGGTTGAAATCATCTATCACATTGAACAACCGCACCGAGCGTCCATCGGACAGCTGGTCATGCATGAAGTCCATCGACCAGCAGGTATTGGGTTTTGCAGGAACCGCCAACGCCGCCGGTTTTGCACGCACCAGCCGTTTCCTGGGTTTTATCCGCAGGTTGAGCTCCAGTTTCCGATAAATCCGGTACACCCGCTTGTGGTTCCAGCCAAACCCTTTGACGTTGCGCAAATAGAGGAAGCAGAGCCCGAAGCCCCAGTTGCGCTGGCTGGCTGTGATGCGCAGCAGCCAGTCGGCGATGAGCTGGTTCTCTTCGGCCAGTACCGGTTGGTAGCGATAGCAGCCTTCGCTGACCCCGAACACCCGACAGGCGAGCCGGATGGAGAGGGCGCAGTGAGCGACCGCCTGGGTGGCCATCTCCCGGCGGGTAGATGGCGTCACCACTTTATTGCCATGGCCTCCTGGAGGATGTCGGCTTTGAGGCGCTCCTCGGCATACATCTTCTTGAGGCGGCGATTTTCCTCCTGGAGGTCCTTGAGACGAGCCATGAGGGAGGCGTCCATGCCGCCGAACTTGGCGCGCCACTTGTAGAAGGTGGCGCTGCTGATGCCATGCTCGCGGCATAGCTCGGGGATGGGTGGCGGCGGGCGAGTTGGCCGCCCAGTTTCCTCATTGGGAACAGTTGCACAGCATTGGCGTGGCCATCTCTTATCGCATTGAAAACATGAAAAAAGCCACCCTTGAACATCACTACTTCATCTGTTCAAAAACGCTGGAGCGGGATGAGTTTTCTCGGGCGGTGCGTGGGCACTGGGCCATCGAAAATAGCCTGTACTGGGTACTTGGTACTGGATGTCACGATGGGCGAGGATGATTGCCCAATCTATCGGGGTGATGCGGCAGAGATTTTAGCGTGCATCCGGCACATGGGGCTGAACATGCTCAGGGCCGAGACTTCACGTAAGGCGAGCGTAAGACGGAAGCAAAAAATAGCAGGAATGAGCAGCGAATATCTGGAAACGGTACTCAATGCGGGCCTGAAAAAATTGGGTGAATTTTAACAAAATGTTCACGCTCTCACCCTGGGGCTAAAGGTATAATGACAGTTGGCATATCGATGTCTCATTGCTGCCCCCCCCTAAATGGGGTGGATCATAGATCATTGTATTTTCTACAAAAAAAATTTTCCATCGAGTTTTAATGACGTCTAATGCTTTTTTAATGCTGTATAAAAACCGGTGTTTGATACTCTCTTGCGACCATTATTGGCGAATAAAAACTATTCAAGCCGATAGGCACACAGTTCAAGGAAGAGCTCCATGACGACAGAGATTCCATTGGTACTCGTGACCGAAGGCAATGTTCAGGCGACGACCTTCACCACCTACCTGATGGCCCAACTCGGTGAACCAATACGCCTGATTAGCCATCCCGATCAACTATTGGCTATCGAGAATTGCAACCTGTTCCTGATCGATCTGGACTATCTCAAGTCGAGCCAGCAGTTTGGCTGGAGCCGGGATATAGCCGCCTTCGAATCGGCCAGCACGATATTACTCAATGCGCCGACCAGCACGAATCGCGATCTGCTGCTGCTGTGGCCCAATACCAGCGGTCTCTTCTTTCGTCAGGATCCCTTGGATCACTTGGTAGCCGGTATCAAGAAGGTGATGCTGGGGGAGTTTTGGATCCCGCGTCATCTGATGTGCGAGCTGGTCCATTATTACCGACAGGGCATGGAGCCAGCCCAACGCAGCCAGAATCTGCTGACGGTCCGAGAGCGCGAGATCATTCGCTATTTGATGACGGGAGCCTCCAATACCGAGATAGCTGACACCCTGTTTGTCAGCGAGCACACCATCAAGTCCCACCTTTATAACGTCTTCAAGAAGTTGAACGTCAAGAATCGGTTGCAAGCCGTGAGCTGGGCTAAAGATTACCTCGATATGACGAGCTCCTACTGATGCGAACTTGGCTGCTCTGTCTCTGGTTGATCTCTGGTGCCCTAGCTGCCAATGAAGGGGATGCCAACACGCCTCTGGAATCGCTGCAACCCGAGCAGGAGAGCGACAGGATAGAGATTGGGGGTCTGGTGATAGACCGTACCTTCACCCGTTTCGGTCAGGTTTTTTATCATCACTTCAGCCGATTGCGAGAGGACGAGGATCCGAATGCGCGGGAGAACATCACCATACATGAGCGGCCGACTGCGCGCTGGGGCAGCCTGATCTGGATCACCCACAATCGCAAGGTGCTGTTTAGGACGGCCCTCTCCCCGGTGCGCAGTCAGGGAGAAGCTGCAGCGCAGCAGGCCTGGGTCCAAGTGAACGAAATTTTACAACAGCAGAAGGTCGCCATCCTGTTCATGGATACCTTCGATCTGGAACACGATGAACTATAAGGATATAGCATATGTGCTCACGCCTCCTGCTTCTGGCACTGACGGTCAGCATGACCGCTTCTGCCTCCGAGCTTATCTATCGGCCTACTAACCCCAGCTTTGGCGGTAACCCGCTCAACAGCAGTCATCTGCTGGGCACGGCTAACGCCCAGAACGACTACAAGGATCCCTCCACTGGCAGCAGCAGCGGCACCTCGGCTCTGGACAGACTCACCTCCAGTCTGCAATCGCGGCTGGTGAGCCAACTGCTGGCCGACATCGGCAAGGATGGCAGTCAAAGCGGTAGCCTGGTCACCGACGAGTTTGCGATCAATGTGGTGGATGAGGATGGCACTCTTGCCGTTTCCATTACCGACAGATCGACGAATGAAACCACCATGATAGAAGTGAATGGCCTGATCGCCGACTGAGGACGTTATGACAAGGACACCGTTATTTACCGCCCTGCCTTTGCTCGCCATTCTGTTTGCTCTGGGGGGGTGTGCTACCCATATAGGCTCTCCCGAGGCGGATGAGAAGGCGACCCTGATGCCGAGATCCATCTCCTACAAAGAGTTGATCAGCCTGCCCAAACCCAAGGGCAAGATAGTGGCCGCCGTCTATGATTTTCGCGATCAGACCGGTCAGTATCTGCCAGCCCCAGCCTCCAACTTCTCCACCGCAGTGACCCAGGGTGGGGTCGCCATGCTGAGCACGGCGCTATGGGACTCCCAGTGGTTCGTGCCTCTGGAGCGGGAAGGGCTGCAGAACCTGCTGACCGAGCGCAAGATAGTGCGGGCCACGCAAAACAAACCCAATGTGCCCGGCAATAATCAGCATCAATTACCCTCTCTGGTGGCGGCCAATATCCTGATCGAAGGGGGCATAGTGGCCTATGACAGCAATGTGCGTACCGGCGGTGCCGGGGCCAAGTACTTCGGCATAGGGGCGAGTGGCGAATACCGGGTCGATCAGGTGACCGTCAATCTGAGGGCCGTCGATATCCGCTCCGGCCGGATTCTCAACAGCGTCACCACCTCCAAGACCATCTTGTCCCAGCAGGTGCAGGCCGGAGTGTTCCGTTTCGTCGAGTACAAGCGCTTGCTGGAGGCCGAGGCGGGCTTTAGCACCAACGAACCGGTACAGATGTGCGTCATGTCTGCCATCGAATCGGCGGTGATCCGGCTCATTGCCAACGGGGTGCGAGACAACCTCTGGCAGCTGGCCGATGCGCGGGACATGGAAAACCCCATACTGCAGGGTTATCTGCAAGACAGCGCCCCCATCCTCTAGTCGAGGCAGCGTCGCTAGTTTCTATCTATCGCTTGCCCCTTTCAGCTCCTCTCCACAGGCCCATCATGGGCCTGTTTTCATGGTCTATCCCCCCTCCATCCCTTGGCGCGACACCTGCAAAAAAGAGGCATGGCTCAGCTTGACCTCAGCCTTTTCTACCAGACAAACCCTGGATCCGAATCAGCCTCGAATCAGCTGTGTGCCTGATGGCCCTGGCCCGGGGGGCTGGGGATACTGGACCCGCACTTCAAAAAGGTAATCACAGATGAAATACCTGAATCCCGTCCTGCTGATCATGAGTCTGCTAGGCCTGCCCGCATTGGCGCAGGACCTGGCTTCCCTGAGTGAACTGGGTCAGGGCAACGAGCTTGAGCTGGTTCAGCGGGGGGAGGGCAACCAGGCCCACCTCTGGCAGCTTGGCTCGGATAACGAATTGCAGCTCAGCCAGTCAGGCAATGACAACCAGATCCGCCTGATGCAACAGGGCCAGCAGCAGCAACTGCGACTGGATCAAGTCGGCGACAACAACTGGGTAGATGCGGTCCAGCTCGGAGTTGGCAACAGCGCCGAGCTCTACCAGGCCGGTATCGGCAACCAGATCTGGCTGTGGCAACAGGGGATGGACAACCAGGCCTGGATCAGCCAGAGCGGATATGACAACAGGGCACGGGCCGTTCAGCTCGGTGATGGCAACTTGGCCAGCATAGAGCAAAACGGCTCCGGCCTATCGGCCACCGTCATTCAGACGGGCGCCAACCAGCAAGTGAGAGTAGTTCAAACCAACTGAGCCCAGGCTCACACCAAAGCACGAGAGGGAAATCATGTTCAAACGTACCATCATCGCCTCTGCCGTATTACTGGCTACTTCCAGCGTCTGGGCGGCTTCCGCCAACAACCAGGCGACCGTCGCCCAGACCGGCAACAACAACTTGGCCACCGTCGAGCAGATCGATAGCAGCAACCACAATCAGGCGAGTATCAGCCAGATTGGTGCCGACAACGAAGCGAAGACCATCCAGAAAAACACCAGCCAGTCCGAAGCCAGTGTGGCTCAGGTCGGGGCAGGCAACGATGCCCTGGTGACCCAGGAGTCCAGCACCGCAGGATCCGTCGCCCAGGTGGCAAGCACAGGCAACTTCAACGTCGCGACCGTGACCCAGCAGGTGTTCAACGAAGGCTCCCACGCCTCCGTGGCCCAGGTCGGCAACCACAACAGTGCCGACGTGATGCAGGATAACGGTGATGGTGCCAGCTCCACCGTGAGTCAGGTTGGCAACAACAACGATGCCAGCATCAACAACTATTGGTCCGATAAAGCCATCGCCAACGTCAGCCAGCTTGGCAACAGTCACGAAGCCAGCGTTTCCCAGCAGATTGCCGATGGTGCCGAAGCTCAGGTGGCCCAATCCGGTCAGTTGAACAAAGCCACCGTCACTCAGGCCACCAATAATTATGGTTACGCCTATCCGGAGGGGACTCTGGCAAAGGTGACTCAATCGGGTAGCGGCAACGAGGCCCTGGTCGACCAGCGCGATCTCGATAACAAGGCTTATGTCACCCAGAGCGGTGTCGATGGCTATGTGAAGACGGCGCAGTCTGGCTCTGCGGCCGGTGAGGGCAACACCCTGACCGCCAATCAGGCTGGTACCAACGAGAGCGCCACCCTGACCCAGGTTGGCAACCGTAATGAGATCGAAACCAGCCAGACTGGCCGTGACGATGCATTGACCATCGATCAGCTGGGCGATGACAACTTGGCCACTGCCTATCAGGGCGGTGTCGGTGAGCAGAGCTCCATCACCCAGGTGGGTGACGGTAACCTGGCCGATACCGAGCAGAGAGGGTCGGGCAACCAGGCCAGTGTCGATCAGATGGGTGACGGCAACCAGGCCGTGGTCAAGCAGCTGGCGAGCAGCACCGCTGGCGTGGTGACCATAGATCAGAGCGGTGATGACAACTACGCCAACGCGGTGCAGGAAGCGGGCAGCAACAACCAGATCGCCATCGACCAGCAAGGGGATCGCAACCAGGTGGCGGCCGCGCGTGATGTGCAAGGCAAAGGCGCCTGGACCTGGGGTTCAGACAACGAGCTGACCGTGGCCCAGACCGGCAACGACAACTGGGCCTATGCCGATGCGTCCCACTCCGGCTCTACCGTGACCGTGACCCAGACCGGCGACCTGAACAACGCCTCTGTCGAGTCCTACCTGGGTAGCGACAACGATCTGACCGTCAGCCAGACCGGCAACAACCATGTGGCCGACGTCTATGTCAACGCCGGTATGAATGGCGGTGGCAACCTGGTCGATGTGGTACAGACTGCGAGCTTCAACACGGCTCAGGTCGATGTCTATGGCAGCAACAACCACGCCTATGTTTATCAGGGCGGCAACTGATGATTTGCACATTCGGGGGCCTGCGGGCCCCTTTTTTATTGGTGCGAACCCGGGACTGGCTGGCTGGTCCATGCCATCAGACCACTCCCCTGCACCGGCGGCTAGTGATGCTGCTCCTATGGCTCAGCTTGTCTCCCTCGGGATGGGCGGGCGAGTCAGAACCGGCCAAGGAGGCCAAGGTGATCCCCAAGATAAGCCTCAATGTCCAACAGGGGCCGACCGGCCTCTCCCTGGCCCCTACCCTGCAAAGCGACCAGTCGGGGGCCGTTACCTTTGCCCTGGATCTCTGGAGCCAGGGGGCGGGGGGGCGCAGTCATCAGCGCCAGAGCGGGGGGGCCGAACTGGTCGCCAACCGGCCCCATGGCGTGGGACGACTGAGTCTGGGACTGGCTTGTCCCTATCAGGCAAGAATACGGTTGCAGCTGTGGCAGGGGGCCTTGTTGCTGAGCGAGATCGACCAGACATTCGAGTGCCCCTCATCTCCATGATTTCCCGTCTGGACTGTCTATTCATCCAGTAGTCTCTATGCCATACTGGCCCGCTCTGGTTACCGTATCGAGCGCGCAACAAGATGGAAAAAATCGTGATCCGGGGTGCCCGCACCCACAACCTCAAGAACATCAATCTGACTCTTCCCCGCGACAAGCTGATCGTGGTCACCGGCCTCTCTGGCTCCGGCAAGTCTTCTTTGGCGTTCGATACCCTCTATGCCGAAGGCCAGCGCCGTTATGTGGAGTCCCTCTCCGCCTATGCCCGCCAGTTCCTCTCCCTGATGGAGAAGCCGGATGTGGATCATATCGAGGGCTTGTCGCCGGCCATCTCCATCGAACAGAAGTCTACGTCTCATAACCCGCGTTCGACCGTCGGCACCATCACCGAAATTTATGACTATCTGCGCCTGCTGTTTGCCCGGGTGGGTGAGCCTCGCTGCCCCACCCATGCCATACCGCTCGCCGCCCAGACCATCAGCCAGATGGTGGATCAGGTGTTGGCTCAGCCAGAAGGCAGCAAGCTGATGCTGCTGGCGCCCGTGGTGCGCGATCGCAAGGGGGAGCACAGCAAGCTGCTGGAGAACCTGGCGGCTCAGGGTTATATCCGTGCCCGCATCGATGGCGAGGTGTGTGACCTCTCGGATCCCCCCAGCCTGGAGCTGCACAAGAAGCACACCATCGAAGTGGTGGTCGACCGTTTCAAGGTGCGCGAGGATCTGGCCCTGCGCCTCGCCGAGTCCTTCGAGACGGCCTTGACCCTCTCCGGCGGCATCGTGCTGGTGGTGCCCATGGACGGGGAGGAGGGGGTTGAACCCATGACCTTCTCGGCGAATTTCGCCTGCCCCGAGTGCGGTTACTCCATGTCGGAGCTCGAACCGCGGATCTTCTCCTTCAACAACCCAGCCGGTGCCTGCCCCACCTGCGACGGCCTGGGTGTGCAGCAGTACTTCGATCCCGCCAAGCTGATCCACGATCCGAGCCAGAGCCTGGCAGGGGGCGCCATCCGTGGCTGGGACAAGCGCAGCTTCTATTACTTCCAGATGCTGAAATCCCTCGCCGAGCACTATCAGTTCGATCTGGAGCTCCCTTGGGGGGATCTGCCCGCCAAGGTGCAGGAAGTATTGCTGCGGGGCTCGGGCAAAACCGAGATCGAGTTCCGCTACATGAACGACCGTGGTGATGTGGTGGTGCGCAAGCACCCCTTCGAGGGGATCTTGCACAACATGGAGCGCCGCTACCGGGAAACCGAATCCAACTCGGTACGCGAAGAGCTCTCCAAATACATCGCCAACAAGTCCTGCACCAGTTGCGGCGGCAGCCGTTTGCGGGAGGAGGCGCGTCACGTATTCGTCGATAACCGCAACCTCTCCGCCATCGCCGAACAATCCATCGGCGATGCGCTGGCCTTCTTCGAGGGGCTGGCGCTCACCGGCCAGCGTGCCCAGATAGCGGACAAGATCCTCAAAGAGATCGTCGAGCGGCTCGGTTTTCTGGTCAACGTGGGCCTCAACTATCTGAGCCTGTCCCGCAGCGCCGAGACCCTCTCCGGCGGCGAAGCCCAGCGCATCCGCTTGGCGAGCCAGATAGGTGCCGGTCTGGTGGGGGTCATGTATGTGCTGGATGAGCCCTCCATCGGCCTGCACCAGCGGGACAACGAGCGCTTGCTCAAGACCCTCAGGGGATGGTCAGCATGCGGGCTCCCCCTCTGATTTCAAATGTTAGAAAGTTCAAGAGCGAAACAGTCGTCCCATCATGTTGACTTTCCTAGGGAAGGTGCGAATAAGTGGGTAGCACCTTCCTCTTTGATTGCTAGGTCGATTTTTGACTCGGCCCTTTTCTAAAATTGCCGGTAATCCCCCATATTCAGGGGCATTCAAAAGTAGAGGTCAGGCGGCCCGCGCCAGGTGCTGCTTTGGCGTGTAGCCACCCAGCGCCATATTAGGCCGCTCATGGTTATAAACCCATTGCCATTGCGTGGCAAATTCCTGCAATTCATCGCTGAGAATCCCATTCTGCAATGCCCAAGCAGCCTGTATGAAGTCGCCAAGCAGCTGAATGCTTGGTGTGAAAGCTGAATAGGTTGGTGGTGTGGTAAAATTACAACATCGTAGGGGAAGGCGCAGAGGTCGATGCCACTTTATGTCAGCTTATGGGTAAATTTTACCTGATTACCCATGATTAGCAGTCAGTTACCACGAACTATACTGATCTTACGTACAGTTATCGAGGTGCGAGATCAT
>NZ_JAPCIT010000046.1:0-12551 GCF_027707385.1 Aeromonas sp. QDB54 | reverse complement strand
AAGGTAGCTGGTGACACGAGTGTTGAGCCCACCCAACTAGGGTGACGGAAATTTCTGGGGTTCCGGCTTACATCCCCTGACAAGGGTTTGCGGGCGTTTTTGTGGCTTGTCAGGTTACCACCTGCGCCGGGGGTGGTTACCACCTGCGCCGGGGGTGGTTACCACCTGCGCCGGGGGTGGTTACCACCTGCGCCGGGGGCTTGAATTAAATTAGATAAATCTCTTATTGATAGACAAACACACTACACTTAATACCCATTATGTTAAGTTAATCAAAATTCTTAATGCACCAAAACCTAAAAATTTAAATGGAGTAAAAATGACTTTAAAGGGGTTAGATATTCAAGAAGATTGTATCAAAGCTATTTCTAATGAATCTTTAATATTTGATATTAAGAATAAAGAGTTTTTAGAGGATATAGAAAATCTTTTATTACAGTATTTTCAAAATTTTAGTAATGATTTAAATGGAATTGAGTTTGATAATTTTTCTGTGGAGTTTTGGTTCGATGCAGGACAATTGATTATTTATCCTGAAAAAGATTTATTAGATCGTAAACCCTTTGAATCTGAATATGATTTAGATAGATTAGACCCTTATTTTTATCTAGTTTGTGAAGAATATAGGATATATTTTGATGACTTAATATCTCGAAAAGTAAGCGATCAAGTATCTGAAAAAGAAGCTATTTCTAAAACTAATGACGTAATTGATTGTGTAAGCAAAGCTATAAAAAATATAAATGATGAAAACAATCTTTTAAAGATGTTAGGCAGGCCTAAATTAGAAATAAGATATTTCGGTGTAACGAAAGAAGAACTTTTAGCAAAAGAAATTCTCGTGAAATGAAGTAGATATTTTTGTCGTATTAAGGAAAACTAAAATTAACATAATGGGCGTTATACGAATTCCCAAGGCATGGCTTTTAGTCATGCTTTTTTTATCAAAAGACTATACCTGAATGATAGCGAGCCAAATCGCATACAATATCTATCATTAGACTTAATGCAATAATTAAATGATAGTATTATCATTAATCTAATAGAATTAAGATTAAATGATAGAAATGAATACACGTATTTATCTACGAGCTTCAACTAAAGATCAAGATGCAGAAAGGGCTTTGCAGATTCTTCAGGATCTAAACCAAAACTTGAATTTGGGTGAAACCATTGTGTACGTGGAAAACTATAGTGGTACGAAGTTAGACCGACCTGAATTGAATAAGCTACTGTCAGAAGCAAATCAAGGTGACACATTGTTAGTTGAAAGTATTGACCGCTTATCACGCCTAACCCAACGAGATTTTCAAGAGCTGAAGCGCAGGATCCAGGAGAAGGGACTTCGTTTAGTCGTAGCAGATCTTCCTACTACCTACCAAATGATTCAAACCAGTGACAGCATTACTCATTCAATCTTGGAACTCATCAACAATATGTTGATTGATCTTCTGGCAACAATGGCCCGCCTAGACAATGAGAAACGTATAGAACGTATTAAGCAGGGCCTGGCACGTTCGGGTTACAAACCAACAGGCAAGAAGGCAAATGAGGCTAAACATAAACGAATAAAAGAATTGCTAGTAGTTGGCAATATGACTAAGGAAGAAATTGCCAAAGCAGTGAATTGTGGAGTTGCAACTGTCTATCGAGTTGCTAAAGTTATCTAAAAGAGGCTTATCTCAACGCGCCCCCAATGGGGCACCGCTGCATTCAGGTTACTTCACATAAGAAATTTTATGTTAAATGATTGTTAGAAATGCCCCTTGATCGAGGCATTTTCTATAAAGAATACTAAAAACTAATTAAAGCCAACCAAGTTTCAAAACAAGGCAGTTCTCAGCAATCATATTTTTAAATTATATAACTCCCAACTGAGCTTTTGCTCCAACGATAAGGCTTTCATTTTGAGTTTCTAAGGCAAATAAACCATACATCAAAGGAGAGGCCGCTGCTCTTTCTAAAGTCTGTTCATATAGTTTATTCCAAACTTTACCCCCTAGTTTTTCATACTCGATGATTAGAGTTTTGAGGCTTTCTTCTCCAAACAAAGTTACATGCCCAGCAAAATCAATCGCTGGGTCATCTATATGGGCTGTTGACCAATCAATAACGCCTGAAACAGCTCCATCCTTTGAAGCTAGTACATGCCCAGCATATAAATCGCCATGTATAAATTGGGTGAAATCTGCCCATAGAACATCATTATCCAACCATTTTCTGTAGCGGGTTTCCAATTGCTCACTTATACCAATTTCAGATTTTACTAACTGCAAATTGTTTGCTATTTCAGGTCTTAAATCTGAAGGTTTCATAATTTTCAAATCATTTTCCCGAACTTCTTTTTCAGGAATACTATGGATTTCAAATAAGGTTTTTGCCAAAGATGTTATGTATTTCGGGCTATCTTTGTCCATATTCCAAATTATTTCATAGGTTTCAGCATCCAAATTTAAAACAGGATTATCTTTAAGTATGGGATAAGCCACTAATTCTGTAGATGAAATTCTCCAATCAGGAACCTCTACAGAAAGATGTTTTTTTACCAATTCTAAAATGCGTTTTTCTTTCTTGATTTGTTCCCTCATGCCATCACGACGAGGAATACGCAGCAACCATTGTTGCCCCTTTGTATCAAGAGCAAAAACGACCTTAAAATCAATGCCCATTTCATTGAAATTCATTTTGTCCGTAAGCAACAAGCCGTGTGCTTCAGCAAGTGATTGAATATCTTGAATTGTCATTTTTAATTTCCTTTAAAGAGTTCAATAATTAATGTTCGGATTAGATTGGCTATCATTAACAATCTCTCTCAAAAGTCTTGATGATTTTGTGGTCTTTGATCTCGTAGATAATGTCAGCAATATTATCGACCAATTGCTTGTCATGAGATACGAAGATAATAGTTCCTGCATAGGACTTCATCATTGTTTCTAATGCGGCAATACTTTTTAGGTCAAGATAGTTTCCTGGTTCATCCATAAGCAAAATATTATATTTTCCTAAAAGCATTTTGGATAAAAGCAGTTTGATGATTTCACCTCCCGATAAGTCGGATAAGTTTTTTTGAATATCATTCGCTCCGATCCCCATTGAAGCCAATACTGCACGAATTTCCGCAACTGTGTACTCGCACTCTTCCTGCATAAAGGAGAGCACAGATTTATGCGTGTTAAATTTATATCCTGTTTGTGTAAAGTAGCCAATTTCAGCTTTTGGAGATATGGTTAATCCATCAGCACGTTCTGATATCATTTTTAACAAGGACGTTTTCCCTGTTCCATTCGATCCAGTTATAGCGACTTTAGCGCCAAGCGGTATTATAAAGTTAGCGTCATCAAAGATAGTACGGCTACCAAATTTTAAGCTCAGACCATCTGCCGTAATCGGGAACTTATTGTGCAGTTCTAGGGCTGAACTTTGACGAAAACGAATAGAACGCAAATGCTCTGGTGCTTGAATATCTTCTAATGCAGCCAAACGCTTTTCCATACTCTTAGCTGCCTGATACAGTTTTCTTTGCTTGGTGCCAGTCATTTTTGCATGCCCAAGTCGTCCAGCACTTTCGGTAGAGTTTTTGGATTTTTCTCCTTTTTTCTTATTGTCTAATCGATTAGCTTGCTGGCGTTTTTCTTGCACAGCAGATTCTAATCGCTCCCGTTCCTTCATCATCAGCTCATATTCTACGGCTTGGTGTTGTCGCTCTTCTTCTTTTTGACGCAAGTAATCCGAGTAACCACCCCAATATTCCGTAATTTTACCGTCTTTTAACTCCCATATCTTGTCTACAACCATATCAAGAAAATATCGGTCATGACTGATAACAAGTAATGCTCCATCAAATGCTTTAAGTTGACCAATAAGTAGATCTATTCCATTGAGATCAAGGTGGCTGGTTGGTTCATCCGCTAGAATGCCATGTACTTGTTGGGAAAATGCGGCAGCAATTTTTGCACGAGTTTCCTCTCCGCCACTCATTGTGTCGTTTTGTACATTGGAAACACCAAGGCGAGATAACATTGCCCGGTCTTCGACCGTTTCTATTTCGATTCCGCCCAGTTGGCTGATATGTGCAAAATCACCAAAACGCTGTAATGTCGCTTCGGCTAAAACAATTTCGCCATTAAGTACTTTGAGTAAACTACTCTTTCCTGCTCCGTTATCACCCACAAGACCAATACGGTCATAAGAGTGAATTTCCAATTCATCAATATCCAAAACATCACGCCCAGCATAATCCAAGCGTATGTTTCTCGCTTTAATAATTAAACTCATTTTTATTTACTCCTGTTTAGCTCTTGAAATTTTTTATGCAGCAAACAGGATTTAGGTGAAAACAAAAGCTAGCATCACAGTGTCCTCCCAAAAAAAAAGCTATTCATCCACAGGGTGGACAAATAGGGGTCGTCTCAGAAAACGGAATCTATGGTCACTCCCGTTTTTGCAACACCGATTTTGACGACAAGTTGGCTTGCTTGAATCTATCCGGCGTCTGAATGGGATTTTATTCCCGCGCCTTGATGAGTTCCGCGCCTGATGAACCTCCAGAAAATATACGGCTTCAATGAGCCTTTCCGTTTTACAGGTTCCTCAACAGGCCGGTGGGCCGTTAGTATCATCAATATCAGTATTCGCAAAACCAGATCAGTAATTCTTTAAACCGGTGTATTTCTGCCGTTATGCTACATAAGTTTGCTGTCGTGCCGTTAGGGCCCAGGCTATTCTGGCCAGCTTGTTTGCCAGAGCACAAGTGACGACAAAGTTGCTTTTCCGGCACAGTAAATCCCTGACCCAATCGGCCAATTTGCCAGACTGGTGTTCCAGTTTTTGTATGAATACCCTGGCACATTGAACCAACAAAGTTCGGATCTTTTTATTACCTCGCTTACTAATTCCCAGCAATGTCGTCCTACCTCCCGTGCTGTACTGCCGAGGTACAAGCCCTGTTGCCGCCGCAAAGTCACGGCTGCTGGCGTACTGCTTCCCGTCGCCAATCTCAGTTGAAATAGTACTCGCTGTCAGTGTTCCGACGCAGGGAATGCTCAGCAAGCGCTGTCCAACCTCATCTTCGTCCAACTTTCGTTTCAACTGGGATTCCAAATCTTTAATCTGCTCAACAAGATAGTGATAATGCTGTTGTAATTTCAGCAATAACTGGCTGAGGTAAAGAGGCAAACTATTATCCTCAAGAATGGTACTCAGTCGGCTAATAACGGCAGCTCCTCGGGGAACGCTAATGCCAAATTCCAGCAGAAAAGCATGCATTTGATTGGTTGTTTTTACCTTATCCTGAACCAGGGATTCACGGACACGATGCAGAGCCCGCATTGCCTGCTGAGATTCCGTTCTGGGCTGCACAAAACGCATAGACGGACGCGATGCAGCTTCACAAATAGCTTCGGCGTCGACAAAGTCGTTTTTATTGCTTTTAACGAACGGGCGGACAAATTGTGGTGATATCAGCTTTGGGGAATGCCCCAACTCTTCCAACTTGCGTGCCATAAAGTGAGAACCGCCACAGGCTTCCATTGCGATGGTTGTAGCGGGGCATGTCGCCAAAAATTCGATCAACTTTGGCCGGGTAAATTTTTTACGGTAAACAGCCTTCCCGCGACGATCCTGGCAATGAATATGGAAAGAGTTTTTACCCAGATCGATACCAATGAGCGCAATGTTTTCCATGATAGTTCTCCGAATGAAAGCCTGTCCTCAGCATAGTACCGGGAAGGAGGGAGTGACCATCTCATTAAATAAAGCACGCTAAGGCGTAACTACCCTCGGCTACACCGCGTCGGCACCACGCGGCTCTTTCTCCCCTTGCAGCGAAGCAATCAGCGGGCAAGAAACGTTCCCTTGCCGCGCATGGCAGGCGAACACAAGTTCGGATAGCACGGTTTCCATGCGCGCCAGGTCGGTCATTTTTTCGCGCACGTCCTGAAGCTTGTGCTCGGCCAGGCTGCTGGCTTCCTCGCAGTGGGTGCCGTCATCCAGCCTCAGCAGCTCTGCGATCTCGTCGAGGCTGAATCCGAGCCGCTGGGCTGATTTCACGAAGCGCACCCGCGTCACATCCGCCTCGCCATAGCGGCGGATGCTGCCATAGGGCTTGTCCGGCTCCGGCAACAAGCCCTTGCGCTGATAGAACCGGATTGTTTCCACGTTGACCCCGGCCGCCTTGGCGAAAACGCCAATAGTCAGATTCTCCAAATTTTTTTCCATATCGCTTGACTCCGTACATTGGTACGGAAGTAAGCTTAAGCTATCCAATCCAGATTTGAAAGGACAAGCGTATGTCTGAACCTCAAAACGGGCGCGGGGCGCTCTTCACTGGCGGGCTAGCCGCCATCCTCGCCTCGGCTTGCTGCCTGGGGCCGCTGGTTCTGATCGCCCTGGGGTTCAGCGGCGCTTGGATCGGCAACTTGACGGTGTTGGAACCTTATCGCCCGATCTTCATCGGCGCGGCGTTGGTGGCGCTGTTTTTCGCCTGGCGGCGCATCTACCGACCGGCGCAAGCCTGCAAACCAGGGGATGTGTGTGCGATTCCCCAAGTGCGCGCTACTTACAAGCTCATTTTCTGGGTCGTGGCCGCGCTGGTTCTGGTCGCGCTCGGATTTCCCTACGTCATGCCATTTTTCTATTAATCACAGGAGTTCATCATGAAAAAACTGTTTGCCTCTCTCGCCATCGCTGCCGTTGTTGCCCCCGTGTGGGCCGCCACCCAGACCGTCACGCTGTCCGTACCGGGCATGACCTGCTCCGCTTGTCCGATCACCGTCAAGAAGGCGATTTCCAAGGTCGAAGGCGTCAGCAAAGTTAACGTGACCTTCGAGACACGCGAAGCGGTTGTCACCTTCGATGATGCCAAGACCAGCGTGCAGAAGCTGACCAAGGCCACCGAAGACGCAGGCTATCCGTCCAGCGTCAAGAAGTGAGGCACTGAAAACGGCAGCGCAGCACATCTGACGCCCTTGTCTGCTACCACAAACGAAAAAGGATCTGTCGCATGACCCATCTAAAAATCACCGGCATGACCTGCGACTCGTGCGCGGCGCACGTCAAGGAAGCGCTGGAAAAAGTACCCGGCGTCCAATCTGCCATAGTGTCCTATGCCAAGGGCGCGGCCCAGCTCGCCCTTGATCCAGGCACAGCGCCGGACGCACTGACCGCCGCCGTGGCTGGCCTGGGCTACAAAGCGATGCTCGCCGATGCCCCGCCGACCGACAACCGCACTGGGCTGTTCGACAAGGTGCGCGGCTGGATGGGTGCCGCCGACAAGGGCAGCGGCGGCGAGCGCCCGTTGCAAGTCGCCGTGATCGGCAGCGGTGGAGCCGCGATGGCGGCAGCACTGAAGGCCGTCGAGCAAGGCGCGCAGGTCACGCTGATTGAGCGCGGCACCATCGGCGGCACCTGCGTCAACGTCGGTTGTGTGCCGTCCAAGATCATGATCCGCGCCGCCCACATCGCCCATCTGCGCCGGGAAAGCCCATTCGACGGCGGCATGCCACCCACACCGCCGACGATCTTGCGCGAGCGGCTGCTGGCCCAGCAGCAGGCCCGTGTCGAAGAACTCCGTCATGCCAAGTACGAAGGCATCCTGGACGGCAATTCAGCCATCACCGTTCTGCACGGTGAAGCGCGTTTCAAGGACGACCAGAGCCTTATCGTTAGTTTGAACGAGGGTGGTGAGCGCGTCGTGATGTTCGACCGCTGCCTGGTCGCCACGGGTGCCAGTCCGGCCATGCCGCCGATTCCGGGCCTGAAAGAGTCACCCTACTGGACTTCGACCGAGGCCTTGGTCAGCGACACCATTCCCGAACGCCTGGCCGTCATCGGCTCGTCGGTGGTGGCGCTGGAACTGGCGCAAGCCTTCGCCCGGCTGGGTAGCCAGGTCACGATCCTTGCGCGCAGCACGCTGTTCTTCCGCGAAGACCCTGCCATCGGCGAGGCCGTCACAGCCGCCTTCCGTGCCGAAGGAATCAAGGTACTGGAACATACGCAAGCCAGCCAAGTCGCCCATGTGGACGGCGAATTCGTGCTGACCACTGGACAGGGCGAAGTGCGCGCCGACAAGCTGCTGGTCGCCACCGGCCGGACACCGAACACGCGCAGCCTGGCATTGGAAGCGGCGGGGGTAGCCGTCAATGCGCAGGGGGCCATCGTCATCGACAAGGGCATGCGCACCAGTAGCCCGAACATCTACGCGGCCGGCGACTGCACCGACCAGCCGCAGTTCGTCTATGTGGCGGCAGCGGCCGGCACTCGTGCGGCCATTAACATGACCGGCGGCGACGCCGCCATCAATCTGACCGCGATGCCGGCCGTGGTGTTCACCGACCCGCAAGTGGCGACCGTGGGCTACAGCGAGGCGGAAGCGCACCACGATGGCATCGAAACCGACAGCCGCACGCTGACGCTCGACAACGTGCCGCGTGCGCTCGCCAACTTCGATACCCGCGGCTTCATCAAGCTGGTCATCGAGGAAGGCAGCGGACGGCTGATTGGCGTACAGGTGGTGGCCCCGGAAGCGGGCGAACTGATCCAGACGGCTGTTCTCGCCATTCGCAACCGCATGACGGTGCAGGAACTAGCCGACCAGTTGTTCCCCTACCTAACGATGGTCGAGGGCTTGAAGCTCGCGGCGCAGACCTTCAGCAAGGACGTGAAGCAACTGTCCTGCTGCGCCGGATAAGGAAAAGGAGGTGTTCGATGAACGCCTACACAGTGTCCCGACTGGCCCTTGAGGCCGGGGTGAGCGTGCATATCGTGCGCGACTACCTGCTGCGCGGATTGCTGCGGCCAGTCGCCTGCACCACGGGCGGCTACGGCTTGTTCGATGACGCCGCCTTGCAGCGGCTGTGCTTTGTGCGGGCCGCTTTTGAGGCGGGCATCGGCCTGGACGCATTGGCGCGGTTGTGCCGGGCGCTGGATGCGGCGGACTGCGATGAAACAGCCGCACAGCTTGCCGTGCTGAGTCAGTTCGTCGAACGCCGACGCGAAGCGTTGGCCGATCTGGAAGTGCAGTTGGCCGCGATGCCGACCGCGCCGGCCCAGCAAGCGGAGAGTCTGCCATGAACAGCCCCGAGCGCTTGCCGACCGAGACACACAAGCCGTTCACCGGCTACCTGTGGGGTGCGCTGGCGGTGCTCACCTGTCCCTGTCATTTGCCGATTCTCGCCATTGTGCTGGCCGGCACGACGGCCGGCGCGTTCATCGGCGAGCACTGGGGTATTGCAGCCCTCACGCTGACCGGCTTGTTTGTCCTGTCTGTGACGCGGCTGCTGCGGGCCTTCAGAGGTCGATCATGAGCGCTTCCCAGCCAATTGAATGGACAGTGGCGCAACTGGCGCAGGCGGTCGAGCGCGGGCAGCTTGAGCTGCACTACCAGCCGATTGTCGATTTGCGCA
This sequence comes from Aeromonas sp. QDB54, assembly GCF_027707385.1. Taxonomy (NCBI): domain Bacteria; kingdom Pseudomonadati; phylum Pseudomonadota; class Gammaproteobacteria; order Aeromonadales; family Aeromonadaceae; genus Aeromonas; species Aeromonas sp. QDB54. Next base: position 3,150 of record NZ_JAPCIT010000046.1, on the reverse strand, counting down.
GTGAGCAGATTGTCGGCGCGGAAGCCCTGTTGCGCTGGCGTCATCCGACGCTCGGACTGTTGCCGCCGGGCCAGTTCCTGCCCGTGATCGAATCGTCCGGCCTGATGCCGGAAATCGGCGCATGGGTGCTGGGCGCAGCCTGCCGTCAAATGCGCGACTGGCGGGTGCTGGCATGGCAACCGTTCCGGCTGGCCGTCAATGTTGCGGCGAGCCAAGTGGGGCCAGATTTCGACAAGTGGGTAAAGGGCGTGCTGGCCGATGCCGGGTTGCCCGCCGCGTATCTTGAAATTGAGCTGACCGAATCGGTTGCGTTCGGTGATCCGGCGATCTTCCCCGCCCTGGAAGCTTTGCGACAGATCGGTGTGCGCTTCGCCGCCGACGACTTCGGCACCGGCTATTCCTGCCTGCAACACCTGAAATGCTGCCCCATCAGCACGCTCAAGATCGACCAATCGTTTGTCGCCGGACTCGCCAACGACCACCGCGACCAGACCATCGTGCGCACCGTGATTCAGCTTGCGCATGGGCTTGGCATGGAAGTAGTGGCCGAAGGCGTGGAAACATCGGCGAGTCTTGATTTGTTGCGACAAGCGGACTGCGACACAGGACAAGGCTTCCTGTTCGCCAAGCCGATGCCGGCGGCGGCATTCGCCGTCTTCGTCAGTCAATGGAGGGGTGCCACCATGAATGCAAATGATCCGACTGCCACCAGTTGCTGCGTGTGCTGCAAGGAAATCCCGCTCGATGCCGCCTTCACCCCGGAAGGCGCGGAATACGTCGAGCACTTCTGCGGGCTGGAGTGCTATCAGCGCTTCCAGGCGCGCGCCAAGACCGGGAGCGAAACCGATGCCGATCCGAACGCCTGCGACTCATCACTGTCAGACTGAGGCATACCCTAACTTGATGTCAGGCAGGGCCGCGCCGCTTCGTCAGAATAGAGTCTGCTTTCCCATTTTTTGACACATGCCCGCGAAGGTTATAGATTTCAGCCTGACAGAAATGGGCTTTGAGGCACAACGGAACAGAAAGTGCACTTAAGCCGCCTTCAACCAAGGAGACATCGTGCAGGGGCACCGCATCGGCTACGTCCGGGTCAGCAGCTTTGACCAGAACCCGGAACGCCAGCTGGAACAAACCCAGGTGAGCAAGGTGTTCACCGACAAGGCATCGGGCAAGGACACCCAGCGCCCCCAGCTCGAAGCGCTGCTGAGCTTCGTCCGCGAAGGCGATACAGTGGTGGTGCACAGCATGGATCGGCTGGCCCGCAACCTCGATGACCTGCGTCGCTTGGTACAGAAGCTGACTCAGCGCGGCGTGCGCATCGAGTTCCTGAAGGAGGGCCTGGTGTTCACTGGCGAGGACTCGCCGATGGCCAACCTGATGCTGTCGGTGATGGGGGCCTTCGCTGAGTTCGAGCGCGCCCTGATCCGCGAGCGGCAGCGTGAGGGCATCGCCTTGGCCAAGCAGCGTGGCGCGTACCGGGGCCGCAAGAAAGCCCTGTCCGATGAGCAGGCTGCTACCCTGCGGCAGCGAGCGACGGCCGGCGAGCCCAAGGCGCAGCTTGCCCGCGAGTTCAACATCAGCCGGGAAACCCTCTACCAGTACCTCCGCACGGACGACTGACACATGCCGCGTCGCTTGATCCTCTCGGCCACGGAGCGGGACACCCTGCTTGCGCTGCCGGAAAGCCAGGATGACCTGATCCGCTACTACACCTTCAACGACTCCGACCTGTCGCTGATCCGCCAGCGACGCGGCGACGCCAACCGCCTCGGCTTCGCCGTGCAGCTCTGCCTGCTGCGCTACCCCGGTTACGCGCTGGGAACCGACAGCGAGCTGCCCGAGCCGGTCATCCTGTGGGTGGCGAAGCAAGTCCAGGCCGAGCCGGCGAGCTGGGCAAAGTACGGCGAGCGCGACGTGACCCGTCGCGAGCATGCCCAGGAACTGCGCACCTACCTGCAACTGGCCCCGTTCGGCCTGTCCGACTTCCGCGCCCTGGTGCGCGAGCTAACCGAGCTGGCCCAGCAGACCGACAAAGGCTTGCTGCTGGCCGGTCAGGCCCTGGAGAGCCTACGGCAGAAACGACGCATCCTGCCGGCGCTGAGCGTGATTGACCGGGCCTGCTCGGAAGCCATTGCGCGAGCCAATCGGCGGGTCTACCGCGCCCTGGTCGAACCACTCACGGACTCGCATCGGGCCAAGCTGGACGAGCTGTTGAAGCTCAAGGCCGGCAGCAGCATCACCTGGTTGACCTGGCTGCGCCAGGCACCGCTGAAACCCAACTCTCGGCACATGCTGGAACACATCGAGCGGCTGAAGACATTTCAGTTGGTGGACTTGCCCGAAGGCCTGGGCCGGCACATCCACCAGAACCGCCTGCTCAAGCTGGCCCGCGAGGGTGGGCAGATGACGCCCAAAGACCTCGGTAAGTTCGAGCCGCAGCGCCGCTACGCGACCCTGGCCGCCGTGGTGCTGGAGAGCACCGCGACCGTGATCGATGAGCTGGTCGATCTGCATGACCGCATCCTGGTCAAGCTGTTCAGCGGCGCGAAGCACAAGCATCAGCAGCAGTTCCAGAAGCAGGGCAAGGCGATCAACGACAAGGTGCGCCTGTACTCCAGGATCGGCCAGGCGCTGCTGGAAGCGAAGGAAAGCGGCAGCGACCCCTATGCCGCCATCGAGGCGGTGATTCCCTGGGACGAGTTCACCGAGAGCGTCAGCGAGGCCGAGCTGCTGGCCCGGCCGGAAGGCTTCGACCACCTGCACCTGGTCGGCGAGAACTTCGCCACCCTGCGCCGTTACACGCCGGCCTTGCTGGAGGTGCTGGAACTGCGCGCCGCGCCGGCCGCGCAAGGCGTGCTGGCAGCCGTGCAGACCCTGCGTGAGATGAACGCCGACAACCTGCGCAAGGTGCCGGCCGATGCACCCACGGCCTTCATCAAGCCGCGCTGGAAGCCGCTGGTGATCACCCCGGAAGGCCTCGACCGGAAATTCTACGAAATCTGCGCCCTGTCCGAGCTGAAGAACGCCCTGCGCTCCGGCGACATCTGGGTCAAGGGCTCGCGGCAGTTCCGCGACTTCGACGACTACCTGCTGCCGGCCGAGAAGTTCGCCGCACTCAAGCGCGAGCAGGCCCTGCCCCTGGCGATC
>NZ_JAPCIT010000045.1:0-15195 GCF_027707385.1 Aeromonas sp. QDB54 | reverse complement strand
GCCAATCCATTCGATGAAAGCCGCTCGTTGCTCGCGATAGACCTGGCGAGCCAGTTTAACCACTTTACGGAGTTCGACTTGCTCCTTATGACTGCGCAAGGCTCCAGGAAGCAAATTCAGATGATGTGACGTTGAGTAGAGCAATCGCTGTGCTCCCCGCTGAGTCTTAAATGCTTTAAGTAAATGAATTTTTTCAACTAACTCATCGACCATAGCGGGTGTGAGTTGATAACGATTGAGTTGATCGGTGATATCTTCATGTCGTGCGAACCGTGCGATCAGCTCCAGAGCGGCATCAAAATCCAGCTTGTGTTTAACCAAGGGAGGGTAAGGTGCACACTCCATCAGGACCCAGGAGACCTGTTGAAGATAAGGCGAAAGCGACTGGAGCAGGGCCTCCCGGCAGCGCTGCCATGTCAAGGGCCCCTCCAACCAGTCGTTCTGTGTGAGCTTTGCACGAGACAGCCCGGTGAAGTGGTGTCGCAGTGACAAAGACCAGTCGTACTTGGCCTGCAACAGACACGCTGCATTGACCCAGTGGGTAAAATGCAAATATGAGTGCAACGTCGTCTCCGGGCTCTGATGGCCAGCAAACTGGGCCAGCGCCCAATAATCCCCCTGAGTGGATGAGTGTGTGATGGTCTGGTAGATAGCGGTACACTGTGCGGCCGACCAAGGCAGGAAATGTGCCCACCCTGGCAAACTGTGCAGTGCCAGAGCTTCGTGATGTAGCAGCAGTTGCAGGCGGCTCAATGCCGTATGCCGCAGATGATGGAAGGTATAGTATTTCCCACCAACCTGCCGAAGGATACTGGTTAACGGCCCCCTGATCTCTTCATCCGACATCGGTATCAACCAACCGCTCTGTGAGGGAAACGCCAGCGCGTTCGCGTTTTTCGCCTTTCGCGGCCATAACCCAGACAAGTACGCATCCAATCGAGTACGCTCTTCCGGGGTCAGCAAGACCCCCAGGGGGATCTTGCGGGTGGCACTGTCACTCTTGCCATCATCAAGCCGGGTATCGCGAATATATAGCCAGCACTCTGGACTGCGTTCGATATCTTTCAACCTGAGCTTTTGGATCTCGCTCAAGCGCAGTCCAGCACGATAAGCCACGATGTATAACGCGCTCAGACACTCTCGGTAACTCGATGAGGTGTGCGTCATCCGCTCCATTCCACGCAGCAACTGTCGAAAGAGAGGTTCACTGAGATAGGTGGCACGCACATGGGGCCGCTGGCGCTCGCGCGGGACCAGCTCCTCCGGCAATGGGGCCAAGTGGTAACTCGCCACCGCATAGCTGTGCAGGCTGGTCAAGCGTGCAGCCATGTAGCTGACAGCATTCTTTTGGCTAACGGGCGCCTCGGAAGAGGAACTTTCCGGCTCTGCGGAGGAGGATCTTTCCAGGTCCGTCCGTTCAACCGCACCAGAGAGCGCCGGGTCGACGACCAGATTTGAAGTCCCCCCATACTCTTCCAGCAATGCTCGATAACAGCTCAGAAAACGATCGCCATCCCATAAGCCGAGATCATGATCAAAGCACCGAACAAGCCATTGCTGACCACCGCGACTAAGGTAACTGCGCAGCGTCGAAGGCTTGTTTTTGTTCTTTGCGATGCATTGATGTAGCCACCCGACCAGGATCTGCTCTGACTTGCTGAGGGTCTGCTCATTGCGCAACCGATTCAGTCCTGCGAGGCAGCTTGCCTTCGTCTGCTTGCGAGTCGCGCTCTCCTTTTCCGCCAACACCGTTCGCAACCGAGCCAGTAAGGATGAATAAGGGTGGTCTTCGCCATGGTAGCGCCGACGCTTGGAACTGCCTGCCGTCAGGTTATCGACTAATCCGGTACTCGCCTCCTGCGCCAAACACACCACTTGGTGACCATCCGCAACCGTCGGATGATGCAGTGAAAGCCAGTGTTCATGAGGCAGTGGTACACTGTGTAACGCCCCAGATGCCACATGAGTCAGGATCTGTGGCCAGCGGACCCCGGCTTGCCCACCGGTTACCAGACTCGCCCCTTGGCAAAACTCTTTGATCCCGCGCAGGGGTGCAGTCAGATGTCTCTGGGCCCATAAGCTGAATGTGTCGAGCTCAACGGCAAGCTCAAACGTTTTGCCGCGCCGACGATACCAGCGCTGTACCAACCCCAGAGTCGGCAGGCTTAGGAAAATCTGGAGCTCGGTAACCCCCTTCCCTGCTCTATCGTGCGCATTGGTGGCCAACGCCTTGCTCTCTAACGTCAAAGGCAACCAAACAACTGAGCCATTCGTGCATAATCTTCGCCGCTCAGCGATGGCCAGCATCAGTGCGTGCAAAATCGCCGTCTGGTGTACACCGCAGTAAAACACCGCGCTATGAAGAATGTCGGCCAGTAAATCTTCAGCTTCGATCAGGCTAGTGTCGCGGGCCTCGATCTGTCTATGCCAGTTCAGCAGCGCTTGACTACAGCGCTGCGCTTTGTCAAACCACTTTTCAGTGTAAGGTAGCGGGCGCCGAAGCACCGTCAGGGGGATTGTCGGCAACGGCAACTGCCAATACCCGCTGGTATTGCCCTGCTGCAGGCAAAGCAGGATGGCTCGCAGCCCAGCCTTGAATTCAGACTGTCGCCTATACTTGCCCGTCAACGTGCTCATCGCCAATGGCCACAGATACTCAAACCCTCGGACATCGGCTGGCTCCTTGAATAGGCCGGGCAAATGTTGCAACAGCGCATCCAGTGCTCGACGCTCTATTTGCACCTGAGCACGTTTGAGACGATCCCGACGCATAGCCCGACCAGACCGAAGAACGTTCGCTGCACGCTCATCTTCCTTTCGAAGCTGTTCACGCCAATCGATCAGTGGATTGTCCATTCGCCCATCACCTTCAACCCGAGGGTTTGATGCCATTTGTCCAGCACGTCCGTCAGGGTAAATAGATCGCTCAACGCCGCACTACTGTACTGGTTTGTGAACTCTGTCCCCATCTCCTCATGACCAAGCAGCGCATCGATAAACTCGGTGGCCACGCCTTGCTCCAGCAGGTGGCTGCGCACCGAATGGCGATGCCAGTTTGGCGCCAGGGGCAACAGATTTTCGAACTGCCTCATCATCGAATTTGGGGTGACGATTTCTGTGCCTTCCAGGCTGCCATCTTTGGCCTCGACCGCCCAGAACAGGAGCGCTCCAGCTCCACTCAATGCTTGCTCCGCCGCCGACACTAACGGCGCCAGCAGCGGCTCACGCTGACATGCCAAATATGTCAAATAGCGCTCCCAGGCTTGCAGTTGCTGCACTGCCAACGCTGACAATGGCACCAACCTGGCCGAGCTCACAGATCGTCCCTCTTTGTCTGTCAGCCGGATAAAGCGACTGATGAGGCAGTAATCGCCACGCCTGCCGTACATCTCCGTCACGGGCCTGGCGGCAGTAGAAAGATGGAGGATCAACAAACTGTGGCGCACGAGGAGGTTATGATATTGCGTCAGCGTTGGACGCTGCTGCCGTGACCCACTGAGTCGTGCACAGAGGTACTGCTGATAATTTCCTAGGAGTCGAGCAAGCTCGCCAACGCTAGGATAGAGGCGTGATCCGACAGCTCCTTGTTCTAATTCCGGTGCCAGCACCACCGCGGTCATCCCCATGGAGGCCAAATAACGGCACCAGATCTGCAACACGTCTTTACGTGGCACATGACTGTAGGCCATAGGGGAACATTGCTGAGCCGCCTTGCCACGCAGGATACCGGCAATGGCGCTATCAATCCCCTCTCTTTGCAACCAAGCACGCTGGTAGTTTTGCAGCTGTCGCATGGTCAAGGCCGTGCCAGCTCGCTCATTTGCTCGCGCTAAACAATCCACCTGCGCGCTACTACTCAATGTCCTCCAACCGTGTCCAACCAATAAATGAGTGGCCCATTTTGGCAAAGGTAGCTGCAAGAATAAGTCGCTCTTTGGCAAAAAAGAGTGCAATTTCCTATGCACTCGGCTGTGGGCAACCTCTACATAGCGTTGTAGATACGCCCCATGAGGAAGCCGCCAAATACCACTGGCATTCTTTGAGGGTCCGTCGTCATCGGCAAATCGAGAGCCAGGAGCAGGCAATTTAATCTCAGTACTCGGCCAGACCGGCAGCTTGTGCAAGTCCTCGCTACTCGTGCCCATCACCAGTTGCAGCAGGATCGACAGCGCCGGCAACGCCGTTTCATCGACCGCCTGAGGCATCAAGGCATCGACGAGGCGTGTGATCTGTGACGCTGTGGCAATCCAAAGGTTGGCCGGCAACTGCAGATGACGCATCGACATGGAGAGCGCTACCGAGGCGCTTTGCAAAACCCTCGCCTGAATATCCATCAACCCCTGTGGCTGAGAGGACACCAGCAGCGTCTGCTGCTCAGGGAGGGTTCCTCGCTCCTCTTCACCCTCCCACTCGGTCAGTTTGACTTTGCCGCGCTGCAGCAGAACCTCCCGTAGCAACAGGATTTGGGTCTGCTCGTCGAGCTGCTCTTGATAACGCGCCTCCAGTTGGAACCGCTGGCGTTCGCCGGTTGACCGGGTACCCGTTTTGATCTCTTTGGCTCGCGCCTTATAGAGTCGGCTCAGTAGGGCCTCCAAGGCCCCTGTATTGACGCTCACCTGCTTGTTATTGGCATATTGCTCTCTCTGGATCTTGATGGCTTGCAATAGCGTCAGTATCGGCTGCGTAAAATCGACCTCAGACAGGGCCTTAATCATCACCTCACGTTGATTGTTCGCCATCAGCCTGACGTTGCGCAGCGCCTCTTCGACCGTTTGGTCCCGCTCGGCAATACCCTGAGAAAAATTGATATGTGATAACGCCAAGACGGCCAGGATCGTCACGGACTTGAGCTGAGCAAATAGCTCACCGTTGAGGCTATGGCCACTACGCAATTCCGCCAAGATGGCGTCAACGAGATAGAATTGGCTGAGTCTCCGATCTTTACTCAACCGCTCACGCATTTGCATGGCAGAGAGTGGCGATGGGGGCAGCATCTCTTTGGATGAGACAGAATCGATCCACTGCAGCTCGGCGGCCAACAACGCGGTCAGTGTTGGATCCAATCCCAGGATCCCCTGACAGCAGGCTTGCAACGATTCAAGGATTTGCCGGTGCCACTCGGCCAACGCCTCCGGAAACACCAGCTGTCGGGTAAGGGAACGGGCGGGTTCAGCGTCAAGACCCTCCACTGCCTGCTCCTGCGAAAGGTCATCACTCATCGGCTAACCTCTGCAAGAAGAAGTTAGGTTCGGGCACCGATACCATCCCGTTCTTTTTGTCTTTTTGCCGGGACTTGCTCAGCGCCTCCTGAGCATGCGCCAGCTGTTCCCGGGACAACCCGCACACCTTGGCCCAATAGTCTTGAGACAACCGCTTCTTCTGAAACCAGTTAAGACGCTGCTCGTCTGTCAGAACGCGATTGAAAATTCGTCGGCTGCATTCGATGAGACGGGGCTCCCCTAACAGCGTCATCAACCTCAGCCACTCCCCGGCCAGATGCTGCTCGACCTCACCATCATTCAGCCCGCAGGGGATCAATCGTTGCCCAGGCGGCGGTTTGATTGGCGACGGCCAAGACAATACTGGCAACAATGGCCCTACGATCATAAGCGCACTGCCCACATCATCGCCTGACGACAAGGGACGATAGAGAATAATGGCTGACTCCCAGAGCGTATGGAATTGATCGGCAATCGGCAGCCCAGTCTTGAAGCCCAACTCCAACCACGCCTCACGAAACGCGACTAACGCCGGATGGATCTGATAGTTCCCTGACTCCTTCGTCCTCATGTAAACCCCGTGTATCACCCGTTACTAACACATTACATAAAAATGTATTTTGTTTTCAAACAGTTCCTTAGCGATAAACCGATTCAGCCACACACCGAACCTCTGAACCTGCGCATGGCAGGCCTACCGCAGGCAGGTACTGTGAATGAAGTCAGGAATGGAGATGCAATTCACCAAGTGGGTAATCGTCGAGGGAGCGGGATCATTTAGCCGATATGCAAGGGGGAATGTGACTGACTCGGGTGACGTCAATTGAACAATACTTGGCTTTCTCCTGCACATGCTGGACACCGCTGTCGAGCGGTAACGCCTTCAGCGAGATAGGTCGCCATCAAACGACGACGCCATGCTCAATCTGGCCGATGAGATCGATAACTGCCTGAGCTCCGACAGCGGTCGTCAGGAAAGTAGCAGGAGGGTTTCCTCCCAGCGCCCGGGCAGGTTTGTTCAACCACTCAAGCGCCTTCCCCCTGTCCCCCTCGAACAGCGACTCCGCAGCCTCCATCACACTAACGAATGAATAGATACGGGCACTCTGAGCGCGGGACAGCAGGGCCGCCGCAGTGCGCTTGCGTGTCACCGTCGAGCGGTCAATGCCAACCAGCTGGCAGACTATCTTGACGTCGCAGCCCAGCAACGCAGCCAGTTCATTGACGATGGAGGGAGCCATTCCAGCCACAATGAGATGATGCGCCCCCACAAGCTCCTGGGGCAAGGCCAGCGAGGCCATCAGCCCCTTCGGTTGGCGGATCTGGCGAACAGAACGATAAGCAGCGTAGGACATGGCGAGGCGGCTCCCTGTATCATTGCGCCTTTAAACTAGCCCATCTAAACCATACCATCAACGATGCAGGACTCTTTCAAACCCCAAACGTTAACCTATGAAGCCACCGCAAAACTGCGCCAAACTTGCCACTAAAACTGGCGCAGTTTAGTTAACTGCGCCAAAATGGCGCCATATATATGAAAACGCGCCAACAAACACGATGTCAGCGACCACAGACCTACTAGAGACTATCAGGGGATCCGAAAGCGGATTGACGCTGGCTGAACTGCTGGGCCGCCACCCGAGCATAGCCAGACGCACCGCACAGCGCCTGATAGCCAAGCTGATTGAAAGCGGCCACATCACAGCCCAAGGCGAAGGACGGGCTCGCCGCTATCATGCTGACTCCGAGAGCCATACCGAGCCCCGGATAGCCAAGGTGGACAGTTTCCCCGCGTTCATCCCACTCTCTGCCGACAGCCTGGATATCCTTGCCTATATCGACCAGCCCCTCCCAGCCCGCAAGCCCGTGGGCTATCAGCATGATTTCTTGCAGGCATATCATCCCAACGAAACCTGTTACCTGTCCGAATCACTGCGCCGTCAGTTGCACAACATGGGCAAGACCACAGACATCGATGAGCCTGCCGGCACATACAGTCGAGCGATCCTGAACCGTTTGTTGATCGACTTATCATGGGCATCGAGCCACCTGGAAGGTAATACCTATAGCAGGCTAGACACCCGTGAACTTATCGAGCACGGCAAGGCCGCGCGGGGTAAGGGAGCCATCGAAACGCAGATGATCCTGAACCATAAAACCGCGATCGAGTTACTGGTCGAAAACATCGACAGTGCCGAATTTAACCGCTACACCCTGATGAACTTGCACAGCGCCCTGGCGGAAAACTTGCTACCCAACCCTGCCGATGAGGGGCGCATTCGCCAACATGCTGTCGACATCAGTAAAAGTATCTATCGCCCGTTATCCACGGCACAACAAATCGAAGAGGTGCTGGACGAGGTGCTGAGCAAAGCCAATCAGATCCACGATCCGTTTGAACAATCGTTTTTCATGATGGTGCACTTGCCCTACCTACAACCTTTTGCCGACATCAATAAACGCACTTCCCGCCTAGCCGCGAATCTCCCCCTGTTTCGTGGCAACCTCTGCCCGCTCACCTTCCTCGATGTACCAGAACAGGCCTACAGCCGCGCCACCCTCGGTGTGTACGAAATGGCCCGCATCGAACTGCTACGCGACCTGTACGTGTGGGCTTATGAACGTTCAACCCAAGAATATCTTGCCATCAAGCGGGATCTCGCCGAACCTGACCCACTTCGCCTAGCATGGCGGGATCTTATCAAACAGACTGTCCGTGGGGTCGTCACGTCGATCCAACTTGATCCACTCAGCACCATTGAACAAGCGGTGTCAGAGAACGTCCCGCAGCAAGAGCGATCGGCCGTACAGGCACTGATTGTTGAAGAGTTGCGAAGGCTGCATGAAGGTGTTCTGGCACGCTATGGTTTACGGCCCTCGGAGTTTATCGCGTGGAAAGCGCAACATGGGCGCTGATTGATACTGTGACAATCGTCGAGTTGAGTATCTATTAAGGTATTCCATAGTGCGGTGCTCTATGCCGAGGACATCATCATGAGTTACCAAAGCCTGGCAGCCACCACTGCCAATATCACAGAGCTCAGACGCAATCCAATGGGGACCATCAAAGAGGGAAAAGGCGATGCCGTCGCCATCCTCTATCGTAACGAGCCAGCATTCTATTGTGTGCCGCCTGAGCTCTACGCCTACTATCTGGAACTGGCCGAAGATGCCGAGCTGAACCGTATTGTCGATGAGCGAGTCAAACGGTCGGAGTTCGTCAGCGTCAACCTGGAGGACCTATGATTTAGAATCCCATCCTTGCCATCACTACCCTCAGCTCTTGCAAATCAACGTTGATCAAGCGCGGGCTGGAGATCAACGCTACGATGCCCCTTATTGTCATCGCAGCATTAGTCGTGTCATGGCCCTCCTCCCCTCATTGTGTGAGCGAACTGGCAGCGCCTGCTGATCTGGGCCCCGGTGTAGTAATAAAGGGGAATTCACTTGGGCGCTTCCGATGGAGACGAACCACTGAAAAGCAAAGGCCGTCAGGCGGCATTCCTGTCTGACTCATCCATCCGGGGTTTTCAGCGTCCAATTTTGACCACCCTGGAGTGTGTGCAACCATCCGATTTTTGGATCGAAGATCCATCAGCAGCTTGTTGTCGTGCTCGGACTTCATGCGGTAGGCTGCGCCCGGCGGCAAGACGTTAGCCTAGTGGTTCATGTCGATGATGACGCAGGGATGGCCGCCACCCGCCGGTTAAACTCGGCAAACTCTTCAGCATTATCTTCCCAACGCTCAATGCTGGCCGCCAGCAGGTCTAACAGCTGGACGTTGTTATCGTAGTCATCCACCAGCTCATCTATCAGTGCCAGCGCACTTTCGTAGTCATGCTGGTTGTCGATATGGGTGAAGTAGGGCAGCTCGGCCAAGGCCTCTCGGAGCTGTACCAGAATGGGTTTCAACATGTCAGAGTTACCTTGTTGGTTGCGCCCCCCCGTTTTCGATAACACTGGGGACCTGTCCAGTTTAGATCTTCAATGGAGGTGGCTGCTTGGTATGACACCATCACTGCATTTGCAAATTTTCCCGAGAAACCTCGGCTAGATTGGCAAAATTTCGTGCTCATCAATTCAAGAAGGTATTTAAAGAAGCGAACGCGGGTGCGAACTTGTGAGCTCCCGTGAAGCGATCGCAACAATCATGGACTCACTGACAGAGACGATCAACCGACGCACCATCGCCGCCTTGGCTTTTGTTGCGCCAACCCCAGTGCACTCCTGCTGAAACTCGTTACACCTTGTTTTAATGGCCCCTTGAATCGAAAGTGCGACACCCATACCTGAGGATCAAGGTTAAATACCGCCTTTAGCGTGTGAAAAACATTTACCGCCTAAAGCAGGTAAATATTGATATACCTGCCACAGCGTGTAAATTAAAAGAAATTACGCTACCAGGTAAGTCAAATCATGAAAGTAACCAGCGCCAAGCAACTTAGTGCCTGTCTCAAGGATGCCAGGCTTTCGCAAAAGCTCTCCCAAGGCAAAGTGGCCGGCAAGGTGGGGATCAGGCAGGACACGGTGTCCAGCTTCGAGCTCAATCCCGAGTCAACCAAGCTGGAGACCTTGTTCAAGATCCTCGCCGCACTGGAACTCTCCCTCGATATCAGGCCCCGCACCGATCCTGCGGAAAACGCCACGCCTGGCTGGAAGGAGGAGTGGTAATGGCCAGCCTGACGGTCTACATGAACGGATACCGGGTAGGTACCTTTACCAAGGCGACCAATGGTGCTCACCAATTTCAGTACGATGAATCGTGGGTGAAGTTGCCAGGCAGCCGCCCCATCTCGCTCTCCATGCCATTACGCCAGCAGCGCTACCAGGGCGATGAGGCCTATAACTTCTTCGATAATCTGCTGCCAGATAACCCGGAAGTAAGAAACCGGGTGGTGGCGCGCTATCAAGCCGATTCCACCCAACCCTTTGATCTGCTCAGTTGTATTGGCCAGGACAGCGTGGGGGCATTGCAACTGGTGGCTCAGGGCAGACCTGTGCCAGACGTTAAGCGCATTGAGTGCAAGCCGCTCTCTGACGCCGAACTGGAGCAGATCATGACCAGCTACCAGCAAGGGATCCCGCTTGGTATGGTGAGGGAAGAGGACGATTTTCGGATATCCATCGCCGGGGCTCAGGAAAAGACCGCGTTACTCTACCTCGACAACCGTTGGTGCTTACTACCGCATGCAGCGACCCCAACCACCCACATTATCAAGCTGCCCATTGGCAAGATCGAAAGCCACTCCTACTCGATAGACCTCTCCCAGAGCGTAGAAAACGAATATCTCTGCACCCTGATCGCCAAAGCATTGGGTCTTCCGGTTCCCCATTGCTTCATCATGCAGGTCGGCAAGGTCAAGGCTCTGGCGGTGGAACGCTTCGATCGGCGCTACGCCACGGATCGCAGTTGGATCATGCGCCTGCCCCAAGAGGACTTCTGCCAGGTGTTGAATGTACCGTCAGCACGCAAGTACGAGAGCCATGGTGGACCGGGCATTGCTGACATCATGACGACCCTGCTGGGATCGGCCACGCCGGAGCAGGATCGGTACCTGTTTATGAAGTCTCAGGTGTTGTTCTGGCTGCTGGCTGCCACTGATGGCCATGCCAAGAATTTCTCGGTGTTTATCGAACCTGAAGGGCGTTTCCGGCTTACACCGTTTTACGACATCCTTTCCATGTATCCTGCATTTGGTGGTAAAGGATTACATCCCCGTGATGCCAAGTTGGCCATGGGGCTTACTGCAACCAAGGGCAAAAAATACGCGATAGAGCAGATATTTCCTCGCCATTTTTATCAAACGGCCAAGGCGATTGGTTTTGAACAAGTGCAGATGGAAAAAATCATCAGCGAACTGACGGATAATCTGGATGAGGTAATATCAATCGTTCGTCAGCAATTGCCTGATACATTTCCCACTGAGATTGCAGATTCAATTTTGGGTGGACTCAGTTCGAAAGCGCAACGCTTAAAACGATAATTGACCAATGTGACAAATGCCTCTTGCATCGCCCCAAATGAGCCTCTATCGAGGCTCATTTTTTTTGCGTACGAGCGAGTGAATGATCCATTTTAGATCAAAAAAACAACTAAAAATGCAGAAGCCTGAAGTGCTAATTTTGGCAACATAAAATTTCCTCAGCTAACCTAGACAGACTTAACGGCAATAAGACATTGATTTTAAAGTATTATATTTATTTGATGTTTGACGTATTCTGATGACATTTTAACTCTATTAACAGGTACGGCCTTCTAAGCCGTGGGTCGCAGGTTCGAATCCTGCAGGGCGCGCCATTGATGACATGCATCTCTCCGATGCAGGGCATTGATGGATATCTTCAGTGGTGGCTGTAGCTCAGTTGGTAGAGTCCCGGATTGTGATTCCGGTTGTCGTGGGTTCGAGCCCCATCAGCCACCCCATTATCTCCTTTCAGAAAACATTCAATCCTATCTGTTTAAATCCAGTAGAAATAACCCTCTCTTCTTACGTCCTGATGGTTGCTGGCAAAATGTCTTTAATGGGTCTCAAAGGAGGCATTAGTGCCGGTACGGGTGGTGTGTGTGGCCTAATGGCAATGTCACGACCTGCACTCCAGATACGACGTTTGTTGCGCCTCGAGAAAACCACCAAGAACAGACGATTGTGCTCAATGACGAGCAAAGTCGCCTGCTCGATCAGCGCTACCCGGACGAACCGACCAGGAGGATTCAAACAGACCCGAACAGCTACCTGGACACTACAACAAACAGTGATCTTGTCAGGGCCTAATGATGGAGGGACAGGCCCCCTTATTGCATGCTCAAGAAGGCTCTGAAATTGGTACCGAAGAAGGTGCGCTCTTAGAGTGGTGTAAGCAAGACACCGGTTTGAGACCGGCATCAGGTGGTAACTATATTTGTGCATGCTACTACCAGCTTACCAGCTGCCAGCAATACTCTTTGACATGCAGCTAAACAGCTATGAAAAAGGTGTGCCCCCCCATATTCTCACAGGATGTCTATCGCACCTTGCCAAACTCTTAACCATATCTTTCTTTCATATACTTCTTTACCGATATTGCATTGTTAAACTTATATGTTCCATCACCAGCCCCATCCTCTGTGCCACTTAAAACTGGATCCAAAGTCTTTACCTTATCAACAGTATATTCTCCACCAGCGTTATTTTTATAAATCTTAACTTCAAAATTTGTCTCATCAATCCCTTCTGCCTGATGCTTATTATGCCATGAAACTATAGTTCCTATATGATTAACACCTTTCAGAGTAAAGAAAAAAACGCTCCTGAGATTCGGGTAATCGCCGTTCTCACATATTTTATCCAACTCATAATGTGATGATTTATCATATATAACCATAGATAATGGGCAGTTTATGTCATCATTTTTCTCGATTTTAACGCTCGCTGTATCATTACTTATCCTATATGGCCCTTGAATAAAATCAGCTGCACTCACAAACAAAGTGGGAAAGATTAAATTTAAAATGAAAAAACCATACCTCCTCATTATGACCTCACAAATTTTCACTCACTATTATCAATGCCTACTAGGTAATATCGGTTCAAGCAGTTGCTGGCGGGGAAAATTAGTCTGCGTAACTACAACGGCCAAGTGGAGGAAGTCATAGCGTATGTAAGCGCCATAAACAAACTGAATACCCTGGCCTGCCAGTCAGAAAGCCCCGAGTGTAACTGTCACCCGGAGCTGGGGAAGTGATGACTTGATGGTTGATTTGGGCAACAACGCCGTCAGGTGATAACTAGATCTGTACACCCGATGAATAAGGCGCCTCAGTATTTCACAACCACCGCAATCAAAAACAATCCTCATAATTTTATAATGCCTGAGAAAAATAAAATTTCTTTCCTTTAGCATTTATATAAAAAACATTGTCAAAGTTAGCACCTTGGTAACCAAAGTGATACCGTCCACTTACCTTGCCATCAATTATTTCAACCCAGTCACTATTAACAGCATATGGTCGACCTTCATCATTCGTCTCTTCTTCATAATTCACTTGAACTATAGTTATTTTATCTTTGCTTTTCCCATATTGAACATATCCTCCAACCCAACCCGCAGTGGAGGCCCACATCATTCGCATTTTAATTTTACCATCTGTACTAACAAAGCAGCGATAGTCTATGCCGACATCTTCAGCACGACAAATAGAAGAAAACAGAATATAAACCAAGACCAAATATTTATTCATTTAAGTTACTCTATAGTTATAATACTCTGCTCAACAAAACCTCGCCAATCTCGACAAAGCCGTCCATACCACTTTTCACCCATCTCCTGCGGAGTAAATGGTTGAGTATCTAGCAGAGTCAAAAATATTGGGTTCCCAGATTTTCCCACCGTACGGACTTACTGGATCAACGCCTCCCGATGATGGATGCCTGGACTGAATATAACTACCGTTAAAATTAAAGAAGCGACTTGGACAGGCCACTTACCTCTATATTTTTTGCCTAATATGTTGCTTTGTAAATATATGCTACACAACCATCTGATGGGCACAAAACTGATGCAGAGCCGTCCTTGGCCATCAGCCTTGCCTATCAAGGTAAATCATGAATGAATTGAATCTCATTATTCAAAAAAAACACTCTTTCCTTTGTTACATTCATAAGGCATTTTTTAATTTCTATCAGTTGAGCAATAGAACTGCCTTCAAAAAAAGCTCCCCTCGCGTAACACTGAGCATCTCTGAGCTTAATCCAATATCTTTGGGATTGAACCAGTTGACTCCAGTATTTTTCTTTAGGGAAGGTGCGAATAAGTCACCAAACATAAAAATGCGCCTTTGTAAGTATTTGAATTTAATAAACTAATTTTTTCAGTTTCGTTGTGGAGGGTGCTTATTCGCACCCTCCCTAGGATCCACTTTCACAAAGCTGCCGCCTCCCTTGAGGGTTATTTCAGAACCCGCCTCCAGCACCAGCTTGTCGCCCACCTTGATATGCACTTCCTGCCCGGCTTCCACCAGCAGGGACTGCCCCAGCTTCTGGTGCAGGCTGGAATCCACCGTCAGCGAGTAGTCGGCTTTTATCTGGTCGCGCTTCTCGCCCTCCACCGTCAGGTGATCGTTGGCCTTGATGCGGGTGACCCGCTCGTTGTCGATATCGGTATGCTGGTCGTGCTTGATGTGCCAGGCGGCATCATTTTCGATAAGCACGTTCAGGTCTTTCTGACCGTGGATGTAGATCTCTTCCTGCCCCGCCTGGTCTTCAAAGCGCAGCTCGTTGAAACCCTCGCCCTGGTGGGTCTCGGTGCGCAGCACGGTGCGGGTCTTGTTGGCCGGCAACTCGTACGGCGGCCGATTGGTAGCGTGGTAGGTGCGACCAGTCACGATGGGCTGGTCCGGGTCCCCCTCCAGGAATGAGACAATGACCTCGTGGCCGATGCGCGGGATGGCCATCATGCCATATTGGCCGCCCGCCCAGCCCTGGGATACCCGCACCCAGCAGGAACTCTGGTCGTTGGAGCTGCCATATCTGTCCCACGGGAATTGCAGTTTCACCCGGCCGTGCTCGTCGCAGTAAATCTCCTCCCCTTCGGGACCCACCACCATGGCGATTTGCGGGCCATCCACCATCGGCTTGTGAGGGGCCTCCGGGCTGCCGATGCGAGCCCGCCAGGTGGTGCTGGCTTTCACCACCCCGAATTCGTTGTGATAGACGGTCGGGCCGCTGCCGCCTTCCTCTTCCAGCGCCTGCGGCTGCAAGCCGGTGTGCTGGATACGCACGATTTGCCAGTCGGTGTTGAGGCTGCCATTGGGGTGTTCGGTGAGTGCAAACGTCTGCCCCGGCTGCAAGGCGGCGCAGTTGGACTTAGCCTGGCCCGCCACCGCATCATTGCGCAGGGCATCGAGCCGGTGCAGGGCAAAGGCCTTGCCGCTCGGGTCCTGCTTGTAGCGACCCGGATAGTCGAAGTGCTGGTAGGTGTCGCGCTGGTGCTCGAGCTC
>NZ_JAPCIT010000044.1:0-15466 GCF_027707385.1 Aeromonas sp. QDB54 | reverse complement strand
AATCGGCTCAAACATGAAGAAATGAAATGACTGAGTCAGCCGAGAAGAATTTCCCCGCTTATTCGCACCTTCCCTAGTGTTAGTAGAAAATATATATTCTAGCTTCATAATATCATGATCACGACGCGTGACGCATAGTCAGATGTTGATATGATGAAATCTGGGTGGACCCCCATCTTTTTTACTGTGGCGTAAGGTTTCACTGAGCTTGGGAGGTCACAGGGCCGTAGGTTCGAATAGCGCAGCGTATTTGGATGATCGCGAATAGGTAGTGGCCGAGAGGCCGCTGATATCCCGAGTTTGCTACTTGTTCTACCATGACCCGATGCGCGGCGGTAAACGGACGATTACGCTGCGCTAATCGACCCTACATGATGTGGCTTATTGTTACCTCCCCCTCATTTCCAGCCCTTCTCCCCTTGTTTGTTATCAATAGTGGGAGAAGGGTGCAGATATGCTCCGCTGATTGTGTGTTGGCTCTGTGGTGCGAGTGAATATGAGTGGCTTGGAATTGGCACGGACCATCCCCTCTCCCTCGGGAGAGGGTTAGGGTTAGGGTGAGGGTGAGGGGCCACTATCTGTGTTGTCGGTTCGTTTCGAGCCTTTACCTCTCTCCACTCCCCACATTGCCAACCGCCATCTCGGTCGTGGTTCGCTGCTGTTCCCCCTGATTTTTCCGGACTTCCCCAGACTTCACCTTCCCTTCACACAAGCCCATTTTCCCTTCACAAATCCCCCGTATTTTCTGCCCACTGATAAATGGGCCCGGTTTGTCACAGGGGTGACGAGGGGCCGGTTGGAGCGAGGGAGCAAGATGATGAAAGGTTGGATAAAGTGCGGATTGGCCGGGGCCGTGGTGCTGATGGCGAGTTTCTGGGGTGGCAGCGTGCGGGCGGCGGGGATGTCGCTGACGCAGGTGAGCGGCCCTGTCTATGTGGTGGAGGACAACTACTACGTCAAAGAGAACTCCATGGTCTATTTCGGGGCCAAGGGGGTGACTGTGGTGGGGGCGACCTGGACGCCGGATACCGCCCGTGAGCTGCACAAGCTGATCAAGCGGGTCAGCCGCAAGCCGGTGCTGGAGGTGATCAACACCAACTACCACACCGACCGGGCAGGCGGTAACGCCTACTGGAAGTCCATCGGTGCCAAGGTGGTATCGACCCGCCAGACCCAGGATCTGATGAAGAGCGACTGGGCCGAGATCGTTGCCTTTACCCGCAAGGGGTTGCCGGAGTACCCGGACCTGCCGCTGGTGCTGCCCAACGTGGTGCACGAGGGTGACTTCACGCTGCAAGAGGGCAAGCTGCGCGCCTTCTACGCGGGCCCGGCCCATACCCCGGACGGCATCTTTGTCTACTTCCCCGATGAGCAGGTGCTCTATGGCAACTGCATCCTCAAGGAGAAGCTGGGCAACCTGAGCTTTGCCGATGTGAAGGCCTATCCGCAGACACTTGAGCGGCTCAAGGCGATGAAGCTGCCGATCAAAACCGTGATCGGCGGCCACGACTCACCGCTGCACGGGCCCGAGCTTATCGATCACTACGAGGCGCTGATCAAGGCCGCGCCCCAGTCATAAGCTGGCGCGGCGGCAGCCGAATGACGCGCTGGACGCACTAAAGAAGGCACCCGGCCGGGCGTTTCTGGCAGGGGGACGCCCTTGCCTCCAGTTTCGGGCTGTTCAAGGGCGGCCCCCTTTCATAAGATGGGCCTCTCTTCACGCAGTTAGCGGGCCTTTCGTGATGCACGCAATTCAAGACGAACAACCCGATTCACTTGGCCGCCTCAAGCAGGCTTTTATCACTGGCATGTGGGCGTCCCTTGCCAGCATCATCATCGACTTCGCCTTCAAGGTGTGGCTGGCGCAGTGGGTAGCCAAGGGGGATCTGGCGCTGTTCAACAGCGTGGTGGATTTGATCTCCCTCTCCTTGATCCTGATGACCGGCTTTCGCTCCTCCATGGTGGTGAGCTACTCCCAGACCAAAAACGATCGGGACATCATCAATATCTTCCGCTACTTCCTCATTGGCATGGTGCTGCTCACCTGGGGGCTGGTGATCCCCTACATCAAGCACGGGCTCCATATCCGGGCCGAATATCTGCAATTGGTGGGGGTCATCTTCGGGCTGGGGCTCAAGGTCTACTTCACCAATCTGGTGGCCATGTACCGGATGTACGGGATCTCCAACCGGGTCACCTGGCTGGAGCCGCTGGCCAACGGCCTGCTGTTTATGGCCTGCAACTTTGGGCTGGGGATGGATGCCCTTGCTTCGCTCTTCTACGGGCTGACGTTCTCTTCGCTCGGTATCGCCGGCTACATGTATCTGCACCGGCGCCGGGCCATCGCCACCAAGCCGCTGGCCAAGGTCGAGCTTGGCCCCGAGATGCGCAGCTATGTGAAGAAGAGCTTTACAGCGTCCCTCGAGGCGGGGGCCAGCATCCTGATGATCTACATCACGGTACTGCTCACCATCCGTCACTTCAGCCTCGACGAGCTGGGGGATTTTCAGGTGGTGGTGCGCCCCATCTTCACCTATATGACCACCCTGTTCGTCTTCCCCATCTACCGCTTCGTGCTGCCTGAACTGGCGGTCAATCTGCGCAGCGGCGATCACCGCCAGATCCGCCTGATCCGGCGCTGGATCTTCCGCCTCAGCGCCATCGTCAGCCTGGTGTTCTTTCTGGTGATGCTGCTGGCGGGCAAGCCGCTGGTGTCGCTGCTGTTCCCGGCCGACTATCTGGGGGCCGTGCCGGTGCTGCTGCACTTTTCCCTCTTCTTCATCTTCATGATGCTCAACGGCTACCAGCTCGCCTACATCAAGGCCCACGGCCACTTTACCCAGAGTCTGCTGATCCGGGCGGTGGGCATAGTGGCGCTGGTGGTGGCCTATTACCTGGTGGCCCGCTTCACCACCAACGTGGTGGCCATTATCGTGGCGCTGGGCCTCGGTTATCTGGTGATGTTCGTGCTCTCCACCCTGGCCGAGCAGCGTATCCTGCGGGCCCGGCCGCCGGAACTGGCGGCTGCGCCGTAGGAGTGGAGCAGGTGTGTATCGGATAACAAAAAACGCCCGGTCGGGCGTTTTTTGTTGGCGGTGCCGTGGCGGCTTAGCGTTTGCCCTTGCCACCCTTGTTGCCAGCCAGTGCCTGTTTTCGGGCACGCTGCTTCTGGGCTGCCTTGCTGCTGCGGCGTGGCTCGGGCTCGAAGCGGGTCAAGTCTGGCTCAAAGCCCGGGAACCACTGCTGGGGCAAACGGGTGTCGAGCACCGCCTCCACCTTCTCCAGCAGTGGCGCATCTTCCGGGCTGAACAAGGTGATGGCGAGCCCCTTGTTGCCGGCGCGACCGGTGCGACCGATACGGTGCACGTAATCCTCTGCCACAAACGGGAATTCCATATTGATCACGTAGTTGAGATCCGTGATATCGAGGCCGCGGGCCGCCACGTCGGTGGCCACCAGTGCCTGCAGGGTGCCGGCGCGAAACTCCAGCAGCACCTTCTCCCGCGCCCCTTGTGACAGGTCACCGTGGAAAGCCAGCGCGTTGATGCCGGCCTTGCCGAGCTGCTGGGCCAGCTTGTCGGCCCCCTGGCGGGTGCGGCTGAAGATCAGGGCCGGTGCCCAGCCCTTCACGTTGAGCATGTGCTCGACCAGCGCCAGCTTGCGATCGCCATCCACGGTATAGACCCGCTGCTCCACCTCGGCCGCCGTGGTGTTGCGCGGGGCCACTTCGATCAGCTCGGGGTCACGCAACAACACCTTGCTCAAGGCAAACAGGTTGTCGTCGCAGGTGGCCGAAAACAACAGGGTCTGGCGATCCGCCGGGAGCTGTTTGAGCAGTGCCTTGATTTCGTCCATAAAGCCCATGTCGAGCATGCGATCCGCCTCGTCAAACACCAGATGGCGCAGTGCGGCCAGACTCAACGCCCCCTGCCGCAGATGGTCGAGCAGCCGGCCCGGCGTGGCGATCAGCAGATCCACCCCGGCTTTCAGCGCCTCCACCTGTGCGGCGATACTCACCCCGCCGTAGACCAAGGTGCTGGTGAGGTCGGTGCCCTTGGCGTAGCGCGTGACGCTCTCATGTACCTGCACCGCCAGTTCGCGGGTCGGCACCAGCACCAGGGCGCGGATGGGGCGGGCATCGCTCGTCTGGTTTTGCAGCAACTGCTCCAGCAGCGGCAGCACGAAGGCGGCGGTCTTGCCGGTGCCGGTCTGGGCACCCGCCATCAGATCGCGCCCCGCCAGAATGACCGGGATGGCGCTAGCCTGCACCGGGGTCGGCGCGGCGTAGCCAAGCTCGGTCAGGGTCTGCTGCAAGCGGGGGGAGAGTGCCAGGTCGGCGAAGGAGGCAATGGACATAAGGGTACCCGTCGGGATGGGCGCGGCCACGCCGCGCTGGAAACAGTCTTGATGGCCGGCATGGTAACAGATGCGGGGCCGCGGGCAGAAGGCGCCGCCGGCTCAGTGGCAGTGAAACACCTCCTCCAGCGCGTCCACCACGGCGCGCACCCGGCTGGCTTTTTGCAAGTCGGGGTGGAGCACCAGCCAGATGTCGACCGGATCGCAGAGGGTGGGCAGCACGCGCACCAGATCCGGCTCCTTGTCTGCCAGAAAGGTGGAGAGCAGGGCGATGCCGAGCCCCTGGCGGGCCGCCGCCAGCAACAGCAGCTGGGCGTTGCACTGCAGCACCACGTTGGGCTCGTGCAGCGGCTCCCCGCACAGGCTGTGCCAGTGGCGGGAGACCAGCTCCCTGGCAAACAGCAGCAGGGCGTGCTGGCTGAGAGCGTGGCCGCTCTTGGGCGTGCTGTGGCGGGCCAGATAGTCGCGGGAGGCGTAGAGCCCCATCTCTATGGTGGTGAGGCGCTTGATCACCAGCTCGTCGTTGTCCGGGCGCAGCCCGCGGATGGCGAGATCGGCCTCCCGGTAGGCGATGTCGCTGACGCTGACCGCGGTCTGCAGGCTGAGCCGGATGCCGGGGTGGCGCTCGCGCAGCAGGGTGAGGGCGGGCAGCACGAAGGCCTGGGCCAGGGTGTCGGTGGTGGCGATGCGCACCTCGCCACACAGGCTCTGATCGCCGGCGCTCGCCTTGCGTTCGATGGCCTTGATGGCCTGCTCCATGGCGCTGGCATCCGCCAGCATGGCCTCACCGAGGGGGCTGAGATCATAGAGCTTGGGGGTGCGGATAAAGAGCTTGGAGCCGAGGTTTTGCTCCAGCGCCGTGATGCGGCGCCCCACGGTGGCCTGATCGACCCCCAGTACGCCGGCGGCGCCGCGCAGGGTGCCCTGCCGTGCCAATGCCAGAAAAAACCGCGCGTCGTCCCAGTTGATCATCGAGCCTCCCACTCAAAATGCCCCGGCGGGGCGTGCCCATTAGAAGCCAGTGCCGGCGGGATCACAAGGCGAGAGTGCCCTTGTTGGCATGCAGATAGATGCCACTGACATGCATTATTGAAGCAGACTGATGCATTTGTGTCGCTGTCGAGGGGCCTCGATGGGCGCTATCATGGCGCCTCTCGTCAGCGGCCTTGCCCGCCCTCATCGGAGCCTTGCATGTCATCATCCCTCTGCGCCGCCGCCCCCTCTGCGGCGGCTACCTCCCATCGCGCCATCCTGCTGTTTCTACCGCTGGCGCTGATGTCGGCGCTGCTCAACAGCAGCGTGCCCACCCCCCTCTATCCCCATTATCAGCAGGTGCTGGCCCTGAGCGATGTCAGCCTCACCCTCATCTATGGCGGCTATGCGGGCGGGGTGCTGATCTCCCTGTTCGGGGTGGGCAATCTAGCGGGCAGGGTGAGCGATCTGCGCGCCATGATCCTGCCGGCCCTGCTGGCGGTATTGGGGGGCGCCCTGCTGTTCTCTCTGGCGGACTCCTTCTGGTCGCTGTTGCTGGCGCGGGTGTTGGCCGGGATCGGCACCGGCGCCCTGACCGGCGCCGCCAACGTGGCACTGCTGCGCTTCGGTCCACGCGATGGCGGCAAGCGGGCCGCCCTCAGCGCGACCCTCTCCTTCACCGCCGGGCTGGCGCTCGGCCCGGTGTTCAGCGGGTTGGCGCTGCAGCTGGAGTGCTATCCGACCCAACTGCCCTTCCTGCTCATCATGGGGCTGGCGGCCTGCGCCATGGCGGGGGTGGCGTTGAGCTGGCCCGCCCACGCGCAAGGGGCGCCGGCTGCGGCAACGCAGCAGGGCAGGGGATCGCTGGGGGAGGGACTCAAGGCCACCGGGGCGGCCTTCTTTATTTGTGCACTGGCGCTGTTTACCGCCTGGGCGGTGGCGGCCAGCCTCTTGGCCATCGGCCCCAAGGTGGCGAGCCAGCTGCTGGGGCTGCGGGATCTCGGTCTGTTCGGCTATCTCATCGCGGCCTACATGATGCTCTCCGGCCTCTGCCAGCTCTGGGCCCGTCGGCTCGATGCCCGTCACACTCTGCAAAGCGGCGCCCTGGCACTGGCGCTTTGCATGTTGCTGTTTGCCGGCGCCGTGCATGCCCAGTCGTGGTGGCTGGCGGTGCTCGGCTTGCTGGTAGCCGGTTACGCCCAGGGCGCGGTGTTCGTCGGCAGCGCGACCCTGGTCAACCGCATCGCACCGGCCGCCAGCCACGCCCGGCTGGTGTCGCTCTTCTACGTGATCGCCTACGTGGCGAACTGGGTGCCGGTGCTGCTGGGCTGGGTCAGCGATGGTGCCGGCGTGCAGGCGGCGGTGGATCTGCTCACCGTCGGCAGCGTGCTGATCAGCCTGGGGCTGGCCTGGGCGGCCTGGCGCACCCGCTTCGAGCCGGCTGCCGGCTAGCGTGACTCAGTCGGCCAGTACCACCCGCTCGGCCGACAAATGGTGCATCCATTCGCGCAGGATCAAGAGGGCGGCGGCAAAGCGCCGGGTCTTGGGCAGGTTGGTGTGACTTACTCGGCCAGCACTACCCGCTCGGCCGACAGATGGTGCATCCATTCGCGCAAGATCAAGAGGGCTGCGGCAAAGCGCCGGGTCTTGGGCAGGCTGATGTAACTCAGTCGGCCAGCACGACTCGCTCGGCCGACAGATGGTGCATCCATTCGCGCAGGATCAACAGGGCGGCGGCAAAGCGCCGGGTCTTGGGGAGGTTGGCGGCGGCCAGCGGGTCACCCTCCACCATGGCGGCAAACTGGCCGAACAGCTGCTCCAGGCTCTCCCGGCTCAGTTCACGACTGCCGAGCACCTCGGCCAGTGGCAGCGGCGCCTGCAGGGTCACCACCTCATGGGGCGGTACCTCGGCGGCCAGCGGCATCAGCACGTCTTCCACCACCATGATGGCCTGCTCCAGCTCCAGCGCGCTCGGCGGATCCTGGCGAAACGGGCCCGGTGTCATGGCCTCGAGGCCGAAGCCCAAGTCACGGGTGAAGCGGGTGCCGTCGGCCCGGGTCAGCTGCAGCTGGCTGCTGTGCTCCCCCAGGCTGAGCAGGATGGCGGTCTGGTTGCGGGTCATGGGGTCTCCTTAGTGGCGGTCGCGACTCAGCCCTATCCATACACCCGCCGCGACCGGCTGGCGAGGGCTTTCGGCGCCCCCCATCCGGGGAATACGGCTTGCAATATATGGAAGTAATGGCATTCTGGATGTCTAGATGGTTGTCTTGTCGTTACCTTCAGGAGTTCAGATATGGATATTCGTACCGCCCCCCGTGCGCTTGCGCTCGCCCTGTTGCTGGCCAGCAGCCTTGCCACCGCCAACGAGGCGCTGGTGATCCAGACCGACTTCGGTCTCAAGGATGGCGCCGTCTCGGCCATGAAGGGGGTCGCCTTCGGAGTGGATCGCACCCTGCCGCTCTATGACCTGACCCACGAGATCCCGGCCTACAACATCTGGGAAGCCTCCTACCGCCTCTATCAGACCCTGCAGTACTGGCCCAAGGGGACCGTGTTCGTCAGCGTGGTGGATCCGGGGGTCGGCACCGATCGCAAGTCGGTGGTGCTCAAGACCAAGAGTGGCCACTACATCGTCAGCCCGGACAACGGCACCCTGACCCTGGTGGCCGAACACTTCGGCATCGATACCGTGCGCCAGATCGACGAGAAGACCAACCGCCTCAAGGGCTCCGAGAAGTCCTACACCTTCCACGGCCGCGATGTCTACGCCTACACCGGTGCCCGGCTCGCCTCCGGTGCCATCAGCTATGAGCAGGTGGGGCCCAAGCTGCCGGCCGAGGTGGTGAAGATCCCCTACCAGCCGGCAGTGGCCGAGCAGGACGGTACCCTCAAGGGCACCATTCCGATCCTGGACGTGCAGTACGGCAACGTCTGGACCAACATCGACGACAGCCTGCTGACCAAGGCGGGGATCAACAAGGGTGACAACGCCTGCATCAAGATCAGCGAAGGGGATGCACTGAAGTACGAGGGCAAGGCCCCCTATGTCAGCAGCTTTGGCGACGTGCCGGAAGGCCAGCCGCTGGTCTATCTCAACAGCCTGCTGCAGGTGTCGGTGGCGCTGAACATGGACAGCTTCGCCACCCAACATCAGGTGCAATCCGGCGCCAACTGGCATATCAGCCTGAAGAAGTGCTCCTGATTGCGAGCCGAGGTCGCCGGCTGACCGGTACACGGAGATAAAGAGGGCAGGCATC
Organism: Aeromonas sp. QDB54; assembly: GCF_027707385.1. Classification (NCBI taxonomy): domain Bacteria; kingdom Pseudomonadati; phylum Pseudomonadota; class Gammaproteobacteria; order Aeromonadales; family Aeromonadaceae; genus Aeromonas; species Aeromonas sp. QDB54. The sequence goes on along the minus strand of NZ_JAPCIT010000044.1, from coordinate 6,881 downwards.
GACGGATGCCTGCCCTCTTGTCATGGTGCCCGCGACAGCGTGGTTGTTGTCAAAACACATATTTGTAAGGTGATATTGATAATGATTGTCATTTAACTGGATAATCACCGACTCCTCAGACCACTCACCCTTTGCACGATGAAAACCAGCCTCTTACTGGTCAGCCTGCTGATCCTGACCGCCTGCAATGACAACCATAGCCAGACGCCCGTTCCCTCTGTGCCGGTGGTGACACCGCCCGTGGTAGAGCCGCCGGTGGAACCTCCGGTGGTGACACCACCCACAGAGCCGCCGATTGAACCGGTACCGACCCATACCCGTAGCGAGTTGACCGTGCGGCTCGATGTGACGACCCGCCTGGGGCAGGGGGCTACCCTGCTGCTGCGCCAAGCCGCTACCGGCATCGCGGTGAGCGGAGAGGTGGGGGAGGAGCGCCCCCTGGTCATGACGCTGCCGGCTGGTTTGCTGCTGGATCAGCCACTGGAGCTGGTGGGGCGCGATGGCAGCTATATTCTGCGCGCCGCGACGGCCCGGGTGGCCGATCTCGGCGCCACGGCCCTGTCGGCCAGGCGCGCTGACGCGCCTTCCTTGCGACTGGATGAAGAGGAGACGGCGCTGTTCCTGCTGGCCGACCGCAATGGGGACGGCATCCTCGATCAGGGCGAGTGGGGGCAATTGGCACTGATCCGTCTGCAACAGCAACCGCTCATCCAGGAGTATGCAACCCTGTTGCTGGCCCAGCGTCAGCCGGGAGCCGAGCTCAACTATCCGGACAGCTGGCAGATGCTGCTGGCCCTGCGTGCCGATCAGGGGGAGCGCAGCTGGTATCGGCGCAGCAACAGCGGCCCCATCGAGGCGGCGAGGCTGCTGCTCTATCCCGCCCAACCCAGCCAGCCCGACGAGCCGGAGACGGCCGACCTGCTGCGCCTTGATGAGCAGGGCCGGCTGACGAGCGGCACTGACTGGCGTTGCCTGCACGATGTGCGCAGCACCGCCGGGGTCAAGGGCAGCCAGTATTGGCTGCACGCCAGCGGCAGCAGTGCCTTGCCGCAGGCCAGCCGTGCCGGGCTGGGGGGGGTGCCGACTGGCTGCGGACGCAGTGACTGGCGACTGCCTGGCCTGGCCGAATTCGAACGGCTGCTGGCGGCGGACAAGCAGAGTTGGCGCTACCCCCACACCTTTGCCCTGGCTGTGCCAACCCGGATCTGGCTGCAGGACGGTGCCGGCCGCCCCGCTCTTTACCAGCCCGCCACGGGCAGCTGGCTCGAAGAGGGGGAGGGCAGCGTGCTCTGGTATGCGCTGGCGCCCTATCCGGTACGCCCTTCGGTCATCCGTGACGACAGCATGCCCGACATGGCCGCCCTGCGCGCCCAGTATGCCGGCCCTGCCGCCCAATGGCCGGCGGCCAGGGTTGATGAGGGGGTCGAGTGGCAGGAGCTGGGGCCGCTGCCGGCGGTGCCCTTCCCGGCTGCCAACCCTTACAGCCGGGCCAAGGTGGTGCTGGGTCAGCAACTGTTCTTCGACAAGCGGCTCTCCCTGGCGCAAGACATCAGCTGTGCCAGCTGCCACGATCCGCAAAAAGGGTGGAGCGACGGGCTGAGCGTCTCGGTGGGCCACCAGGGGCAGAAGGGGACCCGCAACGCCCCCTCGATTATCAACAGTGCCTTTAGCAGCAGCCAGTTCTGGGATGGCCGGGTCGGTTCCCTTGAGGAGCAGTCCCTGCACCCCATCAACAACCCAGTAGAGATGGCGCTGGATCACGACGAACTGCTGGCACGTCTGCAGGCCAGCCGCGACTACCCGGCGGCCTTTGCCACGGCGTTCGGTGACGAGGGGATCAGCCTGGAGCGGATTGCCAAGGCGATCGCCACCTTCGAGCGCACCATCATCAGCCGCGACAGCGACTTCGAGCGCTTCGTCCAAGGCGACGGGCAGGCCCTGAGCGACAAGGCGCTGTGGGGGATGCATCTCTATCGCACCGATGGCCGCTGCATGAACTGCCACTCCGGGCCGCTGCTGAGCCAGTACCGGTTCGAGAGCGTGGGGCTGGCCTACTATGGCCGCAATCTGGAAGACCGCGGCCGCTTCCTGCACACCCGCCAAAAGGCGGACATGGGGCGCTTCAAGACCCCCAGCCTGCGGGACGTGGCGTTTACCGCACCTTATATGCACAACGGGGTCTTCCCCATCCTGGCGCAGCGCATCGGCAGTTCCGTACAGGGGGTGGTGGCCATGTACAACTTCGGGGTGACCAAGTGGAGCAGCGGGGTGGGCTTCCCGACCGGGGTGGCGCAGTACGATCCCTTCTTCCCGCAAGCCTCCGATCATCTGCATGCGCTCGGTCTCTCCAACGACGAGCTGGATGCCATCGGCGAGTTCCTGCGCAGCGTGTCTGCCGAGCCGAGGCGTACCCCGGCCACGGTCGCCGAGCTCGGATTGAGCGGGGTGGCTGACGAGGCGCCGGTGCCTGCCATCGTGATCGATCTGCAGGTGACGCCGGCAGCGCCCCGGCTGGAAGTGGGCCAGACGCTGGCTCTGCAGGCCGGACTGCGGCTCAGCGATGGCACGCTCAATCCGGCGCAGGGCCCCTTGCAGTGGCGCAGCATGACGCCGGAGCAGGTCAGCGTCGACGGCGATGGGGTGCTCCACGCTCTGGCGGTGGGGCCTGCCCGGGTGCAGGTGAGCACGGGCGAGCGGATGCTGGAACTGGCGGTGCAGGTGGTGGATGCCCAGCCTGATTTCAGCCTGGGCTGCCGTCATCCCGAGCTGGCGGCGGGCGAGCTGATCTTCGTCTGTCCCCTGACTCGCGCGGAAGCGGACCGGCTGGCGGTGGCGTACGATGGCAGCGCCAGGGATGAAGATGGAGATTACAACCCCTTCCCCCACGACTATGTGGTGATGAGTCAGGAACGGGCTCGCGACTACTGCCAGCAGCTGGTGGCGCGTGGCCACGATGATTGGCGCCTGCCGGCGGCCAGGGAGCTGACGGCGCTGTTTGCCGCCTATCATCAGCGCGGTGAGGAGCTGAAACTGCTGACGGAGCAGGGCTGGCCGCTCTACAGCCGGCTCTGGAGCAGTGATGCCCCCAACGACGACGGGGAGGCCCCCCTGCTCGATCCGGGCAGCGGCGAGCTCATCACGGATCTGCCACAAGAGGCTCACGGCGTCGCCTGCGTGCGGGCACGTTAAAGAACTCGAGTCATGATCTCGACAAGGGCGCTGAGGCGCCCTTCTCATTGCCGGTCCAGCGGTAAGCCTTACTGCCCCTTGAGCGGGGCGGTGGCGAATTGTAGCCGGATGGGCTGGGGCGGCAGCTCGCGGACGCTGACCACCACCTCATAGCGCTTGTCGGCTTCGGCCGGCGGAATGTTCTTGAACAGCGCCTGGGCCGTGGCCTGAGGATCCTGGCCCAGCTTGCTGGCGTGATAGAGGGGGGCGGGCAACGCCGGCGGGCGCACATCGGGACGACCGGCTGGCGGGGCTGGCTGCTCGCAAGCCTGGGTCGACAGGCTGGCAAGCAGCAGAGTGAGTGCCAGGGGGTAACGTGACATGGGGATGACTCCATCCAGGGAAGATGGCCCATCAAACGCCAGGCGGACCGCTAGCTCAACGGCTTTTACGCTCCCTTTTCACCCTCTTTACAGTCATGACAACGGGCGCCTTGGCGCCCGTTGTGGATCCTGGCAACCGCGGGACTCAGAACTCGTTGGAGAGCGCCTTGTACCCCTTGACCAGGTCGATGTTGGTGTGGGCCACGTCCTCGGAGAACTCGGCGGCATCCACCGAGACTCGCGGGATATGGTCCAGATCGCTCTGCTGGTTGATGCGGGTGGTGGAGGGAACGTAGAACTCCGGCGGCAGATCGCAGCCATCCACCACCGAGTTGTGGCGCACCACGGCGCCGTCACCGATGTGGCAGTTGAACAGCACGCTGTTGAAGCCGATGAACACCCGGTTACCCACTTCGCACGGCCCGTGGACTATGCTGCGGTGGGCGATGGAGGTGTACTCGCCGATGGTGACCGCAGCGCCGGACTTGGAGTGGATGACGACCCCGTCCTGAATGTTGGAGTTGGCGCCGATGACGATGGGCTCCATGTCGCCGCTGGCATCCACCTCGTCGGCGCGGATCACCGCATAGGGGCCGACAAACACGTTCTCCTTGATGATCACCTTGCCACAGATGATGGCTGTCTTGTCGATATAGGCTGACTCGTCGATGACCGGCAGATGGCCGGAGGGATTCTTGCGGATCATGTTACATCCTGTTGAAGAGGAAAGCGGACGGGAAGCAGGCCGGACGTGCGGGCCCGCCGGAGAGTCAGCTTACGCCTCGGTGCCGGGAGGGGAAACCCTTTACTGGTCTGACCCCGACATGGGCCGGCGCCCCGGCAGGGTGTTCCCTCTGGGCAAAATATGGGAGCATGGCCGTTCTCGAGGGCAAAACGGCCCGCTCGACATTATGTGCATAACCCTGGATACCCAAGATGAAGAAGATTGTTGTGCTGCTCGGCATGCTGCTGGCCCCCTGGTTCTCCTCCGCCGTGCAGGCCAAAGGGGAGGCCGGTGAATTTGACTATTACGCCATGGCGCTCTCCTGGTCACCGGAGCATTGCGCCATCAAGCCGGCCGACCGGGACCAATGTTCCCGCCAGCTGGGATTCGTGCTGCACGGGCTCTGGCCCCAGTATCAGCGCGGCTATCCGAGCAGCTGTAGCCGCGAGCGGCTGGATCCGGCGATGGAGCAGCAGTTTGCCGGGCTTTATCCCAGCCGCTTCCTCTATCGCCATGAGTGGGAGAAGCACGGCACCTGTTCCGGCCTGAGCCAGCGCGATTTTCATCAGCTGGCCAGCGACCTGCGCCAGAAGGTGAAGATCCCGGCCGCCTATCAGTCTCCCGCCGAGCCGCTGCGCAAGAGCCGTTTCCAGCTCAAGGCGGATCTGGCCAGTGCCAACGACTGGCTGGCTCCGGACAACATCACGGTGGCCTGCGCCGACGGTGGCCGCTTCCTGCGGGAGGTCTATATCTGCCTCAACAAGGAGGGGACGGCAGCCGTCACCTGTTCCGACGAGATGCAAAAGCGCGAGTTGCGCTCCTGCGGTCAGCCGGACTTCCTGCTGCGCAGCGTACGTTGACCACTTATCTTCATCAGGCCCCTCGCGGGCCTGATGTGCAATGAGGGTATGGGAAAGGAGTCTGATCAATGAAGAACAAGCAAGGATTTTCGGGCGAGGAGCGGGCGCAGCTGCTCGGCGTGAAAGGGGTGGGGCCCACCGTCATCGGGCGGCTTGAACAGCTTGGCTACCACAATCTGGCGCAATTGGCCGAGGCCGACACCGGCCACATCGTGCAACTGGTGGCCAGTATGTTGGGCTCGACCTGCTGGCAGAACAGCCCGCAGGCCCGGGCGGCCATCGATGGGGCCATCGCCCTGGCACGCAGCCAGGCCGGCGGCGTCACTCCCGAGCGGCAAGAGGCGACATCATGACGCTGTTTGCTGAACTGGGGCTGCGCTACCCCATTATTCAGGCCCCCATGGCCGGAGTGCAGGACAGCGCGCTGGCACTGGCTGTGACTCGGGCCGGCGCGCTGGGCTCATTGCCTGCAGCCATGCTGAGTCTCGCCACCTTGCGCGAAGAGTTGACCCGGCTGGCGGCAAGCGGGGGGCGATTTAACATCAACTTCTTTTGTCACCGGCAGGAGGCGCCGGATCCCGCCGCCCAGGCCCGCTGGTTGCTGCGGCTGGCGCCCTACTATGACGAATACGGCGTATGTGACACGGCCGGTATGGCGGCTCCCAGTCGGGCACCGTTCAATGCCGAGCATGCCGCCATGGTGGCCGAGTTCAAACCGGCCGTGGTCAGTTTTCATTTCGGACTGCCCGAGCCCGAGTTGCTGGCCAGGGTGAAAGCCAGCGGGGCCAAGGTATTTGCCAGCGCTACCACGGTCGCTGAAGCCCGATGGCTCGCCGACCATGGTGCCGATGCCATCATCGCCCAGGGGCTGGAGGCCGGCGGCCATCGCGGCCATTTCCTCGAGGACGATCTCAGCCTGCAGCAGGGCACCTTTAGTTTGTTGCCACAGATAGTAGAGGCGGTGAGGCTGCCGGTCATCGCCGCCGGCGGCATTGTCGATGGCCGCGGCATTCGCGCCGCACTGGCGTTGGGCGCCAGCGCCGTGCAGATGGGCACCGCCTTTCTCTGTTGCCACGAAGCGACCACCTCGGCCCTGCATCGGGCGGCACTGCACTCGTCGGCAGGGCGACACACGGCGCTGACCAATCTGTTCAGTGGTCGCCCGGCCCGCGGCATCGTCAATCGCCTGATGCGAGAGCTGGGCCCGCTGTCCGAAGATGTGCCTGCATTTCCTCATGCCAGTGGCGCGCTGGCACCACTGCGCAGTGCGGCCGAACAGCGGGGAAACACTGGGTGTTCGCCGCTCTGGGCCGGCCAGAATGTCTCCGGTTGCCGTGACTGGCCGGCTGCCGAGCTGATCTCGCGCTGGGTAAAAGAAGCAGGGTTGGCTGACGTTATGCCTATATAGGAAGCCAACGCGGGCGCTGGCTCGAAGGGGGGCCGGAAAACAGGGTAAAAGCAGACTCTGATCTCCCAGTTTTACTCGCTATCTGTGGATAAGTTTGTATAAAAGCTGTGCTTGGATATGAATAACTAAAAAAGTGCGCTTTTTTGCAATTTTATTGCATTTACCCCCTTGCCAGCGTGATCAATCTCTCTATAATGCGCCCCATCGACACGGCAAGCGGCAACGCAAACAACCGGGTCGGTCGCCTCGAAAAGCCTTTGTAAATAAGGCTTGACTCGAGAAGGCGGTTGAGTAGAATGCCACTCCCGCAGCAGCCAAAAGTTGCGTCGCTCTTTAAC
>NZ_JAPCIT010000043.1:0-15752 GCF_027707385.1 Aeromonas sp. QDB54 | reverse complement strand
AATCGGCTCAAACATGAAGAAATGAAATGACTGAGTCAGCCGAGAAGAATTTCCCCGCTTATTCGCACCTTCCCTAGGGCCATTAATTCAACCTCACCGTATCCCTCGTTCCCAGCGTAGTAATTGGAAAATCGGTCGTCGGCATCCACTACGCAAAATCTGTGTAGACCGGTTAAGTTATACACTTTAAAGTCAATCGCTGGGTTTGTGATTCCAGAATCGACCATAATTTCACTTTTTTGGCGACGGCCAATGTCAAAAACAACCCTTTCTAAAGACGACGAGCGAGCTTCATGTTTTGGGGCGCTATCACCACTGCTAACAATAATCTTTCCGCCGCGCTTCAGCCCGCGAAAATCTGAACGGAAGATATCCAGCAACTTCCAAATCCAGTTTTCTTGATCTGTTGAAAATAAAAATCTTCGCCGAGTAGAATTGTCATCAATGTAGGAGAAGTCGACAGTGTCAACGTCATCGATTAAGCAGCTAATTATTAAGAATTCAAAATATGCGATCCAAAGCTCTTCATTGTAAAGGTTCTGCTCAGGACAATCTTTGACCAATAGCTTTTTATTTAATTTCTCATAAAGTGTTAAAGGGTTTATATGGTTCGCTGAGATGAGCGCAGATCCGCGCTCTTTAAGTTGGTTCATCAGGAACCTAAGATTTTCAGGGTCCTCCGCTTGTGAGAAGCAACGGAATGTCTTATCCACTAACCCTATAAAACTAGCCATAGCGGGGGGGTGTATTTTTTCTAGCCCTGCTTCTGAGATAATCTTTTCGATCATGGCTATAGGCGTACAGATCACCTTTCCATGGAACTCACGATCGACAACTCCTTCGACTCGTGATTCTATCCCCTGGAGGAATATATCCCCTCCAATCTCGACGAATACACCGCCACCAGAGGCTCCCGCTATTTCACTCCAAAGTGGTCTCCCGTCAAGGGTTACAGAAAATCTGTCTCCCTCAACTTCATTGATTTGCCCTGGGTACTCTCTTAATTGATCGCGGGGCTCTAAAGTCCTCCGGATGCCTGGGTATCCGTAATAAAAAACTCTATTATTTCTTTCAGGTTTCGATACAGCAATTTGTAGATCGGAGTCTAGCTTAGTGCTTGTGATTAAAATTGCGATGTCGTTATCAACGCTGACTATTCGTCTTAGTAAATCAATTGTATCTCCATTTATTTTTGTAACGGTAATTTTATCTATGTCATGGTATTCCCCAGAGTTTTCCTCAGTTTCCAGTACGTGTTTGGCAGTGAGTATGTAGCTGTGATCGCCAAAAGCTGGATGGATGAGAACGCCGCTCCCATCAATTACCATGACAACATGGGAGCGTATTTTGTCAATTTGGCTAGTCAAATTTCAACTCTCCAAGCAATGCATTGATTTGATTTTTCAATTGCGCAAGCTCGTCATTTGTATAGATACTTGAAATTACTGATTTGTAATTGAAGAGTATTGCTGCGTTTGGTTTTTTGCTGTGGATGCGTGCAAAAGTTATTTTATTTGGCAGGCCATGTCGAGTTGCATCAGTGCTTACTATGTAGGTCAAACAATCGATCGTGGACAGTAAATCAGGGCTGGTGTTACCTTTGCTGCCGTGATGGGAAAGTTTTACCACCTCTGCTTTTATAGGGGTGTCGGCATTGTATCCCTGCATTGTTAAGCCTTGGATGATACTGGTCGGGTGCGCATCACCTAAGAACAGAAAATTATACTCGCCCACTTTTAAAATAAAAGAGATGGAGCTTCCGTTTGGTGTTGAATTATCCTCCTTGAATGTGTCTTGTGCGAGCAGTTCCTTGTAACTTTTTTTCCAATCGGTTTTGGATGCAGAGGTGAATGGGCTGGGCTGTCCTTTTTCCCATGTTGTAAGTAGTTTCTTTAGCTCGCTTTCGTCAGGTGTGAGAAATATTAATTCGCAGCCTTTAAGAGTATGTTTATCACCTTGCTTTATTACGCTCTCATGCCATATTCCTAGGTCTTTTAGTAATCGCTCAAGGGTGTTCCCTTGGTTGATTGAGGTATTTTTAGATTGGGTGAAATTCCCTAGTATTTCTTTCTTAGGGTCTACTTGGACTTTGAAGTACTCATGAATGAGTCGTCCAGAATTAAACATTATTTTTCGCGCAAGCTTTGTCAGCCCGTCTTTGACCTCAAAGGCCTTTATCAAACCACCGATGTGGTCATCGTCAACATGTGTTAGTATGACTAGATCAATTTGCTTCCCTTCAGCTTCTAACTCGTTAAGTAGGGCTCTGAGTTCTCCCTGTGGAGAGACTCCGAAGGTAGCCGCTGGCCCCCCATCGATCAAAATTCTCTCCGTGACCGTTTCTGACTCAACAGTTATGAATATACAATCGCCGTGAAATGCTTTTAACACACGAATGTTAACTGGCATGGCCTTCCTCTCCCGGCCCCATTGCAAGAGTAACGGCATGCACAGCAATGCTAGCTGAGCATAGTTATCCCCAACCTAGGCAATATTTAGCGCAAAGCGCTGAAAAATTACTATGTAATATCTCATTAATCCTTGATTAGCAACACATTCTCAACTTTTGGCTGGGTTTAGCCCGCTTCTACTTTTGGCTCCATGAACGCACAATGGACGGGCTTTCTCGCCACACCAACACTCCCTCTCCCTAATCGGGGAAATACTTACCAAACCGTCTATCCCGTTCGCGGCCGTCGACACACTGCTCGCGATAGCAGTAACCATGCAGCGTAAGTGCTTCCGACTCAAGGAAGCAATATTTGCAAACCTTAGGTCCCTCCTCCACCGGCCTGGTCACAGCATCCATTCTTCGCTGTCCAGTAACCAACTGGTCCACCGCCCGCTGTATTTCTCCTTCATCCAAGCGCCTACGTTCAATGGCTTCCTTGCGCTTTTGTTCCATCCGCTCCCAGATGGCTTCATTCCGCTGCTTGCGCTCTGCCATCTGACGCCGTTCCTCCTCTTCTTGCTGCTGGCGGGCTAACCGTAACATCGCCTCCCGCTGCTGTCGTCGCTCCTGTGCCAGTTTCTGTTCGCGCTCACGTCGGGCTTGGCGCTCAGGCTCCCGTGCCTCCTCTTCTCTCCACACCCGTAATCGCTCCTCCTCCCTCACCCGTTGTTCGGCCTGGCAGCGTTCCCTCTCATCTGCTTCGTATTGCAAGCGACTGCGCTTCAGTTCTGCCGCTGGATGAAACTGCCAGTGCAGACACTTCGGATTGGTACTGAGTATGTGGAACATCCAAGACGTGGTATCCATGCCGTCAGGGCGGTCCTTCCGAAATAGATGTTCGACAAAGGTGCGATACACCACCGAAAGAATGCCTGTTTTAGGGTTGGCGCGGGTGTAATCGTCCAGCCAATAGGGTTTATCCTGTGGCGATTCATCAGCAGCGGGGAAATCCAGTCCAAGCCGGTATTCGTTCCGATCCTGCAAAGCATAGAGTGCCGTCGGTGCCAACTGCTGACTCTCCTGGGATGTACGGTACACTTTGATGTCGGGATGCGGCGCGGAGACTAGATGGCTGACTCGCTCGAACAAGATCTCGAAGGCAGGAGTATTGAGCAACTTGATGTCATCGAGCCGAGAGAGCAACATCAGGCGAATACTGGTGTAAAAGGCGTATTGGCAGGCTTCCTTGCTGGCGGTGTGATGCGCAAAATGATGTGCATTCACATCGGCTTTTCTGGCCACCAGACGGCCGTCACAGCTGGGGCACTTGCAGTTACAGGCTAGCCCTCGCTCTACCTCGTCAACTGACACCATTTCGCCGGTATCAATCCTGACCGCGAAGGGAATACGTATTTCTTGCCACATAGCGAGAACTCAACTACCCACTGGTTAAGGCAATTGCCTAGATAGCTCCATAATATCAAATCTTTGATTCAACGGGATCGGCACCGATTAGACCATCTCAGGACAAGGAGGTTAAGTTGAAAGACAAGGATACCATCGCGCTCTTTATTGACGCAGACAATGCACCGGCAAGAAAGATTGAAACGGTGCTGTCCGAATTGGCCCTCTATGGTGTGGTTAATATACGCAAGGCCTATGGCAACTGGAAGAATGCCAACCTCAAGCCATGGGAGGACATATTGCACGAGTACGCCATCCAGCCAGTGCAGCAATTTGACCTGGCCAAAGGCAAGAACGCCACCGATATGGCGTTGGTGATCGACGTGATGGATGTGCTCTACACCAAGGATATCGATGTGATCTGTCTGGTCTCTTCGGATTGTGACTTTATGCCGTTGGTCACCCGTTGCCTGGCCGATGGCAAACAGGTGGTCGGGTTTGGGGAGCGTAAGGCCTCCCTACCCTTCGTGAATAGCTGCTCCAAGTTTCTTTACTTGGATCCCCCACTCCAGGAGGTGAAAGAGGAAGTGCCGATTGCCATTCATGCGAAGAACCTGAAAGGGGACACTCGGCTGATCAATCTGCTACGTCAAGCCATTGATGCTGTGGAAACGGGAGATGGTTGGGCATCCTTGGGCGGGGTTGGCAGTCACATCTCAAATCATGCGTCGTTCGACCCGCGTAACTATGGGTTCAGAAAACTAAGCGACCTATTTGCAGCCATTGACCTCTTTGAATTGAAAAAGAACGAAAAGTCTGGACTGATGGTCAGACACAGAAAATCGGTTTCTCAGATCAAAAAAATCGTCGAGCTGTGACCTTCATTGGCACATAGCTTGATGGCAGGGCAACATTCTTATCGCAGGTCGGTTTGGAAGTAAGGGATTCGCGAATGACGAATGATGAGGTCAGTACCCTCAAAGCCGAAAATTTGCGCTTGATTGCACTACTGGAAAAACACGGCATCGAGTGGCGACTGCCGAATCCCGCCGCTCCTGTGGTACAAAAGCTAGGCGCCACACTCTTTTCCACCGCTCAAAAGGTTGCGATGTTTCGTGGTCTTTTTCGTGGACGCACTGATGTTTACCCTATCCGCTGGGAAAGCAGGACAACCGGCAAATCCGGTTATGCCCCGGCCTGCGCCAACGAATGGCGAGCGGGGGTCTGTGAGAAGCCCAGAATTAAGTGTGGTGACTGCACTCATCGCCTGCTGCTCCCAGTCTCCGATACCGTGATCTACGATCACCTGGCCGGTAAGCACACCGTCGGTGTCTATCCATTGCTGGAAGATGACAGCTGCTATTTTTTGGCCATGGATCTCGATGAAGCCGATTGGCGCGAAGATGCGCGTGCAATCATGCTGTCGTGTGCAGAGTTGGGAATTCCGGCCGCACTGGAAATCTCACGCTCGGGCAAAGGTGCCCATGTTTGGGTGTTTTTTGTCAGCCGTGTATCGGCACGCGATGCCAGACGCCTGGGCTCAGCCATCATCAGCCACACTTGTGCTCGCAGTCGACAACTGAAGCTGGGCTCCTATGATCGATTGTTTCCTAATCAGGATTCCATGCCCAAGGGAGGCTTCGGAAATCTGATCGCCTTACCGTTGCAAAAGGGGCCGAGGGAGAAAGATTTCAGTGTTTTCGTCGATGCCGAACTGGCCCCCTACCCTGACCAATGGGCATTTCTTGACTCCATCCAGTTGATGCCCCCTCACGACATTGAGCCCACCATCCTGCAAGCCACCGGTAATGTTCACCCACTCGACGTGACCTTTATTGATGACGAAGACCTGCTCACCCCCTGGAAACGGGAGAATACCGCGACCAGGAAGCTGTCCGGGCCGATTCCTACCTTGCTGAACGTGACATTGGCCAACTTGATCTATTTTGAGAAAGCGCAGTTACCGCAGGCATTGGCCAATCGCCTTATCCGGCTGGCCGCGTTCCAGAACCCTGAGTTCTACAAGGCACAGGCCATGCGAATGTCGGTATGGAATAAACCCCGTGTCATCGGCAATGCGGAAAACTTTCCGCAGCACATCGCCTTACCTCGTGGCTGCCTTGATGCGGCAATGGATCTGCTCCGGGAAAACGGCATCGGTTGCCATCTGTGCGACGAGCGCATTGCCGGTGAACCCATAGAAACCGCCTTCATCGGCACCTTGCGGCGGGATCAAGAAAATGCCGTCGCAGCGATGCTGTCCCACGATGTCGGTGTGCTATGCGCCCCGACTGCTTTTGGTAAAACTGTCGCCGCTGCCGCAATGATCGCACGCCGAGGCGTTAGCACTCTGGTGCTAGTACATCGCACCGAGTTGCTTAAACAGTGGCAAGACCGCTTGCAGGCATTCCTGGAGAACAGTAAGGGGGTGGTCGGCACCATTGGTGGTGGCAAGGCTAAGCCAACCGGGAAGATCGATATCGCAGTAATGCAGTCCATCTCTCGTCAAGGTGAAGTCAATCCGCTGGTAGAGAACTATGGTCAGGTGATCGTGGACGAATGCCACCATATTGGCGCAGCGTCTTTTGATGCCGTATTGAAGCGAACCAAAGCGAAATTCGTACTCGGCCTGACCGCCACCCCTATCCGTCGTGACGGCTTGCAACCGATTATCTTCATGCAGTGTGGCCCCATCAGATATACAGCGGAAAAACCGGTCAATGCCCCTCATAACCTGGAGGTAGTGCCCTGCTCATGGTCTCCCCACATTGAACTGCCTGCCGAGGCGGGCATCCAAGACGTCTTTAGACATCTGGCCAATGATACGGCCCGAACTGAAGCCATCGCAGCCCAGGTGCGCGATGCCTATGAGGGGGGCCGGAAGGTACTGGTTCTGACGGAACGCACCGAGCACCTCGATGCAATCAAATCTGCCCTCGAAAATCTGACGCTTCCGCCATTTGTGCTGCACGGTAGAATGTCCAAGAAACAGCGGTCAACGCTGATCGCCGACTTGGATGCGTTGCCATCCGATGCGCCGAGGATCTTGTTGGCGACAGGTAAATTGGTCGGTGAAGGCTTTGATCACCCACCCCTAGATACGCTGATCTTGGCGATGCCGGTTTCATGGAAAGGGACGCTACAGCAATATGCTGGGCGTCTGCATCGGGAACATGCAGGCAAGACCGATGTACAAATTTTCGACTTTGTGGATACCGGTCATCCTGCATTGCTGCGAATGTGGGACAAACGGCAGCGGGGGTATAGGACGATGGGATACAGAATTAAAACCTGAGTCCGTTTTTCAATAAGCACTAGGCCCGCAGGAAGGAGTAACCCCTGCCTCCATAGATGACTCCTTTTTTAAAGCTACCGACATCTTTACGCAAACCAAGTAAGTGGATAAGGACAAGTGGCATGAAGAGTCAATAAGGCATTGGGCAGCCAGATTTCATCGTTGGATGGCATCAATTTAACGGTATAAAAAAACATCGGACAATACGAAAGCTATCTACGTTTGAGACTTCACATCTTGCCGTTATACAAACATTGGCGCATGATGGTCATCAATTTGATTACAACGATAGCGCCGTATGGATTACAGCATTCAATTTTCATTTCCCCCTGTAGTGGTAGTTCATGCCTAGTTCCTCCGCTAAGCGGCTCGATGATTTGAGCTTGGTCCAGCGTGAGCGGCTGGCCTACATCGACTTCCGACTCTACTTCTTCGGTGAAATCGGTCGCCCAGACCTGATTGAGCGCTTCGGTGTGGCTCCGGCAGGGGCGACACGCGACTTTGCCCTGTACCGGGAAATTGCACCGCATAACATCATCTTTGACAGTAGCAACAAGATCTACCGCATCGCGCAGACGTTCTCCCCTCTGTTCGACCACCTATCTCAACGCGTGCTGTCGGCGCTGGCGCAGGGCTTCGGCGAGGGCGCAAACGGCGCAACGCAACCACTGCTGCCGTGCGAGTCGCCCACCGCCCTGAGCAACCCCAGAATGGATGTCTTGGCGCCAGTATGCCGGGCGATCCACGCCAAGCGGCCAGTCTCCATCCGCTACCACTCGATGAGCAACGGTGAGTCCGACCGGATCATCGTGCCGTTTGCCTTGGTTGATTCAGGCCTGCGTTGGCATGTCCGGGCTTTTGATCGAAAGAGTGGTGAGTTCCGCGATTTTGCTGTCACTCGAATGGAAGCGCCCGTGTTGGTCGATGAAGAGCCCAAAGCCAATGAGCGCCCGGATAACGATATTCAGTGGACGCGGATCGTGGAGCTGGACTTGGTGCCACACCCGCGTCTCGCCCGCCCCGAAATCATCAAGATGGACTACGGGATGGTTGGCTGCTCGATACGAATGCGAGTGCGAGCAGCTGTTGCGGGTTACATGTTGCTGCGCTGGAGTGTGGACTGCTCGCCCGACCATCACCTCAAAGAAGAGCAGTACCGCCTATGGCTTAGCGATCCACTGGCGCTGTACGGCGTCGAGAACGCCAAGCTGGCTCCGGGCTACCAAGCCCCGAGCAACGTCAAGAAACGATAGAAAGAAGAAAACCAATGACCAAGGCACTTTGTAGCCCACGACAAACTGAAGGATGCCAACTTCAAGGGTAAGGGCAAGGTGTCGCCCTTCGTGCTAACGCAGGAAGTCAGCTCAGAAAACGCGTGGAGGCCCACGCTTCTGGCAGAGCGCCAGGAACGCCTTGTGGGCGAACTCAAAGATCATGAAGTCTCGCCGTCGCCACTGACAAATGCCACCGGCGCTGCGGCGAATTGAGGAACGTATCGATGCAGAAGAAACAACAACAAGACCAAAGCCAGATCAAGTGGATTTCCGACTTCATCTGGAACATTGCCGACGACCGCCTGCGCGACGTCTATGTACGCGGCAAATACCGCGACGTGATCCTGCCCTTCATCGTACTGCGACGGCTCGATGCCGTACTGGAGGCCACCAAGGAAACTGTGCTGGAACGCAAGAAATTCCTCGACACCCACAAGGTGGCCGAACAGGACGGCGCGCTGCGCATGGCGGCAGGCCAAGCCTTCTACAACGTCTCGGAATTCACTCTGGCCAAGCTGAAAGCAAGCGCGGCGGGGCAACGGCTGCGCGATAACTTCATTGCGTATCTGGACGGCTTCTCGCCCAACGTGCAGGAGATCCTCACCAAGTTCAACTTCCGCAACCAGATTCAGAAACTGGTGGATTCTCATGTTCTCGGCTACCTGATCGAGGACTTCCTCGACCCAGAGGTCAATCTCGCGCCGCTGCCAGTGAAGGATGCTGATGGCCGCATCAAGCTGCCCGCACTGGATAACCACGGTATGGGCACGGTGTTCGAGGAGCTGATCCGCCGTTTCAACGAAGACAACAACGAAGAGGCTGGCGAGCACTTTACCCCGCGTGATGTGGTGCAGCTCATGGCCAAGATGCTGTTCCTGCCGGTAGCCGAGCGCATCGAATCCAGCACCTATTCGCTCTACGACGGCTCCTGCGGCACCGGCGGTATGCTCACGGTGGCCGAGGAGGCGCTACACGAACTGGCCGAGCAGCATGGCAAGGAAGTGTCCATCCATCTGTTCGGGCAAGAGATCAGCGACGAAACCTACGCCATCTGCAAGGCCGACCTGCTCTTGAAGGGCGAAGGCGAAGAGGCCGAGAACATTGTCGGAGGCTCGGACAAATCCACCCTGTCCGCCGACCAGTTCCGTTCGCGCGAATTTGATTTCATGATCTCCAATCCGCCCTATGGCAAGAGCTGGAAGACCGATCTGGATCGCATGGGCGGCAAGAAGGAATTCAACGACCCGCGCTTCATCGTCAACCACGCGGGCAATCCTGAGTTCAAGCTCATTACCCGCTCCAGCGACGGGCAACTCATGTTCCTGGTGAACAAGCTGCAAAAGATGAAGCACAACACGCCGTTGGGCAGCCGCATCGCGCTGGTGCATAACGGCTCCGCGCTGTTTACCGGCGACGCGGGCCAGGGCGAGAGCAACATCCGCCGCTGGGTGCTGGAAAACGACTGGCTGGAAGCCATCATCGCCCTGCCGCTCAACATTTTCTACAACACCGGCATCGCCACCTACATCTGGGTACTGGCCAACAAGAAGGCTGAAGCGCGTCGTGGCAAAGTGCAATTGATCGACGCAAGTGGCTGGTTCCAGCCGCTGCGCCGCAACCTCGGCAAGAAGAACTGCGAACTGGGCGAGGCCGACATTGCCCGCATCCTTGACCTGTATCTGCACAGCGAGCAGGAAACGGCTGAATCAAAGTGGTTCGGCACCCAGGACTTCGGCTACTGGAAGATCACCGTCGAGCGCCCGCTGCGCCTGAAAAGCCAGCTCTCTGACAAACGCATCGAGCCCCTGCGCTTTGCGTCTGGTGACGAGGCGCTGCGAGCCGAGATCTACGCCACCCACGGCGAGGCACTCTATACCGAGTTCGCCAAGCACAAACCGGCCATTGAGGCATGGTTGAAAGGCGAAGACGAGAACGAAGATGACGACAGCCAAGACAGTGACGATGAGAGCGAAGCTCCCGCTGCGCGTAAGGCAGTACCCGCCAAGCGCCGCAAGAAGCTGCTCGATGCAGCGACCTGGCTGCGCGACAAGTCTTTGATGGAAATGGCGCAACGGGTGCAAAAGACGCTAGGTAGCGCCATATTCGACGACCATAACGAGTTCCGCACCCGCTTCGACTCTGCGTTGAAGGCAGAGGGAAAAAAGCTCAGCGCGCCCGAGAAAAAGGTCATTTACAAGGCGGTGAGCTGGAGAGATGACGCTGCGCCGCCGGTTCTGGCTAAACGCACCAAACTCAAATCGAGCGACTTCTTTGAACCCAGCTTCGACGGAGCATACTTAGAGACCGTGGGCAAGGATCGCTTCATTGTCGAGTACGAGCCAGACAGCGAGCTGCGCGACACCGAGCAGGTGCCATTGAAGGAGACGGGCGGTATTGACGCCTTTTTCGAGCGTGAAGTACTTCCGCACGCGTCGGACGCCTGGATCGCCTTGGACAAGACCCAGATCGGCTACGAGATTTCCTTCGCTCGCTACTTCTACAAACCCGCACCACTGCGCACACTGGCGGAAATCCGCGCTGACATCCTCGCGCTGGAACAGCAGAGTGAGGGGTTGCTGCACAAAATCGTGGGGGGCGCGCAATGACGGTGATGAGCGCATACCCGAACTACCGGCAGCCTAAGATGCGCTGGTTGCCCGCTGTGCCGGAACACTGGAATGAGCAACGCGCCAAGACTTTTTTCCGCGAGGTAGATGAGCGCTCGAAGACCGGACAGGAAGAGCTGCTGTCGGTGTCTCACCTCACCGGCGTTACCCCACGCAGCCAGAAGAAGGTCACTATGTTCAAGGCTGCGAGCTACGTCGGCTCCAAGCTGTGTCAACCTGGTGACATCGTCATCAACACGCTATGGGCGTGGATGGCGGCACTTGGTGCGAGTAGGCATGTGGGCATCGTCAGCCCAGCCTATGGCGTGTACCGTCCACACATTACCGACAGTTTCAACCCTGCGTATCTGGACTACCTGCTCCGTACGCGAGCCTACGTGGCCGAATACATCGGGCGGTCGACCGGTATTCAATCCTCGCGCCTGCGCCTGTACCCAAACCAGTTCCTCGACATCGCGTTGATCCAGCCACCACGCCCCGAGCAAGACCAGATCGTGGCCTACTTGCGCGCGCAGGACGCGCACATCGCCCGCTTTATCAAGGCCAAGCGGGATCTGATCAAGCTGCTCACCGAACAAAAGCTGCGCATCATCGACCACGCCGTCACGCGTGGCCTAGATCCTTCTGTCACGCTCAAGCCCTCCAGCATCGAATGGTTGGGCGAGGTGCCTGAGCATTGGCAAGTGAAGCCGCTTAAACGTTGGGTGAGGCTGAATGCCAGCACGCTGGGCGAAAAAACCAGTCCGGATTTTGAATTCCGCTACGTAGACATCGGCTCGGTGCAAACCGGGCGCTTGGCGAAGGAACTTGAGCGCATCCGTTTCGAGTCCGCCCCGTCCCGAGCGCGTCGAGTTCTAAGCCGAGGCGACACCATCATCTCGACAGTGCGGACGTACCTGAAGGCCATCTGGTATGTAAGTGAGGACGCGGATGACCTGATCGCATCCACCGGCTTTGCTGTGCTCACGCCAGGCAAGAGTGTGGAGCCCGAATACCTCGGTTACATCATCCAGAGCAGTGCCTTTGTGAACCGAGTGGCAGCAAATTCCATCGGCATTGCTTACCCCGCCATCGCAGAAACAGTGCTGGGTCGCTTCCCTGTGGCGTTGCCACCGACCGTGGATGAGCAGCAGGCCATCGTTGAGCACATCAAGACAGAGAGTACGCCGCTGGATGAGGCCATCGCCCGCACCGAAGAAGAAATCAGACTGATCCGCGAATACCGTGAGCGCCTGATTGCCGATGTGGTCACCGGCCAAGTGGACGTGCGCGGTTGGCAACCCGGTCCGGAGGACGTGGTGGACGACGCAACACTGGCAGCGCTCGGCGATGAACAGGAAGATGTGACAGAAGAGGAGGATAGCGATGGCGAAGACTGACTCCAGCGAGCGCTGGTTCGAGGCGCGCGTGGTGCGCGGCCTGACCGGCGTGCCGCAGCCCGAGTACAGCCATGAGCTGGCTCCCACGGACTTCGCCGCCACCCACAACGGCTATGTGCAGGGCAAGCCCACCGACTACAACCGCGATGTGGCACTGGATGTGGCGCAGTTGCTGGCCTTCTTGCAAGTCACCCAATCCAAGGCGGTGGACACGCTGGAGCTGGCGGCGGATGGTATCAAGCGCACCCAGTTCCTGCACCGCCTGCAAGGGGAGATCACCAAGCGCGGCGTGGTGGACGTGCTGCGCAAGGGGGTGAGCCACGGGCCGGTACACGTCGATCTCTACAAGCTGCTGCCTACGCCGGGCAATGCCAACGCTGCGGAAAATTTTGCCAAGAACATCTTCAGCGTCACCCGGCAGGTGCGCTACAGCAACGCTTCCGGCAACGAACTGGACTTGGCAATCTTCATCAACGGCCTGCCGGTGCTGACCTTCGAGTTGAAGAACTCGCTGACCAAACAGACCCTGGCCGACGCTATTGTCCAGTACCAGACCACGCGCAGTCCGCAGGAGCTGCTGTTCCAGTTGGGGCGTTGCGTGGCGCACATTGCGGTCGATGACGCGGAGGCCGCGTTCTGCACCGAGCTGAAAGGCAAGGCGTCGTGGTTCCTGCCGTTCAACCAGGGCTGGAACAGTGGCGCGGGCAACCCGCCCAACCCGGATGGTCTGAAGACCGATTACCTGTGGAAGCAGGTGCTGACCCGCAAGTCGCTGGCCAACATCATCGAGAGCTACGCGCAGGTGGTGGAAGAAGAGGAAACCGGCGCCAGTGGCAAGAAACGCAAGAAGCGCAAACAGATCTTCCCGCGTTTCCACCAGTTGCGCACGGTACGTGCCCTGCTGCGCCGCGCCCACAACGACGGCGTGGGCAAGCGTTATCTGATCCAGCATTCGGCGGGCAGTGGCAAGAGCAATACCATTGCCTGGCTGGCGCACCAGTTGGTGGAGTTGCGTCGCAAAGATGACCCACTGGCGGTGCAATTCGACTCCATCATTGTCATCACCGACCGGCGCGCGCTGGACTCGCAGATCGCCCGCACCATCAAGGGTTATGACCACGTGGCGGCGATCTTCGGCCACTCCGACAACGCACAGGAGCTGCGAGGATTCTTGCAGAAGGGCAAGAAGATCATCGTCACCACGGTTCAGAAGTTCCCGTTCATCCTTGATGAGCTGGGCGACCTGTCCGGCAAGCGCTTCGCGCTGTTGATCGACGAGGCGCATTCCAGTCAAGGCGGCAAGACTACTGCGCGGATGCACGAAGCCCTCGGCGGCAAAGCAGCCGATGCCGACACGACTGGCAAGATTTCCGAGGAGGAATTCGAGGAAGACAGCACGCAGGATGCGGTCAACGCGGAAATCGAGAAGCGCATCGCCTCTCGCAAGCTGCTGGCCAACGCCAGTTACTTCGCGTTCACAGCCACCCCCAAGAACAAGACGCTGGAATTGTTCGGCGAGAAGACGCTGGTCGGCGACAAGGTGCAGTTCCGCTCGCCAGAGGAACTGACCTACACCACCAAGCAGGCTATCCAAGAGAAGTTCATCCTCGACGTGGTTGAGAACTACACCACCTATAACAGCTTCTACCAAGTGGCCAAGACGGTGGCGGACGACCCGGAATTCGACAAGGTGAAGGCGCTGAAGAAAATCCGCCACTACGTTGAATCGCACGACAAGGCCATCCGCCGCAAGGCCGAGATCATGGTCGATCACTTCATCGCACAGGTTGCGGGCAAACAGAAGATCGGTGGCAAGGCGCGGGCTATGATCGTGTGCAACGGCATCGCGCGAGCTATCGACTACTGGCGTGAGGTGTCGGGCTACCTCGCACAGATCAAGAGCCCGTACAAGGCCATCGTGGCGTACTCGGGTGACTTCGAGATCGCTGGCGAGAAGAAGAACGAAGCTGACTTGAACGAATTCCCTAGCAAGGACATTCCGGAGAAATTCAAGCAGGATCCTTATCGGTTCCTCATTGTCGCCAACAAGTTCGTCACCGGCTTCGATGAGCCCTTGTTGCACACGATGTACGTGGACAAGCCGCTGGCGGGCGTGCTCGCGGTTCAGACCCTATCACGCTTAAACCGGGCACATCCCCAGAAGCACGACACTTTCGTGCTCGACTTCGCCGACAACGGCGAGGCGGTGAAGGCGGCGTTCCAGGACTACTACCGCGCCACCATCCAGACCGGCGAAACCGATGCCAACAAGCTGCACGATCTGAAGACTGAACTCGACGGGCAGCAGGTGTATAGCTGGCAGCAGGTAGAAGACTTGGTGGCGCTGTACTTGGGCGGTGCAGACCGGGACAAGCTCGACCCCATCCTCGATACTTGCGTGGCCGAATACACCGACACGCTCGGCGAGGATGAACAGGTCAAGTTCAAGGGCACAGCCAAGGCCTTTGTTCGCAGCTACGGCTTTCTCGCCGCAATCCTGAGCTACGGCCATCCGACGTGGGAGAAACTGTCGATTTTCTTGAACTTCCTCATCCCCAAACTGCCTGCCCCCAAAGAGGAAGACCTTTCCAAGGGGGTGCTGGAGACCATCGACATGGACAGCTACAGGGTGGAGGCCAAAGCGGCACTGAAGATGGGAATGGCCGACGCCGATGCCACTGTTGAGCCAGTGCCACAGGGCGGCGGTGGCGGTAAGGGCGAGGCAGAAATCGACAAGCTCTCCGCAATCATCAAAACCTTCAACGACCTGTTCGGCAACATTGAGTGGAAGGACGAGGACAAGATCCGCAAGGTCATTGCAGAGGAAATCCCGGCGCGGGTGGCGCAGGACAAGGCTTATCAGAACGCGCAGGCGAACTCCGACAAGCAAAACGCCAAACTGGAGCACGACAAGGCGCTCAACCGCGTGGTGTTGGAGTTACTGTCCGACCACACCGAACTGTTCAAGCAGTTCAGTGACAACCCAAATTTCAAGCGTTGGCTGACGGACACTGTGTTCGATGCGACCTACCACCGGGGTGCTATGCCGCCGAAGGTACCGCCACAGCCTGGGGCGTCGGCATGAGAAGGAACTGGTATGGGAGGGCGCGATGACCGAAATATCTACAGAGGATCAAATCAAAATTTCTGCGCTTTACAGAGAGGCTGAGCGACTAGAAGAAGACGCCATGTATTCGAGCAAGGGACATTTCAATGCCGAAGACACATGGGTTCAGCGCAACTACTGGCTCGGTGTGCCAGCAACCGCTCTAGGTGCAATTGCAGGTGCCGCGCTAGTCAAAAGCTAGATTGGCCCCTTGAAGATCCAGACACTTCGCCCCTCTTAACTTAAGAGGTAGTCTTGGAGCTATGTTCAGTACT
>NZ_JAPCIT010000042.1:0-16500 GCF_027707385.1 Aeromonas sp. QDB54 | reverse complement strand
AAGACGGGAAGTTTCGGCCCTTACGGATGCCCGGAAAACCTTAGCGTACGATTTTTTCCGAATTCTGCGGGCTCCCCTAGCGGCGCAATCCCCGACTCCATCCCCAAGGCGCCAGCTGGGAGACATCGGCCTGACAATGAGGGCAACCGCTGCATGCCGGTAACTGGGTATTGAGCGAGGTAATGGCTTGTGGCGCCGTGAGCTGCTGCTGGGCAACACGACGCTGGCGCTGGGTAAGCTGTGGAAAGAGGGATAACAGGTGTTGAAAGGCAGGGGTATCCATGATGGTAGACCTCAAGGTGATGGCCTACTTCAAGATTAGCCTTTCAACACGTAATTGGGACAGCGTCAAAAGAAACCGTTCTGGCGAGACAACTATAAATGTGCTCATGTTGAGCCGTGGCCCAAAAGTGTAAAGTTTTCCTTTCCACACCGTGGGAAACCTAACAAAATAATTGACAATAATAATGAAAATGTCATTATCATGTTGAAATATATTGATTATATTTAGAATTGCCTCTTATCAGGTGACGCTAACCCTTCTAAGCAACGTCAGATCCCGGAGGCCCTGTTCATGCAGGGCCTTTTTTTGCCTGTTATTGACGCAGACGTGGCGCGCAATCCAGCCTCCTGGCCGGTCTTGCCAGCCATACGTCCCCATATCATTCGCCTTGGGATTATGATCGGGGCAATCCAGTTGCCAGAGAGAACGCATGGGGTCTTGGTATCGAATCTTGTTGTGCGTGGCGGCTTGCGCCACCCTGTTGCTGCCATCCTTGCTGCTGGCCGGCGAGCCATTGCGAGTGGGGGTTAGCTTCGCCATCCCGCCCTATGTGATCGAAGAAGAGGGTCGCGGGATAGAGCTCGACCTGATGAGAGAGGCCTTTCGGGACAGCGGCTATGAGCCTCAATTCGAATACCTGCCGCTGGAGCGCACCTTCCGCATGCTGGAGTCCGGCAAGCTCGATGCCATCATCAACGTCAAACCCGGCATGTTGCACGATGTCTTCCTGTCGCAGCCGGTGATCGCCTTCCACAATCGGGTGTTCACCCTCGGCAAAACCCACATCAGCACCTTGGACGACATGAAGACGCTGAGGGTGAGTGCCTTCCAGCGGGCCCGTCAGGTGTTGGGAGGTGCCTTTGCCAGCATGGCTGACCAGAATCCCCGTTACGAAGAGGTCGCCAAACAGCAGGGGCAGGTGCACAGATTGATGCTGGGGCGGGTGGATGCGGTGATCCTGGAGCAGCGGGTTTTCTATTACTATCTGGCACAGCTGGCCAACAGCAAATATGGGGCCGAGCTCTATGCTCCCGGCCGGGTCCGGCAATACGATCTGTTTGCGCCGACCCACTACCATTTTGCCTTTCGCCAGGCGGCGCAGCAGCGCTGGTTCGATCGCCGGCTCGATGCCATGCGGGCCGATGGCCGTTATCAGCGTATATTTGCCCGCTACGGGGCCACGCCCTGAGCCTCCTGAAAACATAAAAGCCAGCCCGAAAAGGCTGGCTTTTTGTTACTGGCTCCAAAGGAACTACAGCATGGGGAGCGTTACTTCATCGCGCCGCCATTTTTCAGATCTGCTTTCTGACGTTTGGCTTCGCGCTTCTCTTTCAGTGACATCTGCGGTTTTTTCTTGGCATCTTTGCCGTTGTGATGTTCTTTGTTACTCATCATCAAACTCCAAAAATGTTACCCAGACAGTTGGAACCCAGGTTCCAGCATGCCATCCGAATCGTAGACTACAGTACGCTTTCAGTGACGATCCTGCGATCGCACTCAGTCCAGCATACCCCTAATCTTGCGCAAGAATCCACCCTCATCCCATCACCCAGTGGCAGCAGGTGTTTACCCGCTTCCGCTTACCCGATCCGGCTGGGGAATGAACGGCCGGAGAAGCAATATATTCCTTATAAAATAACGCCAAACAGATTTATTTCATGGTGGTGTGAAATAAACCACTGAATACCAAAATGAATTCTCTTTAAATAATGAGAGATAATTTAGATAAGCATTCTCACTCTCGCCAGAAACAAAAAGTTACAACCCAAAGCAGCGCCACACAGGACAAGCTGATATTATCCAGCCCTATTTGTGAAAATATTCCAGTGAGAATAAGGACGTCCCATGACCAGAAAAACCAGAGCGGCCTTGGTCTCAGCTTGCTCCAATATCACCTTGATTATCATGAAGATATTTGCCGGCATACTGAGCGGATCCGTCAGTATTATTTCCGAGGCCATTCACTCGGCCATGGACCTGGTGGCGGCATTGATCGCGCTGGTGGCCGTACGTAAATCGGATATTCCCCCCGACCAACGCCACCCCTACGGTCATGACAAAATTGAAAACGTCTCCGGCGTGATCGAAGCGCTGCTGATCCTGCTGGCAGCCGGCTGGATAATATTCGAGGCCGTCGGCAAATTGATCACGCCAACCCCGATCGAGGGGGTGGGTCTCGGTGTGCTGGTCATGCTGTTCTCCGCGCTGGTCAACACTGGCGTCTCCGCCTACCTCTACCGGGTGGCCAAGGAGGAAGAGTCCGTGGCCCTGGCCGCCGATGCACTGCACCTGAAGGCTGACGTACTGACCTCGCTCGGGGTCGCCGTCGGCCTGCTCGGTATCTGGATTGCCGCCAGACTGGGCTACAACCTCTATCTGCTTGACCCCATTGTTGCCATCTGTGTCGCCCTGTTCATCCTCAAGGAGGCGATCGCCATGCTGAAGCAGGCCTTCCAACCCCTGCTGGACCACAGCATGAACGAGGAAGAGCTGGCCATCACCACCCAAGTGATCGAGGAGTGCTGCCCGGAGCATGGCGGCTTTCACGATCTGCGCAGCCGTCAGGCCGGACGCCGTCGTCACATCGACTTCCACCTGACCTTGCCAAAAGAGATGAGCATCGAACACTCCCACGCCATCTGCGATCGGATAGAGCAGGGCATCATGCGACACCTCCCCCACGCCGTCGTGCTGATCCATGTTGAACCGAGCGGGCATGGTTAACGACGATGAGCCGTGCGAAGGGAATGCGACAGGCCATTTCCTTCGACAACGACCATCAGATGGGCCGGTATTCGAAAACGGTGCCGATTGTGCAATAAACGGCCGGCAGGTGTGGTAGGGTGGACTATTCCCGCCATCAGGAGCACGCCGTGAAAAAGTTGGAAATGAAGGACCTCACCGATGCCGAAAAGGCCGAGATCACCCTGCTGCTCCAAAAAGCACAGGCCAATGCAGATCATCAACTGAGCAATGCCGAGCGCAACCGCATCCGCGAGGAAGGTAGACTCAAGATAGTCGCAGACCGTGCTGCCGCCGCCAAAGTGGCCGCCAAACTGGCACGGGAAAAGGCCAAGGAACGAGCCAGCAAGCAGGTTTTGCCAGAGACATTCAGCTGGGTGGACTCCGTCAGCAACAAGTTTCGCAGCAAACGCTGACGGCCAATCCTCTCGCCCAAGCGCCACCTACCTCAACCAGCCAACTCACACCATGGCGGAGAACAACCCTCTGCCATGGTGTGTCCAGCGACCTGCAACGCCGCAGGATCCTGCGCTGCAGACACCCACACCGGGAGTGGCTGCGTCGATATCCGACCACTCGCAGCGAGATAAAATTTGCTTTAAGAAAATGGGCATGTTTTAATCTTTTGCGATGGTTCGGTAGTTCAGACCTGGTTATGTTAGGCAGTCATTTTAGTAAAGCAGCGATTAGTATAAGAATTATCCATGATTCTTCTTATCAAATAATTCTCCTTCTTTAGTGCTCCCCATACGTATTGCTGACGAAAAATCATAGATTGCCATTTGGCACTTTAAACACTATTTAAGGAAATTATCATGTCCAACAAAATGACTGGTACCGTCAAGTTCTTCAACGCCGAGAAAGGTTTTGGCTTCATCTCCCCGACCGACGGCAGCAAAGACGTGTTCGTTCACTTCTCCGCCATCCAGACCCCGGGCTTCAAGACCCTGGACGAAGGTCAGCGCGTTGAGTTCACCATCGAGCAAGGCCAGAAAGGCCCGGCTGCTGCTAACGTAGTAGCTCTGTAATTCAAGCCGGGGATCCGGTCCGCCTGCTCATGCCGGCTGGAACGATCCGCTGCAAGAATTGAAAAAACCCGCTTCGGCGGGTTTTTTGTTGTCTGCCATTTGCCATTCCCCCTCTGCCGATCCTCTCAACCTTCTCACTGTCCCGCCTCCGCTTCCCGTCACCGCGCCAGACATGCTCCTCATCCCGTATCTGCTGGTGAGAGGATAACCGCACAATATTAATGAGATTAATTATCATTTACACATCATCCAGCGATCACTACAATGCCAGCCGACCGACTTGGTGATTATCCAATTGAACCTTTTCTGGTCCTGGTTTCACGCGGGATGCGATGAGACCGCCCCATCGATTCACCCAAAGGATGAATGCATCTTCTTACTAAAAGAGTTCAGGCCAACATGATAACAATGCACCGCAACAAGCTGACCACGCTCATTCTCGCCGCCCTCGCCTCACACGCCTATGCCGCCGAGCAGGAGGTCATGGTCGTGACCGCCTCCGGCTTCCAGCAGAAGATCGAGGATACCGCCGCCTCCATCTCGGTGGTGACCCGCGAGCAATTGGAGAAACGCGCCTATCGCGACGTGACCGACGCCCTCAAGGATGTGCCCGGGGTGGTGATCACCGGCGGTGGCAGCAGCAGCGATATCAGCATTCGTGGCATGGGCTCCAAGTACACGCTGATGCTGGTCGACGGTAAACGGGTCGACAGTCGTGGCACTCGTCCCAACAGCGACGGCCCCGGCATCGAGCAGGGCTGGCTGCCGCCGCTGCAGGCGATCGAGCGGATCGAAGTGGTGCGTGGCCCCATGTCCTCCCGCTACGGCTCTGACGCCATGGGCGGCGTCATCAACGTCATCACCCGCAAGACCGCCAGCATGACGGCCTGGCAGGGCTCGCTGCATGCCGACTCGACCTTCCAGGAGAACAAGGAGTCCGGCGACATCTTCCAGACCAACGCCTATACCGCCGGCGCCCTGGTGGATGGGCTGCTGGGGATGCGGGTGAACGGCCAGCTCTCCCACCGCGGCGAGGATCAGTTCCAGAACGGTTTCGCCGAGCAGGAGATGCGCAGCGGTACGGCCGTCTTCAGCCTGACCCCGGACGAGCACAACCGCTTCGATTTCGAGGCCAGTCGCGGCCTGCAGGATCGCAACCGCACACCGGGTGAGTCTCTCTCGGCCAAGTCAAAACCCAGCCTGAGCACCTACGAGCGCACCAACTTCGCCATCACCCACGACGGCCGCTATGACTTCGGCTCCTCCACCAGCTACCTGCAGCGGGAAGAGAACACCAACCCCGGCCGTCAGATGAAGCTCATCAACACCATCGCCGATACCCACACCCAGTTTGAACTGGGGGCTCACTATCTGAGCGTGGGTGGCCAGTACCGCTACGAGGATCTGCAGGATCAGGGCAACCAGCTCAACGTGGCCAACCGCGCCAATCAGCTGACCCGCTGGAGCTGGGCCATGTTCGTGGAAGATGAGTGGTCGCTGACCGACACCTTCGCCCTGACCGGCGGCGTGCGGATGGATCAGGACCAGAACTACGGCACCCACTGGAGCCCGCGTCTGTACGGGGTCTGGCACCTGGCCGACTCCTGGACGCTGAAAGGGGGCGTCTCCACCGGCTATCGTTCACCGGATCTGCGCATGTCGGCCGCCAACTGGGGCCAGGCCACCGGCGGTGGCACCCAGGACGGCATGCTGGTTGGCAGCCCGGAACTGAAACCGGAAACCAGTGTGAGCCAGGAGATCGCCCTGCTGTGGGATGGTCAGCAAGGCTTGAACACAGGGCTGACCCTGTTCAATACCGACTTCGAGGACAAGATCTCCGAGATCCGCCGCTGCGAAAGCAAGAACGATCCCTCCTGCACCCTGAACGGTCACACCTATGACTTCATCAGCGACCGCATCAACGTCGACAAGGCGAACATGCGCGGGATGGAAGGCACGGCCAACTGGACCATCAATGACGCCTGGTCGCTGGCCTCCAGCTACACCTTCACCCAGTCCGAGCAGAAGAGTGGTGCGATGGAAGGCAAGCCGCTGAACCAGATGCCGCGCCACATGTTCAACACCACGGTTGACTGGCAGACCACCGAAACCGTCAGCCTCTGGTCACGGGTCAACTTCCGCAGCAAGACCTCCGATTACCTGAGCCGGGTCAAGATGGCCGAGGGCACCCCCTCCTACACCTTCTTCGACACGGGCCTGGTCTACAAGGCCAACGAACACCTGGATGTCACCGCCGGTGTCTACAACCTGTTCGACAAGACGGTGGATTACACCAGCTTCGGTACCGTGCTGGATGGTCGTCGCTACACCCTGGGCATGACCTACAACTTCTGATGACACGCCGCCGCCCGCCCTGGGCGGCGGTTTTTTATTTTCCCCCCTCGCCAGCCACCTCTTTCACGTAGCTGGCCGCCTGCCAGGTGTTGCGCCCCTGCGATTTGGCACCATACATCAGCTGATCCGCCTGCAACAACACCCGTCGACCTTCCGCCCCACCTCCTGCCGGTACCCACACCGCCCCCGTGCTGATGGAGATGCCGAGCGCACCGGCGCTGGTTGGCAACTTGTGGCTATTGATCTCCCGCCCGATCCGGGCGGCCCACTGCTGCAGCGTCGCCATGTCCGCCACCAGCAGGCTGATGCAAAACTCCTCCCCGCCGATGCGGGCAAACAGGGCGCTGGCGGGCAGCACCCGCTGTACCTGCGCCACCATGGCCGACAACACCTCGTCCCCGACCCCGTGACCGAAGTGATCGTTGATCCCCTTGAAGCGATCGAGATCGAACAGCAGCAGGGCCGAGGCCTGACCACTGGCCAGCCGCTGCTCCAGCAGTGGCAAGAATGCCCGCCGGTTGAGGATGCCGGTCATGGAGTCGGTGCCAGCAAGACGCTCCAGTCTGGCGTTGGCCTGGATAAGCTCGGCGGTACGGCTCGCCACCGCCCGCCGCAACTGGATGATGTAGGCCATCAGCACCAGGCCGCCGATGGCCAGCAGCCAGGGCCAGAGGTGGACCGGGTAGACGGTCTCGATGTGCATCCACTTGCGGACGATCCGCTCCCGATCCGCCTCGCCGATGCGAGAGAAGCCCTGCTCCAGCTCCTGCTGCAGCGCCTGGTTGCCCTTGGCGACGGCGAAGCGGATCTCGTCGCTGTAGAGGTGGCGCACCGGGATGAAGCGGGTGGGATCCGCCGAGGTGTAGATGTAGAAGTTGGCCACCTGCAGATCGGCGATGAAGGCATCCAGCTCGCCGCTGAAGGCCGCACGCAGCATGGCGTCGTTGTCATCGAAGGTGCGCAGGCGCGTGGTGGGGAAGTGCTTGCGGGCGTAGTACTCCTCGTAGCCCCCCGTCACCACCCCCACGCTCTCGTGCAGCAGGTAGTAGTTCACGTCCGAGCCACGCAGGGAGTTGGCGAAGAAGAGCTGGGAGTCGACATGGGAGAGGGCCTGACCGTAGTCGTAGACCAGATTGCGCTCCGGCGACCAGAGCAGGCCGCCATGGACATCGGCCTGGCCGTTGCGAACCAGGTCCAGCGAGGCCTGCCAGTCCACCAGCTTGAACTGGATCGGACGACCGGTGACCCTGCCATATTCGCGCCACAGATCGATCAGCAGGCCATCGGGCTCCCCCTCTTCATTGAGGTAGGAGAAGGGCTGCCAGGCCTTGGAGTTGGTCACGATGAGCGGCTTGAGGGGCGTATTCGCCAACACGGGCCACGCCTGTGCCAAGAGCAACAACCACACCCCGCACCAGACTCGCCACCGAAAACCAGAATCGCCCGCCATCCCTGCACCAACCTTGCTGTTTGGCCGTCTGTGCGGCCATCGATTATCGCCACCTTCAGCATAGAAGAACAAGCATGAGCGAGTATGAAATAGGCGTGATTTCAGTCAGATAAGTGCAAGATAAAAAACGGGGAGGCGGCTCGTCGCCATCCTCCCCGCCGTGCTCCCGCCGCTCTTACAGCGGCAGGCTGATGCGCGCTTCCAGTCCGCCCTGTTCCCGGTTGTGCAGGGTCAGCTCGCCGCCGTGCTGGTGCACCAGGGTGCGGGCAATGGAGAGCCCCAACCCCACGCTGCCGGATTCGGTGTTGCGGGCCTCGTCGAGCCGCACGAACGGCTTGAACACGTCCTCCAGCCTGGCCGGATCGATGCCGGGCCCCTGATCGCAGACCCGGATGACCAGCTCGCTGTCGGTGCGCTCCAGCGACACCTCGGCGCTGCCGGCGTACTTGATGGCGTTGCCGATGAGGTTTTGCAGCACCCGGCGCAGGGTATTGGCGCGGCAGGCGTAGACCTGCTTGCCCTCGGCCAGGCAGGTGACCGGCTGGCCGGTGTCGGCATAGTCGTCGCACAGACTCTCCAGCAGGCTCACCAGATCCAGCTCCCGGGTCGCCTCCTGCTGTCCCTCCTCCCGGGCAAAGCTGAGGGTCGCCGCCAGCATCTGCTCCATCTGCTGCAGGGTCTGCTGGATCCGCTCCTTGTCCTCCCCCTCGTCCAGAAACTCGGTGCGCAGCCGCAGGCTGGTGATGGGGGTACGCAGGTCGTGGGAGATGGCCGCCAGCATCCGGGTTCTGTCCTGCACGAAGCGATCGAGCCGGGTGTGCATGCGGTTGAACGCCTGGATGGATTCGCGCACCTCGGTCGGCCCCTCCTCCCGCAGCGGCTCTATATCCTCGCCACGGCCGAGCCGATCCGCATTGGCGGCCAGCTGCTTGAGCGGCAGGGTGGCGCGGCGGAACAGCCAGATCATCAGGCCGATCACCAGGCTCGCCACCAGCATCAGGTTGAGGGTGGTCTGCCAGGACCAGCTGGCCGACTCCTTGTCCACCAGCGAGCTGAACTGCAGCCAGCCACCGCGCGGCAGCTGGATGGAGCCGTACAGCCGCATGTCCTGCGGTGGCGGCATCCCCTTGCGATCCTTCATCATCCGGCTGTGGTGCTGCCAGGCACGGCTGCGCTGGGCATCCTGCTTGAGCTCGGCGCTGATCTCCACCATCAGGGTCGAGGGGTAGCCCAGCCGGGAGCGCACCAGCTGCTCGAAGCGGGGGCTGCGGTTGTCCGGTTGCAGCGGCTCGTCGGCGATGCGCAGCAGCAGGGTCTCGCTGCGGCTCGCCTTGATGATCTCGTCATAGAGGGAGGGGGGCGAAAGGGCCAGCAGCCGCACCACGGAGACGATGCGCTGCATGGCGTTGCGGCTGTTGATGTAGCCGAGCGCCTCCTCCCGATCCGAACGGTAGATCTGGATGCTGAGCAGCTGGATCAACACCAGCCCGGCCAGCGCCACCAGGATGATCTGGCCGGTCAGCCCCTTGGGCCACAGTTTCGACCAGCCACGCTTGAGGATCCCCACGGCCTTATACCTGGGTCACATCGGCGGCGAACAGGTAACCGCCGCCCCAGATGGTCTTGATCAGCTCCGGGTTCTTGGGATCCCGCTCCAGCTTGCGCCGCAGCCGGCTCACCAGAGTGTCGATGGCCCGGTCGAACGCCACTGCCTCGCGGCCACGGGCCAGATCCAGCAGTTGATCCCGGCTCAGCACCCGCTGCGGCCGTTCCAGAAAGACCCGCAGCAGGTCGAACTCGGCGGTGGAGAGGCTCAGGCCCACCCCTTCCTCATCCACCAGCTCGCGCCGGTTGATGTCGAGCAGCCAGCGATCGAAGCGCAGATCCCGGGTCAGCGTCTCCGCCGCCGGCTGCGGCTCGACCTGGGTGCGACGCATCACCGCCTTGATGCGGGCCAGCAGCTCGCGCGGATTGAACGGCTTGGCGAGGTAGTCGTCGGCCCCCATCTCCAGCCCTATGATGCGGTCGGTCTCCTCCCCCATGGCGGTGAGCATGATGATGGGCAGGCTGGACTTGGCCCGCAGCTCGCGACAAAGGGTCAGGCCGTCTTCCCCCGGCATCATCAGATCCAGCACCAGCAGATCAAACTCCCGCTCCTCCAGCAGCCGCTTCATCTCCTTGCCATCCCGGGCACAACTGACCCGCAGGCCATGCTGTTCCAGAAAACGCTTCAGCAGATCGCGGATCTCGCTGTGATCGTCGACCACCAGAATGTGGGTGCTGCTTTGGTTCATGAGGCCTCTCCTGTTAGAGCTGGCACGAGTATACGAAAATCTGCCGGGCGGTTTGTGTCAAAGTGTGCCAGATCAGCAAGATGCCACACTCTGCGACAAAAAAGCGCCCGTTCGGCAAAATTGAGACACAAGCCGGCTGTTTACTGTGGCCATCCCATCGGTTGCAGGAGTAGACAGGCCATGCTGGCCCTCACCACCCCCTTGCTGCTGGCCTTTGCCGCCAGCGAAGCCCTTGCCAGAAAGGCGAGCGGCAGCTCACCCCAACCGGCGAGCCCCCCGGACCACCAGCAGACATCCCCCGCCGACAGGGCCCCCGGCCGCGGCGATGCCAAGGGAGCGACCGAATCCCCTTCGTCATGATGTGTGGCCGCCAGGCGGCGGCTGCGCACCCTGACTTTTCTGCCGCCATCTTGCGGCGAGTCATACCAAGGAGAGCAATATCATGATCAACAAGAGCCTGACTCTGTTAATGCTGGCCGGCCTGGCCCACACCGGCCTGGCCCAGGCCGCCCTGCCCGCCGACGTCAGTGCCGCTCCCGGCCTGTTGTTCGTCAACTGGCACGATGCCGTCAGCAGCAATGAGGCGCACCCCACTCTGGTGATCCGCAACGCCACCGGCGACGTGCTCAAGCGGGTGCCTGCCGAGTTGCAGGGGATGCAGCAGGTGCGTCTGCCGATGCGGGCCCAGGGTGACCTGACCCTCAGCCTGGACGGCGAGAGCAGCAGCTATCGCATGCCCTACAGCGTCGGCAGCGGTCGCCAGCGCTAAGCCGGCCCCAGCCTAAAAATACCCCGCCAGCGGGCGACGCTGACGGGGTATTTTTATTTCCCACCCAGCATGCGCCCGGTCAAGCCCTGTACAGCGTCACCGTGTCACACTCTGCTACAAAATAGGCTTCAACTGGCAAAGTTCAGACACCAGTCTGGTGTTTACTTAGGGTCAAGGCGAGCAAGCCGACCCCGAACTCAATCCGCAAGGAGATAGACCATGAAAAAACTGACCAAGACCCTGCTGACCGCCACCCTGATCCTTGGCCTGCCGCTCGGCGCCTATGCCGCCAGCGAAGCCGTCACCACCGCCCAGCCCGGCATGATGACCGACTGCCCGATGGATGGCAGCGGCATGATGGGCGGCAAGCACCATGGCGGTCGCCACGACAAGATGGCCCGCATGCAGAACATGACGCCGGAGCAGATCCAGACTCACCTGCAGCAGCGTTACGACAAGATCGAAGACCCGGCCAAGAAGGCTGAATTCGTGAAAAACCTGAGCCTGCGTGCCGACGGCATGACCAAGCACGCCGAAGCGATGAAGCAGTTCGCCGAAGCGCATCAGTAAACGCACTTCGACCCGAAACAGGGTGGCCTCGGCCACCCTTTTTTCGTTCCGCCCTCCCGCTCGGCCGGTTACCCGCCGAGATCCACTCCAACATCCCTCACTTCCCTTCCTCCCTGCTCCGGGTTCTGTGAGCGATAACAAACGTTTTATGTTCGAAATAGCTAATAATGGCGCCTCGCATAACAAGGTCGCGCATCCGCGAACCAACAAAAGACAGGAGTCGTTATGGGGTGGAGTCTGGGGACAATCAAGGGGCGCTATAGCGCCGTTTTTGTGGGATTCATGGCGCTGGTGTGTGCCCTGACGGTATTTGGCATCCAGCTCTGGATCAAACCGGCGCTGCAGAAGGCCGGTGAACAGAACGTGGCACTGCGGGTCAGCGAGATCGCCACCGACATCCGCGATCAGCTCAACGGGGTGCAGAGCCAGTCCCGCAGCATCACTCAGCTGGTCGCCCAGTTGCCGAGCGAACAGATCGATGCCCTGCTGCCAGCGCTGATCGATCAATACGGCAATGCCATGGTGTTTGGCGGCGGCATCTGGCCACTGCCGGATCAGCGGGAAGCCGGTCGCGCCAAGTTCAGCACCTTCTATCACAGAGATACAGCCAACAAGCTGATCCCCAACAGCTACTGGAACTCGGCTGAGGCCCCCAACTACTTCGAACAGCCCTGGCATAAGGCGGGACAGCAAGCCCCTCAAGGCATGTGTGCCTGGGCCGCCGCCTACAAGGACGGCGCCAGCCAGCAGCCGAGAACCAACTGCGCCATGGGGATCTATCGCAATGGAGCCCTCTACGGGGTGTCGACCATAGACGTGACCCTGGGCTTCTTCAACGATCTGGTGGCCAGCAAGGAGCAGGAGATCGGTGGCCAGGTGATGATCGTCGAGGCGGACGGCAAGATCCTGAGTCGAAACGCCCGCCTGAACGGTGATGTGGTGCTGGGCAACCTCTCCGCTCACGCCGATTATCCCTTCGCCAGCGCCATTGCCGGCCTGCTCGGTCAAGCCCGCAGCCAGGCGCAGTTGCGCACCACTTTCCAGGATCAGGGGGAGGAACAGACCCTGCTGCTGCAAGCCATCGAGGGGACGCCCTGGTTGCTGGCGACTGCCCTGCCAACCAGCCTGCTGACACAAGACAGCAGGGATGTGCTCACCACCCTGGCCTCTATCCAGCTGCCACTGGTAGGGCTGCTGTTCGGGCTGATGTTGCTCGCCGTCAGTCAACTCGGCAACCGGCTGCAGACCCTCAAGCAGAATATCGATGCCCTCAGTGCCGGTGATGCCGACCTGACAGCCCGCATTCAGGTGAAGGGGCACGATGAGCTGGATCACATCGCCCTGTCGGTGAACCGCTTTATCGCCTATCTGCAGCAGATGATGGTACAGGTGACAGACGCCACCGATCTCATCACCCAGGAGCTGGCACGCCTCGATCAGCAGACCGGTCAGGCCAGGCGGATCCTGAACGAACACGCCGCCGAAACGGAGCAGGTGGTCACCGCACTCACCGAACTCAGCTCCACCGCCGACAGCGTGGCGCAACACGCCAGCGATTCGGCCAGCTTCACCGAAGCCGCCAACGGCCAGGCCGCCAATTCACGCACCGTGGTGGGATCGGCTTCCGCCAGCGTGGTGGCCCTGATCGACGAGGTGGATCTGGCGGCTGCCAAGGTGCTGGAGATGCAGGAGGATGCCCAGCAGATCGGCAGCGTGCTCGGGGTGATCGGCGGCATCGCCGCCCAGACCAACCTGCTGGCGCTCAATGCCGCCATCGAGGCGGCGCGGGCCGGTGAACAGGGACGCGGGTTCGCAGTGGTCGCCGACGAGGTGCGTGCCCTGGCCGCGCGCACCCAGAACAGCACGGCCGAGGTGGGCAGCATGCTGTCGCGCCTCACCCAGGGCGTCGCCGAAGCCGTGGTCGCCATGGAACATACCAAGCGCAGCTGTCAGGCGGCAGCGGATACCACAGGCCAGGTGACGGGTGGGCTCGACAACATGGCCGACTCAGTGGTGCGGATCCACGACCTCAGCAGCCAGATCGCCACCGCCGCCGAGGAGCAGAGCCGGGTAACCGAGGAGATCAACCGCAACATGGTGAGCATTCGCGACATGCTCAACCTGCTGCTGGAAAACGGCCAGCACACCGAACAGAGTGCAGCGGCGCTGCTCAGCTCCAATCGCCAGTTGCTGGCGCTGGTACACCGCTTCAAGGTTTGACGGCCAGCATCAGGCAGCAAAAAGGGGCCCGCGGGCCCCTTTTTTCATGCACGTCTTTCAGACTCAAGCCTTGGTCTTGTCGACCAGGTTCAGGGTCTTGACGGTCTCGCCTTCGAACTTGATGAGCACGTTCTTCTGAGCGGCTTCGGCATCCTTGAACAGGGTCTTGGAGGTCTCTGCCAGCATGGGAGAAACCTTGTTCAGGGCACCCAGGTCATAGGTCCACACTTCCAGACCGGCTTCGGTCTTGGTGCTGGCCGGTGCGCCCAGCTTGTCCTTGATGGCCTGCTTGTTGGAGCCGCCTTCCTTGATGTCCAGCGCCTTCTTGATCGCTTCATTGGAGGCGCTGTCCATGGCGGAGCCGGCCATCTCTTTGGCAGTGCTGGTCACGCTGCTGGTCACTGTGTCGGTCAGGGAATCCATCAGACCGGCGTTGGCCATCAGCGGCAGTGCAGTCAGGGCAACCAGGATGCTCTTTTTCATCGTTTCATGTCTCGCGGGGGATTAAAGAGCGCGCATCAGACCAGCGTACTCGTACGGAGTCAAGATGAGGGTGCGGTCAAGACGCATTCGGGGGGGATAACCAGAATAATCCGACATGACAGCGAGCTCGCCGGACCATCGACGCCGGCTATGGGCGGACTACTCGCAGATCTGGTTCTTGCCCGTCAGCTTGGCCTGGTAGAGGGCACGATCCACCCGCACCATCAGCTGGCTCATGGGCTCGTCCGGCTGGTACTCGGCCAGCCCGAAGCTCATGGTGATATCGAAGTGCTGGCAGACCCGCGACTGTACCAGCAGCTCCCGCAGCTTGTCGGCGACCAGCCGGCCATCAAGCCGGCCGGTATTGGGCAGCACCACCATGAACTCGTCGCCGCCCCAGCGGGCAACCAGGTCGATTTCACGGATATGGCTGCGCACCAGCGCCACTATGTTGACCAGGGTCTGATCCCCAGCGTGGTGGCCGTGGTTGTCGTTGATCTGCTTGAAGTCATCCACGTCCATGGCGATGACGGAGAAGGGCTGGTGAAAGCGTTTGGCCCGTTCGCACTCCTGGCGGATGGCCCGCTCCAGCCGGTAGCGGCTGGCAGCACCGGTCAGGGCGTCGGTCTCCGCCAGCTGACGGTTCTCCTCCGCCTTCTGCTGCAACGCCTCGTTGAGCCGCACCAGCTCGGCGGTGCGCTCGGCAATCTGCTGCTCCAGGGTGTGATTGCGCCGCTCCAGCTGCTCCAGCAGCAGCTTCTGGGCGTGGATGTTGCGATGGGCGCCGATCATCCGGGCCACCGACCCATCCGGGTTGCGGGCGATGATGCGGCCGCAATCCTCGATCCAGATATAATCGCCGCCGCGACTGCGGCAGCGATATTCGACCCGGTAGTCGGGGGCGGCGCCGCTCAGGTAGGCATCGAAGCTCGCCATCACCCGATCCATGTCGTCGGGGTGGATCACGCTCTCCCAGGTGAAGACGTTGTTGCCAAGGGAGTGAGGCTCGTAACCCAGCATCTGATACCAGCCCGGGTTGCGATAGACGAAGCCGGTGTTGGCATTCCAGTCCCAGATCCCGTCGCTCACCACCGCCAGAATGCCGTGTATCACGGCCTCGCTGACGTCCGAGATCCTGATCGTGTCGCTGTCCTGCAGCATGGGAGACCATCCTTGTCTTGCCGCCCCGCAGGGTGCGGGGCATTCCAGCCTGATGTTGAGAAATGACAGCGGCAGACGGCTGCACAGCCCGCTATCCGTTGATCGATGAAAACCGCCACCGCTTGTTCCGGTTATCGGCCGCCATCGGGTTCGTCTGAATAACAGTAGCAACCAGTGTGGCTCAATATTTCACCCTTGTCCGGTTTTAAAGGCGGGATGATGCAGGCTGCGATAGTGGCTGGGCGCCAGGCCATGCTGGCGTTTGAAGGCGGTGGAGAAGTGGTACTCGTTCTTGAAGCCGCACTGCTCGGCCAGTAGCTTCACCGAGTCGGCCCGGCTGGCCAGCAGGAGCGCCGCCCGCTGCAGCCGCAGCCGTTGCAGCAGCGCCATGGGCGCCAGCGCAAAGTGCTGCTGGCAGAGCCGGTAGAGCTGGCGCTCGGAGAGGTGCAGGGCACCGGCCATGCGCGCTATGTCCCACTGCTCGGTCAGCGCCTCTTTGAGCAGCAATTCGAGGCGCAGCGCCAGCCGCTCGCCACGCCGCTGCCCCTCCCCCTTCTGCAACAGCCGGCGCAGGTAGAAGCCGAGCTGCTCAACCAGCAGGGCGCTGAGCAACGGGTCCTGATGGCGCTCCTGCTCCGCATAGAGGTTCTCGAGCGTGCGCAGCACGGTGGCCTGCTGGGAGGTGCAACCAAGCCGGGGGTGACTGGCGAAGGTATCCCAGGGGGAATCCTTGTGCAGCAGCAGCCACACCAGCTCCCACTCGCCCGTCTCATTCAACGGCTGAGCCAACGGCTCGTTCACCTGCTCACTCAACTGCTCACCAAGCTGGTAGCAGAGCGGCTCCCCGGCCGGGATCAGCGCCCACTCGCCGACCTGCAACCGCTCGCGGCGATCGCCCACCTGCACCTCCCCCTCGCCACCCAGGGTCAGCAGAAAGCAGTGCACATCGGCAAAGCGGCGCGCGATGCGGTAGCGGGTCTTGAGACGGGAATAACCCGCCAGCCACACCTGCTCCTGTGCGAGGGCCGGCAGCAGGCTGTCACAGCAGATCTGCTCGCGGCAGTCGGGCGGCGTTTTTCAAGATAGTTGTCGCGTAAACCTGTTTTAAACTGCCTGTTTTTGCTCTGGTTCGGACCTATCAGGAT
>NZ_JAPCIT010000041.1:0-18482 GCF_027707385.1 Aeromonas sp. QDB54 | reverse complement strand
TCGCGAAATTTCGCAGTCGCGACGCCAGAGACCGAGGGTTAGATCATGCCTAGCATTCACCTTCCGGCCGCCCGCTAAATATCTCCTTTTGGGTTGTTAATAAAACATCCAATAAGTTGACTGTGCGTGAAAAAGAAAGTTTTGTGTGATGGCGTTGAAGATCGCACCGTTAAGCTCTTATGTGGGATGGTGCAGAGCTCGACGACTACCGATAAAACGCAACCGCCGCAAACAGACAAGAAAAAGCCCCAACTGATAACAGTTGGGGCTTCAGTATTGTGATTGGTGGAGCAATAGCACCCTGAACCCAAAACCTTCTCGCTCAACCGGTAGTGGCTGATAACAACTCGTGAGGGCTATTGCGGGTTAAGCATTTAGCGATGTCTAGGGCCAGACTGGACGTCTGAACGCAAGCCGCTGATACTGTACATAACCACAGTATCAGCGGAGGATACCCATGTCGCTGGCAAGGAACGCCACGGCGAGTCAATCGCCCACTCAAACAAACGGTTACGAACGCCACCAACCCGACCAGACGCTGCTCTACCAGCTGGTTGAGCAGCACTACCCAGCCTTCAAAGCCTCACTCGAAGCCCAAGGTCAACACCTGCCTCGCTACATCCAACAAGAATTCAACGACCTCCTCCAATGTGGCCGTCTGGAGTATGGTTTCATGCGGGTTCGCTGCGAGGATTGTCATCACGAGCGTCTGGTCGCCTTCAGCTGTAAACGACGCGGCTTTTGCCCTAGCTGCGGTGCCCGCCGGATGGCCGAGAGTGCGGCGCTGCTGATAGACGAAGTCTTCCCCAAGGAGCCCATTCGCCAGTGGGTGCTCAGCTTTCCTTTCCAGCTACGCTTTTTGCTGGCTCGCCATCCCCAGCTGATGGGCCAGGTCTTGAGTATCGTCTATCGTACACTCTCAACTCATCTGATCAAAAAAGCCGGTTACACCAAAGCCTCTGCACAAACTGGCTCAGTGACTCTTATCCAACGCTTTGGCTCCGCGCTAAATCTCAATGTCCACTACCACATGCTGTTTCTCGATGGTGTCTATGCCGAAGATGACTATGGCAAGCAACGCTTCCATCGTGTCAAGGCACCCACTTACGATGAGCTGAATACGCTCGCTCACACCCTCAGCCATCGCATCGCTCGCTGCATGGAAAAGCGTGGGATTTTGGAGCGTGATGCCGAGAATACG
Organism: Aeromonas sp. QDB54; assembly: GCF_027707385.1. Taxonomy (NCBI): domain Bacteria; kingdom Pseudomonadati; phylum Pseudomonadota; class Gammaproteobacteria; order Aeromonadales; family Aeromonadaceae; genus Aeromonas; species Aeromonas sp. QDB54. The sequence continues at coordinate 17,281 of NZ_JAPCIT010000041.1, read as the reverse complement.
TGGTTGACACTGGAAGAGGGCGAAGACGATACGCTGACTCAATTACATGGTGCTTCGGTTACGTATCGCATTGCCGTCGGCCCCCAGCAAGGGCGCAAAGTCTTCACCCTGCAAACCTTGCCAGGGCGTGAGGATAAAGCCGACTCAAGCAGTCGAGTAGCCAACCATGCTGGTTTCTCGCTACACGCCGGTGTGATGGCCGAAGCGCATCAGCGGGATAAGCTTGAGCGCTTGTGTCGCTACATTAGTCGGCCAGCGGTTTCAGAAAAACGTCTGGCATTAACCGCCAATGGGCAGGTGCGTTACGAGCTCAAAACTCCGTACCGCAATGGCACCACCCATGTGATCTTCGAGCCGCTGGACTTCATCGCCAAACTCGCTGCGTTGGTACCTAAGCCGCGAGTCAACCTCACACGCTTCCACGGCGTCTTTGCACCGAACAGCAAACACCGAGTTCAAGTAACACCCGCCAAGCGGGGCAAGAAGCCCGACAAATCGGAAGGTCTCGATACTAACTGGCGTGACAAGAGTCCTGCAGAGCGCCACCGCGCCATGACCTGGATGCAACGCCTCAAGCGAGTCTTCAATATTGATATTGAAGTCTGCGAACACTGCGGCGGTCACGTCAAAGTGATTGCCAGCATCGAAGATCCGAAGGTCATTGAGCAGATTCTCAAGCATCTGAAACAGAAAACAGCCAAGGCGAATGCCGCCAAGCAGCGTGAGCTGCCACCAGAACGAGCGCCGCCACTGACTCCCAGCCTGTTCGATCCATCACAGAGTCGTCTCTTTGACTGACGACCCCAAATCCAACACTGCTCAACACTGCCAACTTTTAAACGGGGCGGTGGGGCAGTTTGTATCTCTCGAGCTATCAGGCTAGAGATTTTACCGCCAAATCGAACCTTATTAGAGCGGTTTAGGCTGGACCGGCAGTTAAAATTGGGGCTTGAGCGGTAAACGAGTGAGGGAATTTCAGGTAAGATACTTCGGATGAGGAGCAAAAAGGTGGTTTATACTTCCTATACCCTATACCCAAAAGAGGGGGCGGCTTCACACAGACTTCACAGAGCCTCATCGGCAGCACACCTTGCGGGGCTATGCTGGGCTCATCAGTCGCCGCCATGGCGATACCTTGCTAACGACAGTCAGGAGACATGCAATGCAACAACGACAATCCATCCTGTGGGGGGCCGTGGCCACCCTGATGTGGGCCGGTCTGGCCCATGCAGGTGAGACTTCACCGATCGATCCCCTGCGCCCCGTGGTGGATGCCAGCATCCGGCCGCTGCTCAAGGAGCACAGGATCCCGGGCATGGCGGTGGCCGTGCTCAAGGATGGCAAGGCCCACTATTTCAACTACGGTGTGGCCGATCGGGAGCGCGCAGTCGGTGTCAGCGAGCAGACCCTGTTCGAGATAGGCTCCGTGAGCAAGCCCCTGACCGCGACCCTAGGAGCCTATGCGGTGGTCAAGGGAGCGATGCAACTGGATGACAAGGCGAGCCGGCACGCCCCCTGGCTCAAGGGATCCGCCTTTGACAGCATCACCATGGGGGAGCTGGCTACCTACAGCGCGGGCGGCTTGCCGCTGCAATTCCCCGAGGAGGTGGATTCGCTCGAGAAGATGCAGGCCTACTACCGCCAGTGGACCCCAGCCTACTCGCCGGGTTCCCATCGCCAGTACTCTAACCCCAGCATAGGGCTGTTCGGCCACCTGGCGGCGAGCAGCCTGAAGCAGCCGTTTGCCCAGTTGATGGAGCAGACGCTCCTGCCGGGGCTTGGCCTGCACCACACCTATGTCAATGTGCCGAAGCAGGCCATGGCGAGTTATGCCTATGACTATTCGAAAGAGGACAAGCCCATCAGGGTCAGCCCCGGCATGCTGGCGGACGAGGCCTACGGCATCAAGACCAGCTCGGCGGATCTGCTGCGCTTTGTGAAGGCCAACATCAGCGGGGTTGATGACAAGGCGTTGCAGCAGGCCATCTCCCTGACCCACAAAGGGCACTACTCGGTAGGCGGGATGACCCAGGGACTGGGTTGGGAGAGTTACGCCTATCCCGTCAGCGAGCAGACATTGCTGGCGGGCAATTCGGCCAAGGTGATCCTCGAAGCCAATCCGACGGCGGCGCCCCGGGAGTCGGGGAGCCAGATGCTCTTCAACAAGACCGGCTCGACCAGCGGCTTCGGCGCCTATGTGGCCTTCGTGCCGGCCAAAGGGATCGGCATCGTCATGCTGGCCAACCGCAACTATCCTATCCCGGCCAGGGTGAAAGCGGCCCACGCCATCCTGACGCAACTGGCCAGGTAATGGTGCGCCGTCGCTGAGCCTTGAGGGCACGTCGCATCGCGGCGTGCCCGTTACCTCGGACCCGACCCCTCAAGGGCGACCTGGCAGGGGGCGGGTCGATGAGCATGCCAATCCGGACCTCTCCTGCGGGAGATGTCCGGATTGGCATCCACCGAGTGCCATCTCGTCACTAGGCCCCGGCAGGCCGCCCGCTCTATAGTGCCCGGCATCTTCCTCTGCTTTTGCAGGATTGAGTTGTCAATCTCGCTGACAGCGCACCTGTGATGGTGAAACCTGCTGCTATGGAGCCTTCATGGGTATGTTTCTGCTGTGTACTTTTCTGATGATCATCCTCTATCCCCTCGGGATCGATCTCTATCTGGTGGCCGTCCCCCGCATTGCGCAAACCCTGCAGGGGAGCGAGGCGCAGATCCACACCGCTTTTTCCATCTATCTGCTGGGCATGGCGGCTACCGTGCTGCCGGGGGGCATGCTGGCGGATCGCCATGGCAGGCGCCCCGTGGTGCTGGGGGGCGCCCTCATCTTCGTGGTCGCCTCCCTGGTGGCGGCGGAGGCAACCGGCATCGCCCAGTTTTATCTGGGGCGTTTCTGGCAAGGGGTGGGCGCTGGAGCGCTCTACATCATGACCTTCACCGTGCTGCGGGATGTGCTGAGCCAGGCGCGCCTCGCGATGGCCCTCTCCCTCATCAATGGCGTGATCTGCGTCATTCCGGTGCTGGCTCCCGTACTCGGTTATCTCATCCTGTCGCACTTCGAGTGGCGCGGCATCTTCGTGGGCATGGCGCTGGTGGCCGCCATCAGTGCCCTGGTCAACCTGCGACTGCTCAAGGAGACCCGCCCCGCCCGCCAGCCTGCGGGAGCATCGCCGCTGGCCCTGCTGGGCATGGCCCCCTTCATGCAGCGCGCCTTGCTGACCAGCGCCAGCGTGACCGCCATCCTGGTCTATGTGAGCGTCTCGCCCCTCGTCCTGATGACCACGTTCGGCCTGTCTCCCGAGCAGTACACCCGGCTGATGATGGCGATGGCCGGGGTGAGCATGTCCGCTTCCTTCCTGACCCCCTTGCTGCTGCGCTTGCTGAATTTTCTTGAACGAATGAATAGCTACCTGTAGTGGCTCGCAAACATAATCCCGCAAGCTTGATTACATCCGGTTTTCCCGACTCAGATTAATTGATAATAAGCCAAGTGCTCGGCTCACAATCAGTGCCAATGAGATTTGCCGCTGTGCCATCGGGCTTGAATTCATCTAGCTAGGCTCACATTAGGTACCAACAAATGACTTGAGTTGCGTAAGTACGGTTTTCGTCATAATGTCCATTTCTAACAGTCTCTCCAGCGTATCCATGACCATCACTTCGTTTTCAGGTTGAATGTCTTCTGCAAGCCACCGCTCACATTGCTGCTGAAATAAACTCAGCGAACCCAGCTGTTCCTGGTAAGCTCTTTCCGTTCTGATTAGCTCACAGGCCGAAAACAAAAATGGATTACCCTTTGCTTTCTCCAGGTTGAGGGTCTGCTGTTGGGTACTGCTGTGCACTTCCTCAACCATTTGAACAAGTAAAGGCAGCATGCTAATCGGCTGCCACTGTATCTTTTCAGACATAAAGTTCCTTTAAATGGGCAGCCCAGCTTCCCGCAAGTCCTGCGTAATTTCTTTGACCCGATTAGGGAAAGTGCGAACAAGTATCCCACGAACAAAAAATGAAAATTTTAGTCATTTAATATCAATGGGTTACCAGTAAATGCTCTCGTGCCATATGACTTATTCGCACCTTCCCTAGGTTCTCATCCTGTCATCACAACGGAAACGCCTCGATGGCGACCCCGCAAAACGTCCCGATAACACGGGAATCCACACGGTCGTTCCGCGTTTTGCGCCCAGCCTTCGGGTCAAACGACTTGAGCATCTTGATCTTGGCATCAGCATCCTGGAGCAGGATCAGAGGCATCGGTGCCGTCACCGTTCTCAGTGCCCCCGCGGCCATGATGTTTGCCACCGGCTGCACCTTTACCTCCCGGCGCTCGCGCAGCGCTGCCTCGGGGGTGCCGGAAATCTTGTCGAGCAGATCCTCCAACGGCGGCCGAAAATCTGGCCCTGCTTTCTCCAGCTCAACCCGGATCCGGCGCATCAGCTCATCCTTGTCGGGTCGCTTGAGCGAGTCCTTCTGCTGCCAGGTGAACCGGATAGAATCCACGTCCCCCTCGGCATAGCACCGGATCTGCCGGTACAGGTGCAGGGTCATCACGCCGGGGCATTCGGCCCGGAGTGCCTCAAAACGTTCTTGGCGGGTGCCATAGCTGGAGACGATGAATGTCTCGATGCTGGCCTTGGCTGTGTTGATGCGGTCCACCAGCTGCCGGAGTTCGTCAGTGGCGGCCACGCCGATCTGGGAAGGGGAGAGCCACAACACGCCGACGGTTCGGCGGGCCGACTTCTGGGAGAGCTGGGGGATGATGTGCAGATCCCGGTAGCAGTCTGCGGCGAGCTCCAGGGCATCGTTTCCGGTTTGTTCCAGGACAACAATGCTGGTAGTGGGCTCACTCTCGGAGCCTTTGGCCGTAGGAGTGATGGCCGTGACGCGGGCGTCGCGATGTGGCAGGCGCCGGATGAGTTTTGCGAGGCGATCGAGGTCACGGGTGATGGCGGTGTACTGTTCGGAGATGAAGCTTGTCTGCATGGGCGGTCCTTATCTGGGGTTTGTACCGATAGAATATTGGTTAGAGAATAGGCAAAATTAGACCATCATGCAACGAGGGGTAGGAGACCCTATCGCCGCCGCTGCGCGGCGTCGGGGGAGGGGTGAGCCCGATGTTTTGTCGTGACAATGTTGGACTCGGTGAGCCTTACCCCCGAACGAGCTCAGCCTCTGTGCCAGGCCCGCGCTCGCGGGAGATTAGATTGAGAAAGAGAGAAAAAGAGAGAGAAAGAAGAGACGCGCTCAGTGGAGCGGCGCCGGGGTAAAAGGTAGGCCTCGGGGGTTGGTGTGGGGCTTTCTACCCCTCGCTGCATGATGGTCTAATTTATGAAGAAACCGGCCACGTTTACCTCTCTGCAAACCACCAGCGATAGGCAATATCGTTGCCCACGGTAGCCAGTTGCTCTAGCAACTCACTACTCAGGGTGACTTCATACTGGCAGACGTCGGTCGCTTCCTGGTAATCGTCGTGGTCAAAGTGGCGACCCTGGAGGGCGTCGCAGTGTGTACAGCCGTTCGATAGATAGCTGCATCCTGCTGTGCGGCTAAAGCGCGGCTTGATCACGCCTATCCCGTGTTGCTTCAACAGTGCGGCCGGGAACAAGTTAGCCAGCCACGGTGCAGTCTCCTCCCCGCTATCGAGCTCTTCAAGGCTCGTGTGCAGGTCTGGGTGACCCGCGAACCGCGTACTGACCTCCAGGGTAAGCCCTTGTACCGTCCAGGTCTCACGCTTACAGCGCCAGCACCGGATCTTTGTGGCACTGATGGTCACCGGTATGGGCTGGTCAATCGCCGGGGCGAACTTTAATGAGCCGGTCAGGGCTCCACGGACGAACGTCTCCAGCGCGATGGTTTGCTGCCAATATTCCGCTTCGCTCTTGTTGCGGTTGGTGACCCAGCGCGGATCGAATTGGCTTGATGGGAGTCGCACGAAGGCTGCTGACTCACTCGCTCGGACATCCAACAAGAACGATGGCGTGCCCCGCTCCACCAGCAGGTCAGGGTGACGCAGTAGCCATAATGCTCGCACTCCAGAGTCGGCATAGCGACGCTGACGGCGCTGGGTCTCTTCGGTGCCTTGGCGTGACCACTGGATCTCGATGGCGACCTTAGCGCTGCCTTTGGTGGATAGCACATCGGCCACCCAGTCTTCACCGGCCGGAGTTTGGCCCCTTACCTCCGTATCGGCTGTCCACCCTGCCGCTCGGGCAGCCTGACAGACGATGGTCTTGGCCCATAGGTGCTCCGCTGTCTCCGGTGTGCTGGTACATTCGCCACTCTTGTGATGTGCAAAGAACCGGGTGCCGAGCTTGGATACCTTCGGGACCGCTCGGGCCTGGCAGCATGTCATTATGAGGCCGGCATCTGCTCGGTTGCTGGCTTTCAGTTTCTCCCAACCTGCTGCATCGAAATCAAAGGCGAAGATGGTGGTGTGGTGGTGCAAGCACTTTAGCGGCATGATGCGATCAGGTTTCCTTGTTCGCTCAGGACAACGTTTAGGAGAGGAACATTAGGTCAATCGGGTTAAATGAACGTATTGGGTAAATCCAACGTAAGTCGAGCTCGGTAATGTTCAGCATTTTTGCGAGCTCATGCTCATCAACGTGTTGAGCTGTCATTTTGGTAACGAAGGTGGCCCCAGCAGCCTCAAGACAAAACCCGCGCTTGATATTTGATCTCTTCCCCCAGACCCATAGGTCAGACGAGCACCATTCCCCATATCGGTCTTGAATGAGCTCGAAATGTAGATCAGGAAAGACCTTGCTGCTGCTCTGCTCGGGCAAAACATTCAATGCGAACTGCGAAAGGCGTTGGGTTTGATGTCCATTGATTCGTTCATAGTCGTGAACCAGCAGGTGGTTTTCCCTATCGATTTGCGTCCACTTTAGGAGGTAAACATCCTCCCAACTCAACCCTGTCTCGCATACGAACAGGAATGCTCGGAATAAGTCATGCTGGAACTCTTTTGCAGAGAGTGAGGCTCTAAGTGCATTGAGTTCATCTTGAGTCAGCGGGTCGTGCAGAGGTGAGTGATAGCGCATAATTTCTCTCCGTTTGGTCAGGTGCAGGAGGAGAGTAACCGCGGCGGAATCAGTATTAAACAAGTGCAAATCAAGAGCAGACAAGAGTAGCCAATTGAAAATAAGAGGACCTAGCGGGATCTCTACTTCTAGGCTCCGTCCTCTCCCAGCTACCTTACTGGTGATGACACTAGGTTCGTACTGGCCCTGTCATGCAGGGCCACCCCAAATTTCGAAAAGCCCGCTCAAGCGGGATTTTCATTATCTAACCCATTCTAATTTACCTGATTCTTGCTCATCCACGCCCCTTGACGGAGCATCGCAATCGCATCAGAAGGGGTGACCTTCCATGCCTCAGCCAACCTCCTTATCGCGAATACAGCTAGCTCCATTCGGTCATCGGGTGTAATGAGGTGCTGGTACTGGTTCCCTCGTGCCATGAGAAGGATGGCGACGCCGGACTTGCCGTTGCAGTATGTCGCGAAGCTCTTGTTGTTGGCGTCACCATGGTATGACCCTGTGGCATCCTTCCTGAGCCCAAACATCACACCGCAGAACGCGGTCAGCTCTGCCCTGGTCAGTTGTACTGTGATCTTCTGCTCCCAGTCTGCTTTTGCTCCTGCCGCCCGGATGGGAGCGATCTCGATGCTGATTGTCGGGTAGTTGGCCCGAGTCTCTGTGTACTGGACGTTCAGGCCTGTGCGCTTGACAGGATCTCGTTGCCCGTCGGAATAAAGCTTGAAGCTTTCCCCAAAATTGCTCATTTCAGCCATTTCTCACCCTCTCAGAAGCTTGGCTGCTTGAGCCGACAACCCAGAAAAAATGGCCTTGCTAATGTGCTCAGGGAAACCGACTGGCAGCTCGGCCGTGACGGCAGAGATCACCGAGTCGGTGTCGGCGGCCATTTCGCGCATAACCCTCAATCGAAGAAGGAAAACGTTCTGTTGTGCCATGCTTCCTCCCGATAACCCCCAGTCGCGAGGGATAGATCGGCGATGCTATCAAGGCCTGGTGTGAAGCTAACGTTAACCCCCGCCTGCTGGGGGGAGATGCAGCCGCAGCACAGCACCACGACGTCCCGCTTCGTTAACCCCCGTAACAGGGGGATGGATTTTGATTTTTTTGTTTGTGCACAAAAAGGGCACCGTTAACCCCCAGGCTCGGGGGAGAGATGCGCTGATGGCACCACTTCTCTATCCCGCGGGCCGTTAACCCCCGCCTGCGGGGGGGTGATTCAAATCCGTCGTCGATATGCGTTATCAGCGTCCGTTAACCCCCGCCTGCGGGGGGCGATATGATGGCAAACGCCACCGACATCATCGAAAACCGTTAACCCCCGCCTGCGGGGGATCGATCTGGTGCTCAATAGCTGTGTGATGTGCTGACGCCGTTAACCCCCGCCTGCGGTGGGGGATTCATTCCCGCTATAGCAACAGCTCCCCTCGCGGCGTTAACCCCCAGCTGCGGGGGAGAAATCGGGTGAGGTCCATGTTGTGCCAGGCCGAGTACCGTTAACCCCCAGGCACGGGGGACGATTCATCGGTGGAAGTCAGCAAATGCATCCACTCCGTTAACCCCCACCTGCGGGGGGGCGATTTTCTGTAAGTCACGTTGGACGCTTTACACGCCCGTTAACCCCCACCTGCGGGGGGGCGATACTTACCAAGTCAACAATTACCATCAAGATTAGGTCACGTTCAGCGATGTTCGCACACTTGAGGATTGGTGGCTGAAATTTACCTCTTAAATTCTGAGTGCGCAACTGATTAACATTGGTCTTCCGACTCAAAAATCGAGTCGCCGACTGGCCTGTTTCAATCGCTCATCTCCCCGACGATCATACTTCTGCGTGGTCGTGACACTGGCATGGCCCATCGCATCCTTGACCGTGATGATGTCCTCGCCATTATCCAGCATGGCCGATGCAAAGGTTCTGCGGAGATCATGAGGAGCGAATTTTTCCAGCCCCGCCTCAATCCTTCTCGTTTCAAGAATGTGATAGATAGCCTGGTCAGTCATTCTGTCGGCGGTGACATCATCAAACCGCCTGATCCGCTGAAACAGCGATCCCGGCTGATCACCACGAACCTCCTCCACCCACCGCATAAGCCGCTGCCATGCCCCGTCAGGCACATAGGCGATGCGTTCTTTATTGCCCTTACCGAGCACACGAAGTGCCTGATCCCTGGTGATGACACATTCCATATCGAGGGCGACAACCTCTGAGCGCCGAAGTCCGCACCCGACTAAAACAGCAAGGATGGCTGCGTCACGCAGCCCTTTGGAGCTCCGATCGTTTTCACATGTGAAATAAAGGGCTCTGACCTCGTGCTTTTCGAGGGCCCGCCCGTTGGGTAAACGAGAGCCTCTCACCGAACGCACCTGCTTGATATGCTGGTAACTGTCGGTATCAATCAGCTTCATTGTCCACGCTTCCAGGGCAACTCCTTTCAGCGCTGCCAGGTAGGTATTGATCGTAGCTGGCGCTCGGTCAGAGTCACTGAGCATTTGGATCACAGCTTGGACATGATGCCGCCGCATCGACTCCCACGCGCAATCACGCAGGTTTTGGTACCCGATCATCCGAGCAACAATGCTGAGAAATGAGCCCATGGTTTGCCGACTGCGCCTGGAGCCAAGGCTGATCAGGTATGCAACTGCCGGATTATCTTGTGCGCTTCTGAGCCCCCCGGTGACTTGCGGGAGGCCTCCACCTGAGGTTTGTTCTGGCAAGACAATGACTTTCGCGTGTGAAAGTTCAGTGGTGTCGCGGTTGTTCCGTTGGTGCAAAGTTACCTCCTAACACCGATAGCCACGAGCAATAAATCCCATATCTTGGTGTAGATACTCTCGGTAGGCGCAGCATCTTGTGTTTCGTAACTCTGTATCAGTGCTTCATATTTCAAAGGGGAGCAGAGGAGATCGTAGACCGTCCTGTTAGGCTTGGTGATGGGCTTGTTCGAGGTGAATCCATGTTTGTTGCACAGATACAAAGCAATCGCGCCACTTCGGGATTCCCCGTAGTAGCAGTGAACAAAGATCTGGCTGATGCCGCTCTGCACCAGCTCATCGATGTAGTTGGATAGGTTCTTCGCCTGATGGGAGTCAATGTAGGATGCGTAGCTCATCCGAAAAGACCCTTTCATGGTACGGATGGTGTCCTCACTGTAGCCACCATCGTAAAAGCTGTCCCGATACAAGAGTTGCCAATCTCCCAGGGCCGCCTCCGGTTTGTCCGGGTCGGTGATCGAGATCATCGCCGCACCGGCAACCGGCGCCAGTTTTTCGGCCTCGACCTGGCTAATGAAGTGCACCTCTCTCATGCGTTCTCTCCGTGAAAAATGAAGGACTTTCCTGCCAACTATCCTATTTTATAAACACTACTTTTTCAAAGCATCATTTTAATAAGTAGAGACACACAGAGACACGCTTGAGCCTCTGTGTGTGAAGGAGGGCATGGAGAAGTACGCAATGCGGGGTTGTCTGTACTGTGGCCGCAGGCGCCGTTAGGCTGCGCAAGCAGTACAGTGACAATGAAGTTTGTACGCAGCAAACACGGCGTAGCGGTGACTCGGACAGTAAAGTTTGTACACAACGGACACTACAGATCAGTCACTTGCATAATAAAGTTTGTACACTATTCAGTGTCATCGACTTGGGAAACGCGGTCAGTGCGTGGCAATTTGAGAGCGACACTTTTCGCCCTTTATCGGGCCATTAAAAAAGCCTCACCCATGATTATGATGAGGCTCATTCAGTTAATAGTCCAGGCAACAAGGCTTCAACATTTCTTTCTACACCAGTAAGGTGATGATGCTTGAAATTAAAAATACCGGCACGAATGTTATAAATAATAATACCCCTAGACATCCAGACTTCTGAGGGCGATTATATTTTTTAGTGCTATCCCTTTGTGGCTTTTCACGATGCCAGTTCTGATTGCAGGTTCTGCAATATAATTTACACGCACCCTTATTCCATGCCCGAATGGTTCTTGCGTCATGTCTAACCACTGATGAGCATTTCCCGCATGAGAATATGTCATTTGCAGGTTTTTTAGTACGGACGGAGATATACAAAAACAGCATTATAGCAACGGCGGCGGGAAATAATGCCAGTCGAGGCTGCCCCATTTTAATATACACAGCGAGTGTTATTGCCACTGATAACACTATCGCGACGTAACAATAATAATCGAAACGGTCGCGCTTAACCTTTTCCGTAAATACTCGCCTTGGGATATTGGTAAATGACACCCCTTCAATAAAAATATCTTTTGCTTTTTTTCGGTTGCTGGAATCAACCCCTACATCAAATGTAACTGCATCACCAACAATAGGCTGCCTCGTCCCTTTTATAACGCTCGATATATGAAAAAATATATGTTCGCCATTCTCATCATTTTTTATAAAGCCGAAGCCTTTTTCATCTTTCCATGAAATTATATTACCCTTCATACTTCCCCCTGAAATAACACCAGAACTTTGTTCCGTTGGTAAAATGTCACTGAACATGGCGCTCCCAACATAGGGGCTATGGCCCCCGGAGCTTTACCTCCGTTCAACCCCAGAGGTTGCCATTCATCTGTTAACCCCCGCCACTGGGAGGCACTCCAGCATGGCTCTGCTCTGGCTTGTTTTTGCGCTGGCTCAAACCGCTAACCCCCGCCAAAGGGCGGCATACCGAGGTTTTAGCTTATACAGCACCCGTTTCTACCAGGCCACTAAAAACGGTCGATTATCAAGGACCTGCCTCTTTACAAAAAAAAGAAATCTATTATCTTATGTGAAACTGTTTCAGAATGTTTCTCGGAGGTGACGTGCAACATCCAATTGATCTTCTTTATGCCAACCTCACCCATATTTTGGCTCCAGCCTTGGGAGAAGCTGTAAAGACTGGTGCGGCATGTTCTTGCTGCAAGCGCCCTGCAAGCTCGTTTGACCGTGTGGGTTATCAAGGTCTGGATAGCTATAAAACGCCGTTCAACCACTGTGCTCCTTGCCAGGCCATGTTTGTGACCGACCCCAACATCATGGGTAATGAGCGAACTGCCGGGAAAAGCGACAAGAAGGTGGGCCAGCGCTTTGGAATGATGAGTGGTGTCGGTTGGGTGCACGAAATTGCAGATGTCCCAGGTAAGCCTCAGCGTTCAACGCTCCTAGCCCCACCAGGGGTGTATGACAAGTTCCCTGCATCATTTTTAGAGCACGTCGATGTGGTGAAGATTACCGTTGGTGGTCACCTGCCATGGATCGCAGAGAATGCAAAATTCCCTCTGCTATACATCGAATCTTTCGGACGTAAAACCGCGGCGCTTATGCGAGGGTTGACCATATCTCTGTCACCGCAGGCGCTCTACTGCTGTAGTGACGCCGGTATGGATTCAGTTACCCGAGTCGAATGCACGGTTAATCTGGATGCGGCCATGCGGCTATCAGGGGGGCTCAACACACTAACAAGTCAGGAACGCAACGCCTTCAATAAGTTAGTCGTTGGCCTCTCGAACGGACGCATTACCCCCCAGCAGGCCAGTGAACAGATCAGCAAAAAACCATCGTTCGGCACGATATTTCGCACTTTACCGGCGGACCCCCACCAGCGCCTCAAGCTGATTCACATCGCGGACAAGCTCCAATGATTTACTATGAAAACACCCTCAAACTGCGTGAAACTGACCCGTCTCTTCCGTATCTGGTCCACCAGCGTCTTGATTATTTGGTACAGGAGACATTGCGCTGTAAAGTCCCCTATAGCTGGCGGCGGATTGCTCACCCTCATGAGCCCAACACAACCGTTATCTACTTGCGATCGGCAACGCAACTTGGCCTAGCTGGCGAACAAGCCGTACAACTTGAACTGAACGTGGCAGATGCAGTCATGTTCAACCTCAACTTCTGCTTCCCAATCAAGCATCCGATCCCAGGCACCACCAAAAAACGGTCGATGAATCTGCCGATGGCCATCTTGCCTGATGTTCTAGCCAGGCAGTGCGAAGGGGCAGGACTCTCGCTCCAGAGCCACTCAGCCAACAGCCCCTACCTGGAGCGCTACCTCAAGAAAAAACAGAGCTTCACCCTCCAGTGCAACCCGGTCAGTGTCGTTGCTGAGATCAAGGATGTTGCGCTGGCCGAGCAGGCTGTTGTTTATGGCATTGGCCGTAAGCGGGTATTTGGCTACGGCCAGTTGTCGAACCTGGAGGTGTTATGAGCCCCTTGCCAGAGGACGGGATCCACACAGCCAAGTTCGGAGAGCTGATGGCCGCTGGCGGCCTCATCGCTCGGGATGAGCAGACCCAATATGCGCTAATGATTGAGCAAGTGCTGGCTGACACCGGGAAAATATCGCTTCTTCACGCTGACACCGGCCTCGGAAAGTCGCTGGGCTATCTCTTGCCAGCCATGCAGTTTGCACTCTGCGACCCACGTCGCCCTCGGGTTATCGTCGCAACACACAGCCACGCACTGATGCAACAACTTCTCGAAAAAGACAGTGTGCTGCTGACCAAAGTCGCCCGTCATTATGGACATAGACCGTTGTCTATCGGCCGTCTTCTCGGACGGGTCAATTTCGTATCGCCAAAGCGGATCAATATTGCCCTCACCAACCGCTCTCTGTCATCCCTAGAGGAGCGCGAAGTGGCTACTTTGCGTGACTGGTCAGGGACGATTGCAGAATTTGAGGATGAGTTTGGCGGACTCCCCTGCGACTTGTTGGCCTCTCAAATTTGCCTGACGGCTGAGTGTGAAAATGAGGCATTTGACGAACAGCAACAGGCTGAATCTAAATGCGACATCGTGGTCACAACTCATGCCATGATCGCAGTAGACATGCTGCGAAATAATGCGCTTTTGGCCGATAAGTCACGGCCGACAGTGCTGATTGTTGATGAAGCTGATGCCCTGGTGAATCGGTTGCAAGAATGGACTCAGCGGCGCCTGAATCTTGTTCGTGTCGCCTCCCAGTTGGGCGAGCAACTATCAGCTCGGCAATTAGCCCCTCTTGCTAATTCAATTAAGACAATCCAAGAGCGGCTGGGGATGCAGCAATATGCCTGGGATACCGAGCTGGCGGAACTGGCGCGGGCCACCATTGGAAAGATCGAGAAGATTTGCCGGTTGAATAACCTGGATAAGGATGTCTCAACATCTTTGCAGCAGCAGCTCCTGATGATGCAAACCTCGTCCATGGGGATCGGCGTTTCACTGATACGCCGGGAACCGGCCATCGTCTCACTCTCCCCGTGGTTTGTTCGGTTCTTCGGGAAATACGCGACCTCAGCTTTTGAGTCTGTTCTCCTCACCTCCGGCACACTGAGTATCACGCCTGAGCCAGTGAATGGTACCACTTCGTTGCGAATGGAACTTGGTATTGATGACACCATGCTCGGCGCCATTGCCCTTTTCTCCCCGAAAAAATATGGGAGCATGACCCTGACTCTGGCGGGCCCCTCGTTCCCGGCTATCTACTCAAGACCGTCCTCTGAGGGGAATGCCCCTGCCCTTTCTGAAAAATGGTTGCAAGCAGTCGCACATCAGATCACCAACCGATGCGGACGGGTGGTTGTGCTGACAGCTTCACATGAAGAGAGCCGTAAATTGGCCGCAGTTTTGGCTCAAATTGAGCATCGGCAGGTGCTGGTCCACCAGCGTGGCACCCCACTCAAATCATTGATTGAAGAGTTCAAGAAGGTATGCAGACATCATGGCCGGGGAGTAATGATCACCGCTGCGGGCCATACCGGGCTCAATATCACCGATGACGCTGGCTCAGTTGGATTCGATCGCCTGATGATCACTCGAATTGCCTACGGCCAACCACGCACTTCCGAAGTCGAAGCGTTGGTAAGTTTCTACAAGAAGACCAAGAAGACTGACCTGAGTAAACAGCTCTACAAGCAGGAGTATATGCGTACTCAAAACGCCGTTATTCGGTTGATGCGACAAGCCATTGGCCGCGGGATCCGTTCACCTGACGATTGCATTGAAGTCGATATTCTCGATCCCCGTTTCCCACTGTCTCACGATTTGTCGTCCAAACACGCCATCCTGCGAAACATCATTCCCGTTCGGTTTCTGCAACAGTACCGGCAGGCCAAAGGGCTGTTAACTGACGGCGAGCAATCACCTGCAACTCCATTGGAGGTTTACTTCTGATGTTCGAATTTGAACCCTTTCGCCTGGTCATGTCGTTAAAGACCCCGGTGGTATTAACTGACTACCCCCCAACTCTTGATGCTTTGGTTTTTGAGGCTCTGAGCCAGCGCTCCCCACTTGCCAGCAGGGAAGAACTCTTGCAGGAAATGAGCAACTACCTTCTCTATAACGACCAACTTGGTGTCTTCCATGCCTCGGCAATGAGATTCGGTGTCACGATGGCCGTTGGCTTGACTGTCGGCAGCTACGTCAGAGCAGATCGGCATACTCCCGAGAAACTATCTCCGGCGATGTTTGCCCCCAACGGCAAAGGACGCTATGTGAAGATCAAGCTCAAGGGAGGACCGACCAAACGACGCTTGCGGGAGATGCCCGCTTACCAAGCCCCTTTTGCAGTGTTCGATGGATTGGGGAATCCCTACCTGATAAAGGGGTTGCTGGATTTTTTCGTTCTGGGCTTAGGTTACGACGCTCAGAACTGCCAGATGGGAGCCTTTGATAATCTGATCATCACCCCCATGCAGGAAGATGCCAGCCTTATCCTGTTGGATAAGGCTAATCGACCACTCCCGGTATCATCCGGGATCGATGGGGTACCAGGCCTATCGCCACTGCTCCCTCCGTATTACTCAAAAGAAAAAATGCCCATTGTCGCCCCCCAAAGGGTCCGTTCTGAAATGCTTCACCAGCTGATTTAACATCAACAAGGAATTTCCATGACTCAAAGTACCTTTGTTTTCGACGGCCACCTGACCGCAGTTGAGCCCTTGACCGTCACCATAAAAAACACCCAGGGCCGCCTGCCACGTAATGGCGGGTTCGATGCCCCAGCTTATTGGCCTGCAACGACTACCCGTGGTTCATTGCGCCATGCTGCGCACCGGGTTGTGTTGATGTTCAATGAAGACAATCAACGCCCACCATTTGACCTGGCAGAGCATTTCATGTTGGCCCAAGGGGTAGACATTGTGGGAGATATTTCTGCCCCTGCCGACGACGAGGTGAACTCTGATCGACACTTGCGCGAAGGCAACCCGATGCTGAGTCTCTTCGGCATATGGGGGCTTCCATCAAAAGCTAACATAGGGAACGGCTTCCCCATCACGGCCAATGCAACGGCCATGTTTGGTGGTGGTGCTCGCACCATCATGTTTGAACGCTCCCCGGAGCTCCTCGAAACACTGGATCAGTCGGAAAGAAACCGGCTCCAAACCATTTTGGAAGAGCAGACCCTTGCCTCCGCCGACGTCGGAGTATTGAAGGACAAGCAAAAAGAGCTGAAAAAACAGTTGAAAACGGCTCCGAACGACGAGAAAAGGGTGTTGTTTGACCAGCTCGCGGCATTGGACGCACAAATCCAAGATCGCAAAGATCAGAAGGGGGAGGCTCGGGAGTCTATACGTCGCCCCATCGACCAATACGAGGCGATCTGCGCCGGTACAGTGATGGAGCACCGCATGTCCCTCAAGTCAGTCAGTCAGATCGAACTGGGCTTTTTCATTGCTGCTTTGTTAGAATTCGCTCGTTCCCCCCGCATGGGCGGACACCAAGCTCATAACTGCGGTTTGGTATCCGGCTCTTGGGATGTGAAGACTTGGCCGCCGAAGGCACTGAGCCCAGTGACTATTGGTAAGATCGAATTTGATGGTGAAGGGTTCCGGGTTGAGGGAGAAGTGCTGCACCTAGCCTATGACGCTTGGCGCAACGACGTCACCAGCTCCTTCCACAAGGTAAAGAAAGACGCCTGACAGACGTGTCGCTTCCGCCCAATAGTTGGCGGTTTACGCCTATTGTCTTAGGTGCCTCTTCAAAGCCCCAACAGTCACTCCCTCCCCTTGTAGAGGGTCAATTAAATGGCTCATTGTGTAGAAACACTCAGCGCAATGAGCCATTTAAGTTCCCCCCGCACTTTGAGCTAATCCTCTTTTCAGCAGTCTACAATCGAATAGACTAAAATCTGATGCAGTTTAATTTTATCAGTCATAGTCTGTCGGGTAGTTTACTGTGCAACCTAACTCGAAATCCGCCCCCGGTGTCAGAATAGTTGTCGCCTGACCTGAACCATTTAAAAGTGAAGACCGGGGGCGGATAAAGAGTGTC
>NZ_JAPCIT010000040.1:0-18638 GCF_027707385.1 Aeromonas sp. QDB54 | reverse complement strand
CTCTGCTGTCTGAATGAACAATATTTGTTCGAATGTATGGGGTTGTTCAAAGTATAAACACTGATGCGTCAGCCCTGGGTCAGGAACAAGCCATGAACGAGTTTATGAACGTGAAGCAGGTGGCGGAATACCTCGATCTCAACGAGAAGAAGGTCTACCAGCTCGCCAACGAGGCGCGCATCCCCGCCACCAAGGCGACCGGCAAGTGGCTGTTTCCCCGCTCCCTGCTCGATCGCTGGCTGCTCGGCAGCTGCCACGAGGGGGTGATGAACGACCGCCTGCTGCTGGCGGGCTCAGACGACGTGCTGCTGCACTACGCCAGCAGCCGGCTAGCCCAGCAGCTCGGCACCCAGGCTCTGGTGGGCTACACCCCGTGCGGCACCCGGCAGGGACTGGCGATGCTGGCGCGCGGCCATGTGGACTTGTGCGCCATCCATTGGGGGCAGGCCGAGGAGGCCCACCTGCGCCACCCGGCGCTGGTACAGCAGTATCAGGGCCACCGGCAATGGGTGATCGTTCATGGATTTCGGCGGGTGCAGGGGCTGGTGCTGCGCCGGGGCTTGCAACCGAAAGAGGCGAGACAGGCGCTCGACTGGCGCTGGGCCATGCGCCAGGAGGGGGCCGGCAGCCAGCGCGCCCTGCAGGAGTGGCTGCAAACCCAGGGGGAGTCGCTGACCCGGCTCGAGCGCACTATCGAGGTCAACAGCGAGCGGGAGCTGGCCGCCGCCATCAGCCGCGGCGATGCCGATGTCGGGCCCGGCGCCCAGAGCACCGCCACCGAGTTCGGCCTCGATTTCATGCCGCTCTCCCAGGAGTGCTTCGATCTGGTGATGCCGCAGGGGGTCTTCTTTCGCACCCTGCTGCAGCAGCTGATCGGCTGGCTGCAATCCCCCGAGGGGCGCGAGCTGGCGGCCCGCCTTGGCGGCTATGACCTGACCCAGAGCGGCAAGCTGGTGTGGAGCCCGCAGTAAGTATCCCCTCACTCGCCCGTAAAAAAGCCCGCCAAGACCAATATTGACGGGCTTTTTTGTGCCTCACTCTGAAGCTCGACAGCCACCCCCCTCCCCGTTGAGGGCAATACGTGCCCTTCAAGTTCGGCGGGCTTTTTATGATGTCGTCATGACTGGGGCTCGACGCTTGCCTCACGCCCCTCGGCGTTGAGGGCGATGCGCCACCCCTCCAGCCGGTCGCGCTCGCCGCCGCTGGCCAGCCGGGCGTGGCTGCGCAGGCGGATGGTAAAACAGCTGCCCTGCCCCGGGGTGGAGTCTACCAACAGCTCCCCGCCCCAGCGGCTGATGATGCGGTGGCTCAGGGCCAACCCCAGCCCGGTGCCGGTGGCGCGGGTGGTGAAGAAGGGGTCGAAGATCTTGTCGATGATGGCTGCCTCGATGCCGCTGCCGTTGTCGATGACCCGCACCTCGGCCCCTTGCAACTGGCCGGCGTCATCCAGCCAGTCGCGGCTCTCGACCCGGATCTCCCCCTGCTCCCCCAGCGCATGGCTGGCGTTGACCAAGAGGTTGATCAGCACCTGCAGCAGCTGCTGGCGATCCGCCTCGATGGGCTGCTGGGCCCTGAGATCGGCCACCAGGTTCACCTGCTGCTGGCGCAGGGCGGAGCGCACCAGGGTCAGGCTCTCCTCGATGATGGGGGTGAGATGCTGCCACACCGGCGCCGTCTCGTAATCGCCGGGGCGGGAATATTGCAGCAGGCTGCGGGTGATGGCGCGAATGCGCTCGATCTGGGCCAGCACCAGCGCCAGCTCCTCGCTCACCGGCGCGGCCGCCTCCCCCAGCTCCAGTTTCATCAGCTCCACATTGCCGAGGATCACCGCCAGCGGGTTGTTGATCTCGTGGGCCACCCCGGCACAGAGCTCGCCGAGGGCCGCCAGCTTCTCGCTGATGAGCAACTGCTGGCGGGCCTGGGTCAGCATGTGGATGTGGTGCTCGAGCTCGGCGGTCTTCTGCTCAAGGCTCTGGGTACGCTCGGCCACCTTCTGCTCCAGCTCATCGGCGCTGCGGGCCAGCTGCTGCTGGTGCGCCGCCTGCTGATCCAGCATGGCGTCGAACTGGCGACCAAGCTGGGCCAGCTCGTGATCGGGGTCGAGAGCCAGCACGCCGATGCGGGCCGGCTGACCCGCCTGCACCTGACGCACCACCTTGTGCATCCGCTCGATGGGGGTGAACAAGTCCCGCGCGCCGCGATAGACCAGCAGGCCGGAGAGCAGCAGCAACACCACCACGCCGGAGCCCAGCTCCAGCAGGTTGGTGAGGTAGGTGCGGATGATGGGCCACTCGAGAAAACCGACGTAGAGCATGCCGATGCGCTCACCATTGGCGCCCAAGAGCGGCTCGTAGCCCGACACATACCAGGCGTCGTGGACGAAGGCGCGATCAATCCAGGGCTCACCGCGGCCCAGCACCTGCTCGCGCACCGGCGCCGACACCCGGGTGCCCACCGCCCGCCCCAGCTGGCGACTACTGCTGGCGGGCACGTTGGTGCTCACTCGCAGATCGCCGAGAAACAGGGTGACGGTGCCGATGCTGCCGGCCGGCAGGGTGTTCTTGGCGAACACCTGGCCCTTGAGCTCGTCCACCAGCCGGGTGCTGCCGTTGATGAGCTCGCCTCCCTCCAGCACGCCCCAGAGGCTGCCGTCCCGCCCCATCACCGGGGTCAGCGAGAGGCTGACCAGGCCGCGGGTCTCCTGCCCCGCCACCGGATCATATTCCCGCTCCAGCACGGCACGGCTGGCCAGCGCCGGCGAGAGCGCCAGCAGTTGCTCCCGCGACCAGACCACGAAGTGGCTGACGCTGCGCCCGGCGGCGAGGGCCGCGCGATCCTGCGCTGGCAGCAGATCCAGCTCGCTGCCGCTGCGCAGGCGCAAAAAATCGAGGCCGTAGTTGGCGGCGAGCGGCATCACCCATTGGCGCAAGCGGGCGGGAGATTCGCGCAGCTGCAGCTGGAAGGCCCAGGCATCGCGCAGGTGCTCGAGGTGCTCGGCCTGGCGCTGCTGCTGCACGCTCACCGCGTGGTGTGCCACGCCAAGGTCGCTGCGCACCGTGGTGAGCAGATTCTGCCAGCTGTAGGTGAGGGTCCAGTAGAGGGTCAGTCCTATCATGCCGGCCAAAGTCAGCATGATGGGCACCGAGGTGAGCAGCAGCAGACGCCAGCGCACCTTGGTTCTGAGCAACCACGGGATCTGCGCCAGCCTCATGACTCACTCCGGCGGCAAGGGGCGAGCCGGCTCATTCGATGGCCCACTCCTTGAACTTGCGCTCCAGGGTCTTGCGCGCCACCCCGAGCACCCGGGAGGCGGCCGACTTGTTGCCATCATGGCTCGCCACCACCTGCAGGATGTGAGCCTTCTCCACCTCGGCCAGCGCCCACTCCAACGGATAGCCCTCCTCGCCCCGCGCCGACTCGGCCGGCTTGGCGCTCTGCCAGTATTCGGCAGGCGGCTTGCCCAGCAGCAGGCAGCGCTCGATGAGGTTGCGCAGCTCGCGCACGTTGCCGGGCCAGGGGTAGGCCTGCATGGCTACTACGTCCTCGTGGGTCCAGTGCAGGGCGCCCATGCCCATCTCGGCAGTGAGTTGGCGGGTGAAGTGGTGCACCAGGGCGGGGATGTCATCGATCCGCTCGCGCAGGGGGGCCACCGGCAGCGCCACCACGTTGAGGCGATAGAAGAGGTCTTCACGAAAACGGCCCGCCTCCACCTCCGCCTTCAGGTTGCGGTTGGTGGCGGCGACGATACGCACGTCCACCGAAAGTTCCCGCTCGGCCCCCACCGGGCGGATGGCTTTCTGCTCCAGCGCCCGCAGCAGGGAGGCCTGCATGGCGAGCGGCATCTCGCCGATCTCGTCCAGAAACAGCGTGCCCTGGTGGGCGACCCGGAACAGGCCGTCGCGCCCCTTGCGGGCGCCGGTAAAGGCCCCCTGCACGTGGCCGAACAGCTCGCTTTCCAGCAGCTCGGGGGCGATGGAGGCGCAGTTGAGCGGCACGAAGGCCCCCACCCGGCCAGAGAGCTGGTGCAGGGCGCGGGCCACCAGCTCCTTGCCGGTGCCGGACTCCCCCTCCACCAGCACGGCGGCGTTGGAGGGGGCGACCCGGGCGATCAGCGTCTTGAGCTCGCGGGTCTTGGCGCTGTCGCCGATCAGGGTGGGCGGGAACAGCTTGCTCACCTCCCGGCGCAGCAGCAGGTTCTCCCGCTCCATCTGGCGGCGCTCGATGACCCGGTCCACCGCCTGCACCATCTGATCCAGGTTGAAGGGTTTGAGAATGAAGTCGCTGGCGCCGAGCCGCAACGCCTTGAGGGCCGTCTCCATGTCGCCAAAGCCGGTCATGAAGATGATGTCGCTGCGCCGGGTGGCGGGATCGATGGCCTCGTGCCACTCGATGCCGGAGCGCCCCGGCAGGCGGATGTCGGCGATGATGAGATCGAAATGCAGGCGGCAACGCAGGGCTTCGGCCTCCTCCACGCTGGCGGCCGTCTCTATCTGGGCGAAGCGGCGGGCCAGCGCCTTGGCGAGGAAGCTGCGCATGCCTGGTTCGTCGTCGACGATGAGCAAGGAGAGGGCGGACCAGCGGCTGGCGGGTGCAGTCATGAAAAAAGTACCTCAGATTCAACAAGGTTCCGGGATTGTCCCACCGACCTTATAAACTGTGGGACATTTTGTCGCTAACCGGCCCCAAGTGCCAACTCCGTTTATTAAAAGCGACGGTGCCATCACGCAATTAGTGCGCTTAACCGACTGTTTTCACATTAAAAACCGGGCCGAACAAGGCTCGCGGTCAGCTTGGCACCCTGCTTGCTTAGTCCTGCCCTCTCTCCATCACCGGGTACCCTGACATCATGATCACAGCCACAGTGCGCAAACGCCTCGCCCTTGCCCTCTCCTCCGCCCTGCTGCTCAGCCTGCCGCTCTGGAGCGCTGCCAGCCATGCCGAGACCAAGGCACCCATCCGCCTCGCCACCACCACCAGCACCGAACAGTCCGGCCTGCTGGGCTGGCTGCTGCCCCAATTCACCAAGGAGACCGGCTACCCGGTGCAGGTGATGGCGGCCGGTACCGGCCAGAGCCTGAAGATGGGCGAGAACGGCGACGCGGATCTGGTGATGACCCACGCTCCCTCTGCCGAGAAGGCCTTCGTCGAGGCGGGCTTTGGCATCGAGCCTGAGCACCTGATGTACAACGACTTCGTCATCGTCGGCCCGACGAAAGATCCGGCCGGTCTTGGCAAGCTGCACGACGCCGCCAAGGCGCTGCAGGCCATCAAGGAGAAGGGGCAGACCTTTATCTCCCGCGGGGACGAGTCCGGCACCCACATCAAGGAGAAGACCCTGTGGCAGGCGGCCGACGTCAAGCCTGAGTTCGCCGGCTACAAGTCCATCGGCCAGGGCATGGGGCCGACCCTGACCATGGCTTCGGAGCTGGGTGCCTACACCCTGACCGACCGCGGCACCTGGCTCGCCTACCAGAGCAAGCTGGATCTCGCCGTGCTGCTGGAGGGGGACAAGCGGTTGTTCAACCCCTACCAAGTGATCCTGGTCAACCCCAAGCGTTACCCGGATCTCAACACCGAAGGGGCCCGCACCCTGAAGAACTGGCTGGTCTCCCAGCATGGTCAGCAGCTTATCGGTGACTTCAAGGTGGCCGGCCAGCCGCTGTTCGTGGCCGACGCCAAGCCGCAGTGATGCCACGGCCGCCCCTGCTCGACCAGCCCCTGGCGCCCCTCGCCACCTTGAATGACGGAGGCGCCCGGTGCCGACCCTGATCGAAACCACACTGGCCGCCCTGGCGCTGCTGTTCAGCGGCGACGCCGAGCTGTGGCAGGTGGTGGGGGTCTCCTTCTCGGTGTCGGGCCTCGCGCTCGGGCTGGTGCTGCTGCCGGCCCTGCTGCTCGGCTTCGCGCTGGCCTATCTGCCGATCCCGGCGCGCTGGCTCTGGCTCTCCTGCATCAATACCCTGCAGTCGGTACCGACCGTGGTGATTGGCCTCTTGCTCTACATGCTGCTGTCGCGGGCCGGCCCCTTCGGCGACTGGAAGATGCTGTTCACCCAGCAGGCCATGGTGGTGGGGCAGATGCTGATCGCCTTTCCGGTGATCGCAACCATGGCCCACGCCGCGTTCGTGCAAAGCGATAGGCGCGCCTGGGAGACCGCCCGCACCCTGGGGCTCTCCTGGCCCAAGGCGCTGCTCGGGCTGATGCGCGAGTGCCGCTTCGGCCTGCTGGCGGCGGTGATCGGCGCCTTCAGCCGCATCGTCACCGAGGTGGGCTGCTCCATGATGGTGGGGGGCAACATTTTGCACTTCACCCGCAACATCCCCACCGCCATCGCGCTGGAGACCCAGAAAGGGGCCTTCACCCAGGGGGTGGCGCTCGGCATAGTGCTGCTGGCCCTGGCCCTGCTGCTCAACCTGTTGCTGACCGCGTGCCGTGGTCACAGCTATCTGAAGAACTGACCATGGCGCAGCGCACTGTCATCCATAACCAAATGCTGCTGACCCCACCGCTGTCGCGGTCACGGTTATGTGAAGAACCGACCATGCCCCCACCGTCCCTCCACCGGAGTACGCCATGGCCCTGACCGCCCACCAGCTGATGATGCGCTTTGGCGAGCGCGACCTGTTCCAGATTGAGCAGCTCTCCATCGCGGCCGGCGACGCCATCTGGCTGCGCGGCGCGAACGGGGTGGGCAAGACCACCTTGCTCAAGATCCTGGCCGGCCTGCTCACCCCGACCCGGGGCCACACCAACCTCCCCTCTGGCTGGCGCGGCAAGCTCGGCCAGTGGCTCAAGCGCGATCCGGGGCCGGGTCGGGTCACCTACCTACACCAGACCCCCTACCTGTTTGATCGCAGCGTGCACGACAACGTGGCCTGGGCCCTCGGCCATCGCGCCGCCGACGAGGTGCGGGTGTTCGAGGCGCTGCGCCGGGTCGAACTGGAGAGCCTGGCACGGGAGCACATCAGCATTTTGTCTGGCGGCGAGCGTCAGCGTCTGGCCATGGCCCGCGCCTGGGCACTGCAGCCCGCCTTTTTGCTGATGGACGAGCCCACCGCCAATCTGGATGCACATTCGGTTGCCCTGATGGCCGCCATGGCGCAAGATCTGCGGGAACAGGGCAGCGGCCTGGTCATCATCAGCCACCAGAGCAACGATCTGACCGACCTGTGCGAGCGGCAATGGACCCTCGCCCGGGGCCGGCTGCACGAACCCACTCCTTTGAAAATCATCGAGCGACATGACCTCAAACAGCGAACCTCGTACTGACCGCTTTCCCGTCTCCGCCGTGGTGCTGGCCGGCGGCCGAGCCACCCGCATGGGGGGCGCCGACAAGGGCTGGGTCGAGTTGGCGGGCCGCCCGCTCATCGACCACGTGCTTGACCGACTGAGGCCCCAGGTGGACGAGATCCTGATCAACGCCAACCGCAGCCAGGCCCGCTACCAGGCGCTGGCCCCGGTCATCGGCGACGACAACCCCGACTATCTCGGCCCACTGGCCGGCATGCAGGCAGGCCTTGCCGCCGCCCGCCACAACTGGGTGCTGTTCGTGCCCTGCGACGGCCCCGCCCTGCCCCGCGATCTGATGGCGCGCTTTCGCGCCGCCCTCACCCCGGCGACCGAACTGGTGGTGGCCCATGACGGCGACTGGCTGCAACCCGTGGTGGTCCTGCTGCACAAATCCCTGCTCCCCTCCCTGTCCGCCGCGCTGGCCGAGGGAGAGCGCAAAATCGATATCTGGTTTGCCCGCCACCAGATGGCGGTGGTGAGCTTTGCCGACCAGCCGGATGCCTTCATCAATCTCAACAGCCCGGACGAGCTGGCCGCCTACGAGGCGCGCCTGCCAGACTCCGCGACCGGACAAGGAGCCACCTCATGACCCCGGCCCCCACCCTGCCCCTGCTCGGCTTTGCCGCCTGGAGCGGCACCGGCAAGACCACCTTGCTCGAGCAGCTCATCCCCCTGCTGGTGAGACGCGGCCTACGCCTCGGGGTGCTCAAGCACGCCCACCACGACTTTGACATCGACCAGCCGGGCAAAGACAGCCACCGCCTGCGCCAGGCCGGCGCCAGCCAGATGATGGTGGCCTCCCGCCGCCGTCACGCCCGCATCGTTGAGACCGATCTGGGTGAGGCCGATTTTCGCGAGCTGCTGGCCAGCTTCGATCAGCGCAGCCTCGACTTGCTGCTGGTGGAAGGGTTCAAGCACGAGCACTTCCCGAAAATCGAGCTGCACCGCGCCGCCATCGGCAAGCCGCTGCTGTTCCCGAGTGATCGCGACATCATCGCCGTGGCCAGCGACCAGCCCGCAGAGACCGCCCTGCCCCGGCTCGACATCAATGATCTGGACGCCATCGCCGACTTCGTCTGCCACTGGCTCAAAGAGAGTCAGACGCGGGAACAGGAGGCTGGCAACGGCTTTCTGTCGGTCGAGGGGGCGCGTCAGGCCATTCTTGATGCACTCGCCCCCTCTACCCGCAGCATCGACCTGCCGCTCGCCCGCTGCCACGGCGCCGTGCTGGCGGGGGATCTCGTCAGCCCCATCAATGTGCCGCCCCACGCCAACTCGGCGATGGACGGCATTGGCCTGCGCAGCGACGATCTCGCCGCCGGCCGCTGGCAACTGGTGGGAGAAGTGCTGGCGGGCCAGCCGCGCAGCGAGCCGGTACTGGCCGGACAGGCGGTGCAGATCATGACCGGCGCCCCGCTGCCCCCCGGCGTCGATACCGTGGTGATGCGCGAAGAGACCGAGCTTGACGGTGAATGGGTCAGCGTCAGCGCCCCCATCAAGGCGGGGCAGAACGTGCGTCAGGCCGGCGAAGATCTGGCGCTGGGGGCGGTCGCCATCGCGGCCGGCACCCGCCTCGGTGCCCCTCAGCTCGGGCTGGCGGCTTCTCTGGGGCAGGCAACGCTCAGCGTACGCGCACCGCTCAAGGTGGCGCTGTTCAGCACCGGCGACGAGGTGCAGGCACCGGGCGAGACGCTCGCCCCCGGCCACATCTTCGACAGCAACCGCTTCACCCTGATGGCGCTCATCGCCGGGGCTGGCTGCGAGGTGATGGACCTTGGCATCATCCCCGATGATCCCGTCATCCTGCGCCAACAGCTGGCACAGGCCGCGGTCGATGCCGACCTGGTGCTGAGCTCGGGCGGGGTGTCGGTGGGCAATGCCGACTTCATCAAGCAGGTGCTCGCCGAGCTTGGCCAGATAGCCTTCTGGCGCATCCAGATGCGGCCGGGCCGTCCGCTCGCCTTCGGCAAGCTGGGGCAGACCCCCTTCTTCGGCCTGCCCGGCAACCCGGTGGCCGCCATGATCTGCTTCCTGCAATTCGTCGAGCCCGCCATCGCCCGCCTGCAGGGCCGGGTGTGGCAACCGCTGCGCCTGTCGGCACTGGCCGAGCAGCAGATGAAGAGCCGACCCGGGCGCACCGAGTTCCTGCGCGGCATCTTCCATCAGGACGCCAGCGGCGTGCTGCGGGTGCGCACCACCGGGCCGCAGGGTTCCGGCATCCTCAGCTCCATGAGCGATGCCAACTGCCTGATTGAAATCGTCCCCGCCCAGCCGGCCATCGCGGTCGGCGAGCGGGTCTGGATCCACCCACTCCAGGGACGAGTGGCCTGATACCGGTGACCACCCCGCCGGGCGTGGCGGGGTGGTTGCCCCCATGAATCCGAGGCTTGTCCCTTGCGCCTGAATGCCCCCCTCTCCCGGCTCGATCTGCTGATCTACGGTCACTACCGCATCGTCCACGGCCTGCGCATCGCGCTCGCCTTCATGCTCACCTTTCTGCTGACCCGCGAGCTCAAGCTGCCGGAAAGCACATGGCCCCTCATCACCCTGGTGGTGGTGATGGGCCCCATCTCGTTCTGGGGCAATGTACTGTCGCGCGCCCTGCAGCGGGTGGTCGGCACCATCTTCGGCGCCAGCTGCGGGGTGGTGGCGCTCTATCTCGAGCTCTACTCCCTGCCGCTGATGCTGCTGTGGTGCGGCTGCATCATGTTTCTGTGCGGCTATCTGGCGCTCGGCAAGCGCCCCTACGTGGGGCTGCTCATCGGCATCACCCTCGGCGTCACCATGGGGGCCATGCCCGGCGACATCGAAACCGCCCTGTGGCGCAGTGCCGACGTGATCCTGGGTTCCCTGCTGGCGCTGCTGTTTTGCAGCATCTATCCCCAGCGCGCCTACAGCCACTGGCGGCTGCAGATGCACGACACCCTGCAGCAGGCCCAGCGGCTCTATCACACCCACCTCTCCCCCAACGTGCTGGAACGGCCACGGCTCGCCCACAGCCACGCCAGATTGCTCTCCAAGATGGTGAGTCTGCGCCCCCTGCTGACCCCGGCGGTCAAGGAGACCCGCCTTGGCAGCGCCCTGTTCGAAGCGATCCAGACCACCATGCGCAACACCCTCTGCACCCTGGAGATGCTGGCCAACACCTACTGGCGCGATCGCCAGAGCCACTTTCTGATGCAGAGCACCCCGGAGCTGCGCGCCTGCCAGCAGGCGACCGAGGCGCTGATGAGCGAGCTGGCGCTGATGCTCAAAAGCGGCGAGCTGCAGGGCTCGGAGCTGGCCATCAGCCGTCTGCAGGAGGCGGCCGGTAGGGTGCGGATCGACGCCGGCGGCGAGGCCGCCATCAGCGGCTATCTGTGGCTCAACCTGCAACTCACCGAGCAGCTCACCCACCTGCGCCGGCTGCTGGGCCTGGTGATGCACCCACCCCGCAGCCAGAGCCATTCATAGCAAAACGCCCCGCAAAGCGGGGCGTTGTCGTCTCAGGCCAATGGTTTGAAGCCAGATATGGCGCCAACATTAACTGGCGTTTGCCAGCGGCTGCTCGAACGGGAGGTAGATGGAAAAATCCTGGATCCCCGCCTGCAGGGCAGCAAAGCAGTCCGGATCAATGGCTGACCCCAGCGTCTCCGCCATCATCTCCAGCGCCTGGGGCACCGGGATGGCACCGCGATAGGGGCGTTTGGCCGTGATGGCATCAAAAATGTCGGCCGTGGTGATGATGCGGGTCTCCAAGGCTATCTCGTCCCCTTTCAATCCTTTGGGATAACCCTTGCCATCGAGGCGCTCATGGTGGGCCCCCGCCACTTGCGCCAGCTCCTCGAACGCCCCGATGCGACTCAGGATCTCCTCGGTATAGGCGGCATGCATCTGCACGGCGGCCCACTCCTGCGCATCCAGCTTGCCCGGCTTGTCGAGAATGGCGTTGCTCACCCCCAGCTTGCCCACGTCGTGGAGCAAAGCGCCGCGCTTGAGCCAGCGTCGTCGCTGCTCGGACAAGCCCATCTGGGTGGCGAGGATGTCGGTATAGAGCGCCACCCGGCCACTATGACCAGCGGTGTAGGGACTTTTGGAGTCCACCACCTGGCCGAACGCCGCCGCGATCTCGTCCAGATAGTCTTCATCCAGAGCGACTTCCCCCTGCCCGGCCGGGTGAACGAACACCCACTCAGCCAATCTGGGATCCGCCAGTCCTT
The DNA here is from genome assembly GCF_027707385.1 of Aeromonas sp. QDB54. Classification (NCBI taxonomy): domain Bacteria; kingdom Pseudomonadati; phylum Pseudomonadota; class Gammaproteobacteria; order Aeromonadales; family Aeromonadaceae; genus Aeromonas; species Aeromonas sp. QDB54. The sequence goes on along the minus strand of NZ_JAPCIT010000040.1, from coordinate 7,149 downwards.
GCCAGAAGTCGTCATCCGCCAACGCCTCAAACTCGCTAACCAATTGAGGATCAAACCAGCTGCCGCTGCGCTCGCGAAGCTCTTTGAGGGCGGCATCCGGGCCAGCAGTAGCGTGAAACACATCCACCACCTGGCAGAGCAGCGCTATGCGAGAAAAGAGCGGAATCGCGTCACCGGCCAGTTGCAACGGCCGACCTTTGCCGTTCCAGTGCTCATCCAGAGAGAGAATGCCGGCGGCAACCTCTTCACTGAACCGCAACTGGCGAGCGATGTCCGCCCCCCGGTGGCAACGGGTCTGGATCAGTTCGTTGGCTATCTGATCGCCATTGCGAAAGATGTGGAACAGGCTGCGAAAACGCCCCAGCAGATCCGCCTGCAACCCGGTGTGGCCCAGCACGAAGTTGACCACCTCGGAGAGGGAGCCATCCACCAGCTTGAAGTCGCGTTTGAAGTGAAGATCGTCGGTGAGATAGAGCTCGCAGATACGGGCCGCATTGCTGCTGCACCCCAGATCCTTGAGCAGCAGCATGTAATAGAGATCATGGCGCTGCCGGGCATCCAGCGCCAGCCGCTCGGCCAGCCGGGAACCTATCCAGCAACAGCGAATGCAGTGCCCTCTTGGTTGTCCCTCTGTCATGTCGAGTGCATGACTGAGGGAACCAATCAACTCTGCCAACCGCAATCCATTCACCGTCATAGCCTGCTCCCTTGGACATCATGGCGATCTTGCCTGCTGACTAGGTATACCTTATCCAGAGAGGAATAGATCTGGATTCAGATGAATTTACGCCTCGGCGCTGCCAGTCCGGGCTTTTTCCTCCAGCTGGGCCGGGGTCAGGGTCGACACCAGCCGGCCGTCGAAGTAGATGTCCAGCAACGCGCCGCGCTTCTCGCCACGCATCAGGCTGCTGCGCCCGTCCAGGTAGTGCACCTCCATCTGGGCGGTGCGCTCGTCCGGGTAGCTCACCTCCACCTCACGTACCCCTTGCGGCAGCATGGCCAGCGGCACCTTGTTGAGGGACGGATCCAGGTGCTGGTTGACCTTGATCAGGGCGTCCAGCTTCTGATCCACCAGCGCCGGCGACTTGCCGGTGATGGGGTTCTTGCCCGACCAGAATTCGATGGTGTTGAACACGAACAGATCGGCGGTGGCCGCCAGGCCGTAGACCGGCGAGAGCAGGACGAAGACCCCGGCCCGGCCATAACGGTTGTCCACCACGCTGAGGTTGCCCTTGGTTACCATGGCGGAGAGCCCCATCTGCCCCATGCAGCCGCTCAGTCCCACGCTTGCCACCATGCCCGCCAGCAGCGCCAGTGCCCTGCCCTTTCTTCTCGTTGCCATCGTCTTCGCTTGCTCCAGAAATAATGAGGCGGCAAGCCTAAACAGGCCGCCCCCAACGGGCAATTCACAAGCAGGGAGCGATACAGCGGGGGTTCAGACTGGGATATCGACTGCTCACCATTCACACAGCCTGTCGAAATAACGGCCAGGATGACAGCCTGCCTCTCACGAGGCAGGCCCCCTGAACGGCATCAGATGGAGAGGCTGGAGACGGTCGCCGAGACGTTGTTGGCCTCCTGCCGGATCTCCGCCATCACCTCGTTGACCTTGTCGATCTGCTGCTTGCCGAGCTCGGCGCTGCCGGCCACCCTGGCCATGTCGTCGGTCACTTTGGCGGTCAGCTCGCGGTTCTTCTGCACCACCTTGGCAATCTCGTCGGTGGAGAGCGACGTGCGTGCCGCCAGCTGGCGCACCTCATCGGCTACCACTGCGAAACCGCGCCCCTGATCCCCGGCCCGGGCCGCCTCGATGGCCGCATTGAGGGCCAGCAGATTGGTCTGATCGGCGATGCTGCTGATGGTGGAGACAATGGCCTCGATGCTTTTAGACTGCTCGTTGAGCTGGTTGATGAGCAGGATGGTCTTGTCCACCTGCTCGCTGATGAGCGACGAGGTGTCCACCACCGAGCGCAACAGATCCGCCCCCTGCTCGGCACTGCGCAGGGTCTCCTGGGCCGTGGCATGGGCCACCTGAGCGGCATCGCGCACGGCGTGGCTCTTGGTCACCCGCTCGGTGATGTCGCTGGCAAACTTGATGACCCGGTTCACCTTGCCGCTTTCGTCGCAGATCGGGTTGTAGGTGGCCTCCAGCCAGATCGCATCGCCATGACTGTTGCGCCGCAAGAAGAGCCCGGACTTGAACTGTCCCTGAGCCAGCTCCTCCCAGAAGCGGGGATGCTCTTCATAGAAGGCGTCATCACAGAACATGCGGTGATTGCGCCCCTTTATCTCGGCCAGGGTGTAGCCGAGACAGCTCAGGAAGTTGGGATTGGCCGAAATGATGTCGCCATTCGGAGTGAACTCGATCATCGCCAGCGAGCGTTCCAGCGCCTTGGTGATCGCCTGCTGGCTCAGCAGTTGTTGATGCTTGTCAGTAATGTCGCTGGCGATCTTGATCACCCGGGTCACCCGCCCCTGCGACTTGACCGGGAAGTAGCTCGCCTCCAACCAGACCACCTCGCCCCGCTTGTTGAGACGCGAGAAGATGCCGGACTTGACCCGGCCCTGCTTGAGCTGGGCCCAGAATTGCTGGTAATCGGCAGAGCGAACCAGCTCCGGGCTGCAAAACATTCGGTGGTGCTGCCCCTGCAACTCCATCGCGCTGTAACCCATCAGGCTCAAGAATGGCTGGTTGGCCTCCAGGATCTCGCCATCCGGGGTGAACATGATGGTTGCGATCCCTTCCTTGACCGCCTCCACGAAGCCCTGGGATTCGGCCAGCTGTGCCTGGCAGGCCTGCAACTGCGCCTTCAGCTTGTTGTTGAACATGGATGTCATACCTCTGTACTGACAAGGTGGAAAAGGGCACAAGACTCGGTGCTGGGTGAACCGTCACGAACCTGTTGAGGCTGATCTTAGTTGAGCACCGTGGTGCGATCAGAATTTGGCCGATATTTTGCCACAGCCGGCGAGGGGCTCGCAGTGCAGCCTGCGCCTGATACGTGCAAGGCCCGGCGAGGGATCACCCGGGCTGCCACTCCAAGTAAGCCGGATTGGCCACAAAACCGATCCGTTCATAGAGCGGGCGTCCCTCGTCGCTGGCGTGCAGCCAGACCCGGCCCAGCTGCTGCGCCCTGGCATAGTCCGCCATCTGATCCAGCAGGGCGCCGGCCAACCCCCGCCGGCGGTGGGCCGGCAGGGTATACATGTTGAGCAGATAGCCCTCCCTCCCCGCCAGGTTGCCGGGATAGGGGGGACGCACGAAGAGGGCCAGGGTCGCACTCGCCACCACCTCGCCATCCACTTCCGCCACCCAGGAGCGGGCGCTCTCCTCTGCCTGCGCCGTGCTGAAGTAGCGGCTGGTCGCCTGCCAGAGATCGAGGTCGGCCAGCGGGTCGCTCAGCTCCCCCACCTCACAAAACAGTGCCATGCGCAGGGTCACCAACGCGGGAATGTCTACCTGCGTTGCCTGACGGATGATCATCGGCGCTTCTCCTTGTGACGCTCGTTGAAGTGAACAGGCTCCCTGTGGGCGCCTGAACAAAGCACCAGTGTTGAGACTTCACGCCCGCCTGGCAAGGCGCCACTGGTCCCAGGCCAGCGGCCCCGCCCCCCAGACGACCAGAGTCAGCAGCATCCAGCCCCACAGCTGGTGATCGTAAAAGCCGCCGGCCCAGAGGGTGGGATAGGAGATCACCGCCACCATGTTGAAGGCAAACAACAGGGCGGCGACCGGTCGGGTAAAGAGCCCGACCAGCAGCAGCACCGGCAGCAGCAGCTCGGTGGCCGTGCCAAGCCAGGCCGCCCACTGCCAGGGCAGCAGGGGCACCTGATACTCGAATTCGAACAGATAGAGGGTGCTGTCCCAGGCGCTCAGCTTGAGCCAGCCGGAACGAAAGAAGGCCACCGCCACCCAACATCTGGCCAGCAGCAACAGGGCACCGCTCAGCCACCAGGGAACGGCGGGGCCCACCGGTTGCATCAGTGTCCACTTGTGATTTGTCATCGAATTTACTCCAGCGTTGAGGTCACATCGACCAACAGGCCCAGGGTGACGAGGCGGGACAGAGACTCTGCAGCCTGCGAGTCCCGTGCCAGCAGGGCCGACAGGGCAATGCCCTGGCGGCAGCCATCCAGCAGGCGCCACTCTCCTTCGCTCAGGCTCAGCGGCAATACCCGATAATCGGGCTGTTTCTTGAGGGCTAGCCAGGCGGGAGCCGCTAGATCCTGCACCGTCTCGCCCTCGTGCAGGGCCATCTGCCAGAGGGCATCAACCGGGCGCGGACTGTCGAACAGGCACAGATCGCAGGCCGGGATCAGCACCAGCGTCTGCCAGGCAGCTGGCGGCAGGGCGGCCACCCGCTCGGCCGGCCAGTGGCGCCCCTCGGCAGCCAGCAAACTGGTGCGCTCCAGTGCCCACTCGAAGCGGGCCAGCTCCCCCAGCCAGGGCAGTTCGGCGGTGGTCGGCAGCCGGGCAAGCCAGTCGCCAAAGCCGGCGCCGTAGTGCATCACGCTCCCTTCGTAGAGCGGCTCTGCCAGCACGAAGCCGCGCGCCGCGGCGTCGAAAAACGCCTCCCCCACCATGGCTTTGACGGCCGGGTAGCTGCCCGCCAGCACCTCGCCAAGGCTCAGGATGAAGTGGTTGCGATAAACCTGCAGCACGGCATCCGCCGTAAAGAGACGGGAGTGGATATGGGGCAGGATGGCCTCGCTCTGGCCAAGCTGCCCCTCGGCAAACTGCTGCTGCCGGCGAGCCAGCTCAGACATGGGCGGCCTCCGGCACAAGATGGGTGGCCATGGCGGCGTCCAGCATGGCGCTCGCGCGCTCGGCCTCTGCCAACAACACGGGGAGCGGCGGTATCTCGAGGTCCCACTCGATCAGGGTGGGAATGGCGCGCTGGCGGCAGATCTCCTCATAGAGTGCCCACACCGGTTCGCTCACCGGCGCGCTGTGGGTATCGATATAGAGGTGCCCCTGTGGCAGAGACTGATCGGTAAAACCGGCCAGGTGAATTTCGCCCACCGTAGCGATGTCGATGGCAGCCAGATAGTCACGGCATGCAAAGCCGTGGTTGAAGGCACTGACGTAGAGGTTGTTGAGATCGAGCAGGATGGCGCAGTCGCTGCGTCGCTGCAGCTCAGCTAGAAACTCCCACTCCGGCATCTCCCCCGCCAGTTGCAGGTATGAAGAGGGGTTCTCGATCAGCAGCCGGCAGCCGAGCGCCTCCTGCACTTGCATGATCTTGTCGCTTATGTTGAGCAGGCTCTCCCGGGTATAGGGGACCGGCAGCAGATCGTTGAAGTGGCGCCCCCCAATACTGCCCCAGCTGAGGTGCTCCGAGATGCGCACCGGTTTGATGGCGCGGGCCAGCGCCGAGAGGCTGGCCAGATGTTCAAGGTCGAGTGCATCGGCCGAGCCCAGCGACATGCCGACGCCGTGCAGGCTGACAGGATAGTGCCGGGCCAACTCGCTCAGCACCTGAAAACCCCGGCTGTGACGTTCAAAGTAATTTTCGCTGTGCACCTCCAGCCAGCCAACCGCCGGCAGGGTACGCAATATCTCGTCGTAATGGGGCGTGCGCAATCCAATACCAATCAAGGGGTTCATCGCAAAGCCTCGCTGCAAACCAGCCAAAAGAAGGCCACGGTGCCCCTGAGGCAACACCGTGGCACCCAGCCTTACTTGGGTTGCAGCGAGCCACCCGCCAGCTTCTCGCACAGCCCCTTGGGCACCACCACGAAGGCGTCACCCTGGGCATCCATCTTGGCGGTACCGGCGCAGGAGCTGGTCTTGGTCGCGCAGTCGTTCTTGCTCGCCTTCACCACCCCGTAGCACTTCTCCTTTTCATCAGCCGCCATGGCCGGGGCGGCGACGAACTGGGCGCCGAGGGCCAGCAGACCGGTCATGGCGGAAGCGATGGCAGTGCTCTTTTTAACGTTCATGTTCTGTTCCTTCTGATTGTGTGTGGTGTGCCCGATCGGTCACGACCGGATGCCCTCCATAGAACCGGAGCGCCGGCGAATTGATTTCAAAAAAAATGCAAAATCGGCACATCTATAAAAAACACAATTGGCAACAGACTGTTTTTAAAGGGTTATTTCATTCCCCTTTCAAATGTTCTTTCGCCATGAAAATGTGCACTGCGCCACCCTGCCGCCGCCAATACCCAGGATGCAGGCAATAAAAAACCCCGCCAGAGGGCGGGGTTTGATTGGCACGATACCACCGTGCGGGCATCGGCGGCCGATACTTAATGACAAAAAAGACAGCCGCAGCTGTCTTTTTCAATTGAAACCTGACTTAGTAGAAGATCCGCTCGCCACGCTCGCTCATCTTGAGCCATACCGGCTTGGTGCTGGTCTTGTTCCAGATCCGGTGCAGATAGCTGTAGAAACGGGCCCGATCGCTGCGAAACAGCATCACGGGGAAGGCCAGCATACCCACCAGCAGCACATAGATGCGACGAAGAATTATCTGAGTCAGGGAATAGGGATGAAACATGATAGAACTCCTTGCTGGTAAGACCACTGAGCAAAGATTACTCCACAATTTGTAGGATTACTACACCAAGATTCCCATTTTTTTGCAAAAAGATCCCTTAAAAGCCTTAAAGTGAAATTGGGTTACATCTATTAACTTACAGGCAACAAAAGCTGGCAAAGCAGCTCCCGTCGACCAGATTTAATGAGTTGGCACTCAAGATGGAGTCGGTACGATGAAACCCGCAGAAATGGCGATCATAGGGATACTGGGCCTGCTGCTCTGGTCGGAATGGCAGGATTGGCAGCTCAACCAAGCCGACAGCATCACGCTGGCCTACAAGGGAGCACCCACCGTCAGCATGTGGCAATGCGGCCAGTTGAAACAGAAGATGATGGATGTGACCGAACACTCGGCCGAAGTGCAGTTTCAATACCGGGGACAGGACCTGACGCAGGTCAACCGCTATCTGGAACGGGAGTGGCAGCAACAGGGCTGTGAGCAGCTGTTGTTGCAGCAAGGATATTGAGCAGAGTGATCCACACTGGGCTGGTGTGATGAAAATACTTTACGGGATGAAACGAGGAGAAGATGGAGGCACGTTCCGGAGTCGAACCGGACTAAACGGATTTGCAATCCGCTGCATAACCGCTTTGCTAACGCGCCAT
>NZ_JAPCIT010000039.1:0-18706 GCF_027707385.1 Aeromonas sp. QDB54 | reverse complement strand
ATTCAAGGCATTTACGGGAGAAAAAATCGGCTCAAACATGAAGAAATGAAATGACTGAGTCAGCCGAGAAGAATTTCTCCGCTTATTCGCACCTTCCATAGCAAATCGAGTTTACGTGGGATTGAAGATTAGGAAACGTTTTATTGCTTTTAAAATCGTCGGCCCATAATTAAGTAATATTTCCATAACTCCTCGCGCGTTGAACAACGAGATAGCACCCCAAGAACTCTGACCAACACCTATATTCGAAAAATCAGCATGTTTTTTAAAATCAAAATCTTTTAACGCTGTTTTATACGATGCATTGTTATGCTTGAAAAAATATGAATAAAGCTTTTCGTTAACTGGCTTAGCAAACCGAATTTCTTGTTTGTTAATATGAGGAAAAACACCTTCACCAAAACGCGCCAGCAGTGTTCCGCCGACAACAGCTCCGCGCAGGCTGCTTGATGTCGCGTACAGCGTAGAGACAACGGCAATAATTGCGCAAATGGTCTCCTTGTCCCGCACGATAGAGGTATCCATCGCTAATTGGATGCTTTCTTGCAAGGTTCGTTTGCTGGTTTTCCCTAGCTTCTCTTGAACCCAGTCATCGATAGACTGAGTGGCTGTTAACAACTCCTCTCGATACTCAGGATTATCCGCTATTTTGCTGAGGGCATTTTCTGCCATATCAACAAATATCATCACGAGCGGTATTTCGACCATAGCTTTTCCATCTCTATCAAAAGCCCACACTCACCATACTATGTAGTAAAAACCATAAAGAGAACAAGTGTTTGGTATGTCATCGTGTGGAATGGGCTGCATTGAAGAGCAAGCAACTGCGGTGGGTTGCCATGACGTTGTTTCCTAAATCATCCCTCAGTGCCCTGGATCAGTACACTATGTATCCCCAATGGCGCTGTTACACCTATTACTTCTTCGTCAATAAATCAGATGGTTACGTACAATTGGCAATACGCATTTCACGCGTGTTGCGCAGGATTATGGATTTTCATATGGGCGATTGAAGCTGGATCAGGAGATGCGGCTCGGCCATTAGTCAGGATCGTTCCGTTTTAGCTAAGCGGTGCGAAAAAGAGGCCAGAGCCGACCGGCCCTGACCTCTGTGTTTTCTGCTCTATGGTGCCGGATTACTGACAGGCTCCCCAGGTTATGCCATCCGTGCCACATTCCAGGCTATGAGTGCCGTCCGCATAGGTTGTCTGCTTCTTGTAGAGGCCGTCGCTGTCGTAACTGGTTCTGATGGTATTGCCATTTTCACTGGCCGTCATGCTTTTGACCCAGCTAGCCGCATCAGGATCTTGGGATGGTTCGTCATACGGATAGGGGAGGGCTTCAAGAGCAGCAGAGAGCTCACCCATACTCAGGGTGGATAGCTGCCCTTCCAGACCTACCCAGTCGTTCAGGAAGCTGAATGCGCCCGCCTGCCGGTTATAGATGAACTGGGTGACGTAACTCAGATCATTGGCGTCATAGCTGATAGTGGCGTAACGGTGGGTGATCGCTGCCGCCATATCGTCAGGAGCACAGTCGTTGAAGCTCTCTGCCGATGCTTCGGCCAGATTCACCAGTGTGTACGTCTTGGCGTTTGAGCGGGCCGAGAGGGTTTCCTTGATGTCACAGCTATAGGGGGTGTTGTCCCCATGGCGCGACTCAAAGTCGTAGCGGGTTGTGTAGGTGTAGTTATTGCCTGTCACTTGGCGCTCTTCACCGTAGATGATGGTCTTGATAATTTGCGCGAAATCATCGCTCACCTTCACCAGCTCGGTGCTGCTCTGGGCTGCCCCTTGCAACTGGATTTCACGATACCAAGCGTCCGGATAGGCATTGTTGTGATCGCGACTATCCCCCTTGTGGTAATCGACATAGACAAACTTGGCGTCCGGGTTCTCCCGTTTCAAGGTTTCTGTCTCGGTAAAAGACTGCTGCAAGCCGCGCACGATCTCCTGGGCCAGCGTGGCTGTCTCGCTATCACCGCTGGCGATGAAGTCCGCATACAGCGTCTGCTCAGAGATGTTGTAGTGACTGACAACACGGCTGACGGCCTGTTTCATCGAGGCGATCAACTGTTCCTGCTTTTGCCGGTTCGCCATGACGGTCTGGCAAGTTGTCTGCGATTGGGCTGCCAGCTCACTTTCCACACTGCTCCAGAGCACCGTGGTCAACGGTGTCACATGGTAGGCATCATCTTTGGTGATAGGGGCAAAGGTGGGGGGAAGGACCATTTGATAGGCTTCTGTCACCGGGCCAAGATCCAGGTCCACGGCATCCACCGGTACATCGACCACCAAGGGGGCGTATTGAGCGCAGGTTTGCAGGTCTACCGGCAGCTCTAACCGATAATCACCGGCATCATTGGTGGTTGTCTTGGGTTCACCATCATCCCACTGACGGTTGAAATTGAGATCGAGATAGACGGTCGCGCCTTGAATGTATCCATCAATCGCCTTTCCTGACATCGCCAAGGAGGCACTCGGTGGGGTTGGACTATCCGTGTTTCCACCGTCGCTACCACCACCGCCACAGCCTGACAAAGTAGCCATCAACATCATGGCCAAGGGGGTTTTCTTCATTGTTAGTTTCCCGTTTATTATTGGTATGCGATAACGCCCAGAGCATGGTCCGTTATCATCGTGATAATTTTATCTCGGTGTACGGCTATAAAATGTTGATTAGCCTCTGATTTATGAGTTTCTATTCACCGAACTTTTCGTTTTATTTTGGCTTCAGTGCATCAAGGTGCAGACAGTTCTGTCTCGCACACGATGACTTCGCACTCTGATGGATCGGGGAAGTCTCCGCCTTCATCGGTGATATATATCTTGTCGGCATGAACGCGGTAGTTACCCGCCGGTGTCAGCAGTGGGTTTTCATACATGCCCTGATAATCGACAGAGACAGAGGTCGCACCATGGGATCTCAATGTGACGCGCCCGTTGGGGGCGATAGTGATGGATTGTTGAGTCCCATTTTCACCCCCGAAGTTGAAATAGCGGGTTCCCGTGAACGGTAGGTCTGCTGCTTGCTGCTGTGGATCCCCGGTATGGTCAGAGCCTCTGGCGCTCTGGCACATTTTCTCTAGCAGCAGAACCAGCATTCCCTCCGGCTGTGGTCGCCCGTTAATCTCCAGCGCCTCCACAGAAAAACCATCGTCTTGCATCCAGACCTGCACCATGGCCCGTGCGGGCTGACTGGCATAGGTGATGGTGCCGCTGACATTCACCAACTTCCGACCATCAGCAGCTTTCCCGCCGGTCCACTCGGGATCTTCGAAGAAGCTGTTGACCATCTTCTCGACGGAGATGTTCGGGCACATCTCCAGCTCGCTTTCCTTGAGGGTTGCCACATCCAGCAGGCTGAGCAAACCGGCCTGAGCACCCGTCGAGCAGAGCATCAGTAAACCGACTGCAGTTTTTATGTTCATACAAGGCGCTCCTCACCACACCCATGAAAACGCGGATATGGGGCGGTAGTTATAGCGACGATCAAACTCCTCCTGTGTCAGGCACAAAACACGGATGAACTCGATCACGGACAAGATCAGGGGAAGGCCGGTGGTGCAGAGCGCTAGGTAGATAAGCCCCCAGCCCCAGTTCCCGGTGTAGAACTTATGCAGACCAATGCCGCCGCCCAAGAATGCGAACACAGCGGTGAGCCCCTTGCGCTTGCCACGGTGCGCAACGGCGTTTGCGCCGTTTAGCGGTGCCTGCGGGGGAGTGGTCGCGGCAGAGGGTTGCTGAGACGATGCCTCCCCCTCTTTAATCGGCCATGCCGCGATATCGATAGGCTTCAGCATTTCATCCGTGATTGCCCTGGCTTTCTTCTTTGCGGCACCGAAGGTATCGATGGCATCGACAAATGAGCCATTGAGGGTGAGCTGGATGGTCTCATCGCCTTGGGAAGCGAAATTCACGGTGATACGCATACCGAATGGGTTAAAGCCATATTTCCATGCGGCTTCGAGCCTGCCTTGGGTGCGCTCGATGGTTTTTAACGTGCCGCCCTGGGCTTGCAAATGGGCGGCGACATGATCGAAGAGTTGCTCATAGGGACTGTTGGTGCAAAGAGTGTTGTCGGACACTTTTTGCAGACTAATGGCGTTCATGCATTACTCCTTGGATATCGACTGCGGGATGGTTGACGACAATGTGAAACAGCGGCGACAGGTGGTGTCGCGGCATGTCAGGCGCTGTCGCCAGATGTATAAACTGGGATCTTTGTCACAAATGGGTCAGGGCGGAGCCTGACTCATCAGGGTCAATAAATGGCGTAAATCACGGACGATCTGCTCATGGATAAATCCGGGCGAGATCACAGTGAGCCCCGGCATCCAGGACTTGATGACGGGCAGAATTTGATTGGCATCGAGCACGCGACTGCTCAATAACAGCGCACCGTCATCCAGGGTTTTGACAATCTCCTGCTCGGGCAGCAACGGGCGATGCTGAAAGTTGATGGCGATGGAGGCATTGGCCTTGAGCAGCACCTCAATCATGCCGGAGCGCCAGAGCGTCGGGTCGGTATCGATCTGTCGTTGAATGAGCGCATCACGGGTAAAAGTCTGTTGTGATAGCTCAACCAGCGCGATGGAGCTCAACGGATAGGCTTGCAACCTTCCCTCGCTGACGCCGGCCAAGTACCAGGTGCCCTTGTAGTTGACGAGCTGATAGGGGCTAAACAGTTGCTTGCGCTGGTCTTTGGTGATGAGCCAGCATTGCAGATGCTGGGTCAGTGCCCTTTCTAATACCGGTATCTGGTGAATGAGTGAGTCGGCTGATTGACCATCGAACCCCTTGATGGCGAAGAGGCTTGGGGTGCCTCTCTCCAGTAGCTGACCCAGACGATGTTCACTGGCGCGGGGGAACAAGTCGGTGATACCCAACTGCTCGGCCAGCTTTCGCAGTTTTCTGTCATTCTTGTGATTGAGGAATCCAGGATCCAGCCAGTATTGCTGGCTGCGGTGTTCTATCGGTAGATAACTGAGGCGTTGATTGAAATCCCGCTGCAGGGTGCGCACGGTGACGTTGTACTCGGTGGCCAGATCACTCAGGTGCAGCTTCTCACCGCTGTACAGGCGGGTGAGGAGCATACCGAGGCGTTGAGCAATCTTGTCGTGTTCGTGCATACCATCAAGCAAGGGGAATAACCGTGTCGCGGATTATCCAAACAGACCGCGACACGGCGTGACGAATTGGCTGGCAGGCAGTTTTTCGCAAAACCCATCATCGGCGATGGGCTTTTGTCATCAGGTGAGGGGTTTTGTTATCAACCGGCGAGAAGCGGTTGAGCGGGCAACGATGGTCGTTTGTGTTCAGGAGGAACTAAATCCACTATGTATGTTTTTTAACCACCCGGTGAGCCACAGCGCACAATAAGAAAGATGTGTTAATTTAGATTGTCTATACAACGGGTTGTCCGTTATGGTAGACCCCACAACCATTCCCTTTCTTTATGGAGGGTTTTTGTGTTTGTTTGGTAACACGGTTTCGAGTGATATGGTTTGTCTCTGATTGCGATATAAGGAAATAGTGAATGAGTGATACATCCGAGAATCTACCAAATGAAGGTGTTGTGGTTAATACGGAGGTGCAGTCCTCAGACACTTTATTTAGTAATTCATTTGAGATTTCAATTGAAGCGGCAAAGATAGTAAATTACGCCGCAGCTCAAAATAATATCCCACTAATTCAGCGTTTAATTATCCGCAACAAAAGCGAACAGTCGTTCAGACAGGTGGATTTTCAGATAAGTGTCAATCCGGCATTTTTTGAACCCAAGCGTTTCACCTTTGATATCTTCGGTGCTGAAGAGTCTCGAACCTTCAACTCAGTTCAACTAAAACTCTCGCTAAACCACGACTATCTATTCGATTTGGATGAGGCTGAGTCCGGTAATATCATAATTACCGTGTCTAAAGAAGGCGAAGAAGCTTTGGTTCACAACGAACCGATCCGTGTATTAGCTCGTAACGAGTGGGGAGCAACACTGGGTTTACCAGAGCTATTGGCTGCACATGTTCAACCCACGCCTATAGAAGTTGATCGCATACTGTCAGCCGCATCTTCTTTGCTTAAGTCATCCACAGGCTTGAGCATGAATGGATATCAGAGTAAAAACCGTGAGCATGTCTGGAAACAGGTAAATGCAATTTACCAAACTCTAGCAAACATGGGGTTCCATTACGCACCGCCACCTGCCTCTTTCGAACGAACAGGACAGAAAATTCGGACTACTGCCCAGATCCTCGATGGTAAAATGATGACCTGTCTGGATTCCAGCGTACTTTTGGCGGCTTGTCTGGAACAAGCGGGTTTGAACCCGGTAATTTTGGTCAAGGAAGGCCATGCTTGGGTTGGGGTCTGGTTAGTTGATTCGTATTTTTCCAACCCGGTAGAAGACTGTGCTCAAGATGTGAGAAAGAGAATTGCTTCCGGAGAATTTCTCACGCTTGAGACCACTGTGATTCCTCAGGCTGCTTCTATGAAAAAGGCTATTGCCGATGCAGCAAATTATCTGGAAGAAGCCCAGGAGCACACTTTTGAATACGCGATTGACATCAAGCGGGCTCGCCAGAATCACATTCGCCCGATGCGTGCTATTGCTGCGCTAGGCAAAGGCACTGTCGACTATGGTGAGAATTTTTCACCAGCGGGACCAATTATTGAAGATGTCCCAGAATTGCCGCCATTAGATCCAGGAGTCATAACCACCGAAAACGTAGTGACTGACAACACTCCGGAAGGTCGTATGGCAAACTGGAAGTCCAAACTACTAGATCTGACTTTACGAAATCGTCTACTGAATTTCAAACCCAGCAAAAAATTCCTAAAAGTAGTGACTCATGATGCGGGGGATCTTGAAGACGCATTGGCAGCAGGTGGTGAATTCAAGCTCGTAGCCAAACGTTCAATGGCTGACATGGGCGACCCCCGAAGTGAGGAAGAATTTAAAGCCGAATACGGCATGACCTCGGCTGAGCAATATGCTAAATCGGCCCTACCAAAAAAAGAAATCTGTTTTGATGTAGAAAAAGAAAAACTGCAGGACTACGCCACTGTTATATTCCGTGAGGCTAAAAATTCCTTAGATGAGACCGGGTCCAACAGCCTATATATTGCGTTGGGTACTTTATGCTGGAAAGAAACCCCAGAAGCCGAGACTGTATTGAAGGCGCCAATTCTCCTAGTTCCAGTGAAATTGAAGCGCGGTGCGGTAGGCTCCGGCATCCGATTAGAACGTTTGGATGAGGAAACAATTTTTAACCCCACACTCTTACAAAAGCTGGCAATAACATTTGACATCTCTTTACCGTATCTCGACGGGCAACTTCCCAATGATGATTCCGGTGTAGACGTAGACAAGATTTTTGCGACATTAAGGAAGAAAGTTGAGGACCTGAAAGGTTTTGAAGTCATCGAGGACTCTTATCTTGGATTGTATTCTTTTGCTAAGTACCTCATGTGGAGAGATTTATCCAAAAACTCTCAGGATTTACTCAAAAATAAGGTGGTAGACCATTTGGTTAACCATCACGGTGAAAATTTTCAGGATGACACAAAAGCGATCAGGCCTGAGGATTTGGATCGCGACTTCTCACCTCAATCTTTGTACACACCATTGTTGGCTGACTCGTCTCAATTGGCTGTCATCTGCACAGCCGAAAAGGGTCGAAACATGGTCGTTGAGGGACCGCCAGGAACGGGCAAGTCTCAGACTATTACCAACCTTATATCTCATTTCCTGGCCAATGGTAAGACTGTGCTCTTTGTAGCTGAGAAAATGGCTGCGTTGGAGGTAGTACACAACCGATTAACAGACATTGGGTTGGCTGAGTTCTGCCTAGAGCTGCATTCGACTAAAGCGAAGAAATCAGAGATTTCCAAGCAGTTTGTGCAGGTGCTCGAATGCGCGGACAACAAACTCGTTGCTGATTGGGAGTACGAGGCAGAGCGGTTGGCTGCGCTGAGAAACGAACTGAATGCCTTGGTTAGGGTGTTACATCAGACACATAGAAACGGTTTGACAGTGTACGAAGCTATGGGCTGGACGTTAGTGAGCGGCAAAGAACCAGCTCGCTTTGATTGGACTGACCCAGAGACACATGACTACAAGGAAAAATGCAGTCTGGAAGATTTTGTGGGTGATTTGGCAGCGTTGGCTACACGCCTTTCCAAAATATCGACTCACCCGCTCAATGAAGTAAAGAAGACAACTTGGACTCCTACTTGGCAGGACAGCCTATTGCAAACGGCTAAGCAATCCGTTGAGCAAGTGAGCGATATCGAGGCCAGCTTGCAGGATTTCTCCGCGCTCGTAAAAATCGAGGCTAATCAAGCGAGCTTGGATCAGTTGCAGTCCATTGATGAACTTGCCGCTGCTTTACTTAATGTTTCACAGGTGCCAATGGAGTCAGCTAGTCAAGCGTTCAGCACGCAAGAACGTAAGAAATTGGGCGAACTTATCCGGCATGGCGAGCAGCGTACCGCCCTATGGTCATTTTTCAAGAATTACGACGCGGAACTAAAAACTCTAAAAGCCGCGCCGTTAAAACTTCAATGGAGAGCGGCATCCCAAGATTGGTGGCCCAAGAAATGGTTTACTAAGCGGAAGGTTTCTAATCAGATTAGACTTTTTAGCCTTGATAAGTCGCGCGTTGCTGATGAGGAGATGGACGCGTTCCTTGATAATCTGGCCAAATTAAATGTAGAGGATCAGTACCTTCACGAAAATGCTGCAATCGGGTTAAGTTGCTTAGGAGCCGTTTTTAAGGCCGAGAATACCGACTGGAGTGAGGCGGCAGCCTACCTTCGCTGGATGGATGATCTGGCTTTATCTGTGCAAAAAGCCTTTGACGCACAGATAGAGCAGTTAGACGCCGCTCGAAGTTCGCTTCGAGTGCTGCTTTCTGATCAAAATGAGTCCTTTAGACCAGGTGGGCGGCTCTATAACGTGGCCCAGGCTTACAGGAATTCATATTCGGAGTTCATAGCGCTGTTTACCAGCCTTAGGGAGCTCACTGGTAATAGCGAATTTTTGGGGGGCTCGGCCAAAGTGGGCTTACTGGGTTGCATACGTTCAATGAATGCTCAGTGGCAGTCACATAAACAGGAAATCCAACCATGGTGTGTCTGGAATGACTCCCGTGCGAAGGCTTTGTTACTTGGATTGCAGGGCTTGATTGAGCAGGTCGAGCAAGGTGCAGTAGATCTTGCTGATCTTAAAGAACATTTTGTGGTGTCTTATGCTAGCTGGTGGCTAAAGTGCATTTTGGATAGAGAGCCGTTGCTCGCGAACTTTTCTGGTGCATCACAAGCCCATAAAATTGCAGAGTTCCAAAAGGCTGATGAGCGTTTCCAGAAACTCACCGTCCAGTATGTACAGGCCAAGTTGCGCGGCAAGATTCCAACTGGGTCAGAATTGACGGGTGACTTGAAAGGGGAAATAGGGTTTTTGCGCCATGAAGCGCAGAAGCAGAAGATGCATCGTCCGATAAGAGAGGTACTTAAAAAATCCTCCGCAGTGCTGCCACGCTTAAAACCCTGTTTACTGATGTCACCTCAGTCCGTTGCACAGTATCTAGACACGAGCACTCAGATGTTCGATGTAGTTATATTTGATGAAGCCTCGCAGATACCGACGTGGGACGCTGTTGGTGCAATATCACGCGGTAAGCAATTGATTTGTGTTGGTGATCCTAAACAGCTACCTCCGACCAACTTCTTTAGTGCTTCGGATGCCTCTGGAAACTTTGATGATGAAAGTCTCATCGAGATGGAATCTATTCTGGATGAATGTTTGTCCTGTGGCATGCCGTTGTCTCGGTTGGCTTGGCACTATCGTTCACGTAACGAAGGGTTGATTACATTCAGTAACCACCAGTATTACGGGTCGGATTTAGTTACTTTCCCAAGTCCCGTGGAAACGGATAACTCTGTGGAGTTTGTTGATTCGAAAGGGATATATGAGCCCGGCAAGTCGCGCACAAACAAAATTGAAGCTGCCAAGATCGTTGATGAGATCGAGCAGCACTATCTCTCAGGTGCTGGTAAGAAGTTCTCCATTGGAGTCATTACCTTTAACTCTACTCAACAGGCTCTGATAGAGAAACTAATGGATCAGCGGCGCCTTGCGAATCGGCAACTGGATGAGGCTATTGCACAGGCTGGCTCAGAAGAACTCTTCATCAAGAATTTGGAGAATGTTCAGGGTGATGAGCGTGACATCATCTTGTTCTCAATTACCTTTGCTAAGGATGCAAGTGGAAAGTTGAGTATGAATTTCGGTCCAATGAACAAGGAAGGGGGCCATCGCCGCCTTAACGTGGCTGTTACCCGTGCTCGACACAAAGTCAAGATATTCTCAAGCCTACGGCCAGAGGACATTGATCTATCGCGCACTAATGCCAGGGGGGTGGCAGATCTAAAAGCCTATCTGGACTTCGCTTTGCATGGCGCCCGTGTTTTGACTGAACAAGCCATACCAACTGGGCGGGAACCTGACAGTCCTTTTGAATATCAGGTCATTGACGCTTTGCGTAACCGTGGGTGGCGTGTTGTGCCACAAGTTGGTGTATCCGGTTATCGAATCGATCTGGCTGTAGTCAATCCTCATGCTCCAGGAAAATTTTTGCTGGGAGTAGAGTGCGATGGCGCTACTTATCATTCCGCACCGAGTGCTCGTGATCGAGATCGCTTGCGCCAAATGGTGCTTGAAGGTTTAGGCTGGAATATTCACCGTATTTGGTCGACTGACTGGTGGTTTAACCGAGAGATCCCCCTGAAAGCGCTTCTAGCACGGCTAGACGTATTGGAAGAGCAGGCGCGTCTTGAAGTACAACCGGGTTAAATGAAATTCTCTGGTGGGGGTATATACAGGGTTATGTGTATATCCCCAATAGCGTTGTTACACCTATCGATGATTTGCATATAAATCAAATGGTTACGCACCATAAGAAATGCACATTGCTCATGGTTTGCGTCGGATAGTGCATTTCTCGCCTTGGGTAATTGAAGTTCACTCAGGAGTGAATCAGGGCCATAACCCTCCAGTCATCGCTTCATGGTAAGGCTGAAAAGTGTTTAGTGAACTTGGGGTGATTCAGCCATTTTTTCTTGGTGGGCTTGGATAGGTTGTTGTTGCTCCTGGAGCAGCACTGAAGGGAGTGAGTAGTGAAGAAAGCAACGTTACCCGCCATCGTCGTCACCGGTCTCTTAATGACCGGGTGCTCGACACAAGGCAACGCCGTAATACCTATCGTTGGGCCGCTGGCCAGTTTCGCGAGTTATGAGTCCGTAGGGTCGTTCGCTCTCAGTGGGGATCGCCCCTACCTCGGGAAGGTTCGTCGCAACAGATTAGATGGCACCTATGACATCACCACGGCGTACATGACCATCGGCGATCTCATCCGGGGGATGACCGGATTCAGCTCGCTCGAAAACTTTATCGACACATCTGCACGGACGGGGCTTGTCGTCGTGCGCGGGACCAGCGCCAACTGCCCCACAGCGCAATGGGCTGTGTGGTACGACGACCGCCAAACCGTAATCCACCCGTTCCCAGGATGCCAGCCGTACACCAAGAACACCGTAACCCGTAATGGGCAATACATCATGTTTGAAGACCCTGCAGGGAAAAGCGACTCGCTTTACGCATTCGACGTGCGCCAGGCCAAATTTGCTGAATACCGATACCAGCGGCCAGTGGCAACCCCTACCGAAACAAAGACAGCTCGCCAGAGCTCGCCAGCGCGTCCCAAGCAGACGGCAACGGCATCACGCAAACGCACCCCGGCAGCCAAGACCAGACCGGCCACCAGCACCCCTGCGGTCATTCGCCAGGCAACCTATCAGCCTGGCACCATTGAGATTAAGAAGGTCTCCAGCCAGACCACCCAGGAAGTGGTGACATGGGAGCAATAACATCGCGCTTTAAGGCGCTGCTTGGCACAAAACTGTTTTGGCTCACCCTGCTCTATCTGTTGTGCGAATTGGCGTTCAGTGCAAGCCTGCTGGAGCTATGCAGCCGGGAGGCAACCCTGGATGAGATCAACCAGCTCGAAAACGTCGGGCGGCTGCTGACGGGGGTGGCCATCTCGCTGCTGTTCATCGGGATGTTCATCGACAAACAGCACATACGACCCTCCCGTCGGATCCTTTGGTCGTTCGGGCTGGTACTCTTGTTCACGGGTCTGAACCATAAAGCGCAGGACGCGTTCATCGACCATCGGATTCAGACCGAGTTTGCTACCGCTGAAGCGAGAAAAGGCGCCTTTTTGCTGACCCTGGCGGGCCGTAGCCTCTCGAATGGCACCCTGAACTTACGCAGCATCCATACCCCGGAGGTGCTGGAGCACAAGTCATCCGTAATGGCATTCGTTGCCATCTTCCCGGCATTGGCGTTCAACTACCCCAATGTCCAGGACGAGATGACCCTGCTGCTGAAAAAGGCGATCTCCATCAGCGTGACCAAGCCCTGCGACGCCCTCGATGATCGGACCAAATGCCTGGGGTCTCCAGCCCAGTTCAACAATGACACTTGGCCCCAGATCGTTCGGGGGGTGGAAGAACGCTATATGGAATATACCCGCGCCTATAACAAGGCCGTTGTAAGGACTAGCCCGGAGGCATTGAAGCAAGCAGCCACAGACGCTTGGGATGACTATCTGTTCCAGCTAAAACGTGCGGGGTTTACTAACCTGTTCACCAAACACGCCCGCCCTTACCAGGTCCCGTCCTCTAAATTTGCCCAGGTACGTCAAAAGGTGCGCGAGGCTGGGGTGCCAGTGCCGAATAACTGGCGCCCTACCGATCGCAAGACTTTCGAGGCTGTGGTGCGGCAGAAAGCCTATCGTGACACCTGGAAGGCTCTGGGCGACTCGATGGGGATCAGCAATCCCAGTCGCTACGTGACAATCGAATCGTTCATGCTGCTCAAACCGGTACAGGCCGCGGTGCGCGAGCAGCTGGGAGTAGACGGAATTAGGCGGATCCCGCTTGTGACGGAGTTTGCTGACATCGAGCGCCAGGTGTACCGCCCAATAGCAAACAGCATCATCGCCAGGCTACAAGCGCAGGTGGATTCGTCCACCGCTCGATTCGTGGGGCCGGGACCGCTGGCTGAGAAGGCCGATTCCGCGGTCAAGACCCTGGTAGTTGTTCCGCTGGCCCTGCTGTTGTCGCTGCTCGGGGGGGTTGGCCACATGATGAAGCTCACCACCTTGATCTCCCGCAGTTTGCTCGATGAGCAGAGCAAGGCTCGCACCTTGAAAGCCATGACCGCAGCTATAGCCCTGGTCTCAACGGGGGTGTCGGCTCTGTATTATGCAGCTAATCCCCTGGTCGAAGCCAAGGCATATCAGACCTTCTCCGCGGCAACTACCCTCAATAGCGGCAGAGCATTTTCGCTGGGGTTGGAGTTCATCATCCGGTTACAGGAGTTCGTCTACCCGGTTAACGCCGTTCTGCTCCAGCATTGTTATGTGATTATCCCCCTGGTTGGCTCCCTGGCGCTGTTATGTCTGTATCATTGCGCCGAGCCAAAGCGCACAATGCGAGAGGTTCAGGTCAACGTGGCCGCGCTTCAGAAACAATTACAGGCGGCGTTAAGCAATGAATCTCAACGAAAACGAAATGCAGCCTAGGTATCGCAATGATAACTTTCAAAGTCATTTTGTAGTGGTCAACTAAATCCGGACACATAGTTAAGCCGCTTTTCGGCTTCTGCTGGCGGTATCCCATCATTGTGTTGGTGTGGATCCGCCAGAAGAGTGTGAGAAGCAATATTCCGAACGGCTCAAAAGTGTCTAGCGAAGCCGGGGCGATTCAGAAGCAGCATTTTACTTAAGGATCTCGCGCATTCCCGCGTTGAGCTGGCGGCCACCGTTCTCTGCATCACGGTCTTGCATCAATTTGATCGAGACCTCGTTGGCACCAATGGTGTAGGTTGCGCTGTAATTACCACACATGCTGTCGGTTACACATTCAAAAAACGGTACCGATTTATCCTTCACTGTGCGGATGATCACTGGCTTGACTTTCAAGGTATTGGTCGCCTGACTGACTAATTCCTCAAAGTCTGCCTTAGCCTGTCTGACAGAAGCAACGGAGTCGTCTTGGTACGATGCCTGGGTACCGCCGAAGGAGAACACTTTATGTTGGTAGACTGCATAGTAATACTCACCCGTAGTTGGTCGTCCTAAGAATCCCTCGCCTGCCTTGGGTTTGCCGCGAAATTCTTCATCAATGTCACTGCGCCAGTCGTAGCGTATCAGACCATCGTTGACCGCTTGGAGCGTGGTGATGGGTAGGCCGACAGTCAGGGTTTTAAAGCCCGTATTTGCGGCAATGGCGGGTGAGGCAATGAGACTGACGGCACAGGTCAAAGCAGAGAGCAGCGGGGTTTTATGTGGCATGGTGACTCCTCATGTAGAGAGTTGGTTGATGTGGGGTGAATCGCCACCAGTGATGTAGACACTTCCCAGCTGTAACGGGTTGCGATTCACTCTCGGTTTGCTAGCAATAATGTCAGTTACGCCTTGGCCTGACGCCACTTAGTTAGCCATCGATACTGTTCGGGATGAATGCGCAACAGTTCTGCGATAACTGCTTCACGCTTATCGGCTGTCATCCGGGTAAGAAGCGACCTGACATCCGACATAATGCTGTCACGGCCAGCGCCTCTGGCTTCCGCCTTGCAATACCACTCATGTCCCTCACTAATGTTGCCAAGCTCGATACAGACTGCACCAAGTAGTGTGCAGGGGCGAAAGTTGTTGGGTTGAAGGCGGTGAGCTTCAGCGCCCATGTTCAATGCTGCAGTATGTTCGCCACGGTCACGCATCGCACCACCATGCGTGGTGAGAATGGCAGATTTCAGCTTTGGCTGACCCTGCCTCTTGGCTGGGATGGCACTCAGCAGCGCAATCGCCTCATTCGATGCTGCGCATTTACGCAAGTGTCCGCTGGCATTGACTGCACTCCATGGGTTCTTGCTGTTGCGGTACTCCGCTAGCCAGTGATCCGCTTCGAGTCGGTTGTAGGTATGCAGAATCTCTTTTGTCTCGAACTCACGGCCATTGCTCTTGAGCCAGATGGTTTCAGTCTCCAGTAGCCGTGTACCTGCATCCAGCTTGAGAAGGATTGCCATGAGCTGTTTGAGGTGATGTGATTCGACATATCCAGTTACACCATACTTCTCCCTGAGTGCTTGGTTCTTCATCCGTGCGATGTACTTGGGGTCACTCTCACGCTGAATCCGCTCAGCCTCAAGTCGCACACTTCGGGCTTTCTGCTCGGCTTTATAACGTTCTTCATCTACAGCCTTCTGAACGGCGATCTCGCGTTGTTTCTGTTGTGCAAGCTTGTTTCGTTGCTCCTGTTCCGCTTTCCCGTTTTTGTCGAACTGCTCTTGGGATAGCTCACCGGTCAAGAAGCGCAGCAAGGCATTCAACCCCCTGTTCAAGAGAAATTGTCTGTTTGCTGCTGATATCGTCGCGCCTTGTCCGGCAGCGACAAGGAGGCTGTGCAACCTGGCACCGCCCGTGATCGCACTGGTGATATCATCCACCCAGAATTGTTTGGCCAGTTCATGCGGGGGGAGGGACACTGAATTCTGGCCATCGGCCAGACCATTTTTGATCCGGAATTTCTGCAGGTAATCCCAAGTGGGATTTTGACTAGTCTTCTCTATATTAGGTTTGTCGTCTTGCTGAGCAGCCAAGGGCTTCGTGATTGAAGGTTGGTAGCGATGCACAATCTTTCGGCCCTTATAGTAAAGAGATTTAGAACGGCGCAGCTCTTGTTCTACCGCAGATTGGCGTCTGAACTCAGGGAGAGTCATATCGCCGTTGATAAAACCCCTCAAGGCGTTGAGATCGTAGCTGGCTAGAATGTCGTAGCGGGGCGAAGTCAGAGGCTCATTCCTGAATATGGCTACGAGCAAACTATGGAGGTTATCGCCTATCGATAGGGCAGCAGGAATGTCATCGACACCGTAATAAGTTGCGAGATCCATGGGCGAGATAGACATCGAGTACACTCCTTGTGCAAAAAAGAATTAGTACAATAGCGCCGCTGGCTTTTTGCCTGCAATGGGTGACTTCAATTTCATCGCTGCGAATCCCCCTGTATTCCTCTATACCCCAAGAGCCTCAAACTGAGGGGCATTCAAGGATGGCGGGATAGACTTGCTGACTGATGGAATATCAGTTGGCAATGAAGATCTCTTAGCCAGCCTTGGCAACGTCCCGTACTTTTTGCTCTACCTGGTGCGCGATGGCCTGGATCTGGGCCAGTTCAAGTGAGCCAGCCCTAAATTGGGGGAGTTGCTTGGGGAGTGCAGCGGCACTGACGATGTAGGGGAAGGTGATCTTCTGGCGTAAATCCACAAACCAGCCAGGTAGAACCAGAACGCCACCTACCGGGACTTCGGTCCCAGTTGCACTGTTGAGCCAGTTACGCACAGTGGTGACGTTACGGCGGACCTGTTCGAGCGGCGCTTTTTCAACATGGTTTGGGAAGTGAAGCGCATCATTTTCGACCCGAACCTTGAACTGTTTTTCTCCATTGTTGATGGGTTTGGAGCGACCCTTAGTCTCGATGACAAAGACCCCGTTAGGGCAGATGATCAAATGGTCGATGTTGAATCCATCAAACGGGATATCGTGGTAAACCCGATAGGGGTGCTGTTGGGGCCTAACGATTTGGTCCAGCTCCTGACCCACTGCCAGTTCACAGGAGTAACCCAGCTTGAGGTGTTGAACCTTGTTGGCCATTTTGTAAGTTTTGGTTGTGCCATAGATAAAGAGACCCAGCATGACTACCCCAGAAGTCAGCATCACAGTCGTGCTCATAGCCTTCTTATCGATGTAGCTCTGTAACAAGAGGTAGAACCCGATCATCATCATGGTCAATGGTGTGAATAGCATTTGGGAAAAGAGGTCTATCTGCAGGTCCTGGATTTGCTGTTGCAGGGTGTGGCCCGCAGGCCTGAGCAGGTCGGCGGTCAACGGACTGACCCTATGTGAGCGAAGCCTTTTTCTGATTAACAAGATGATCCCGACAGATAAGAAGATCGGGCCCAAGAACAAGCCAGTAGTTGCCAGAACAGATACCGCGAGCGACGAGAATTCCATTTCATGCGTCTTTTTGGGGATGTGGTGAGGTCAGGTTAGCTGACCTATAGGAGTCTATCCATTGGGATGTGGGGGAAGTATCACAGTATCTGATTATCCCCAATGGAGATCTTACACCTTGTGGTGTTAGTGAGATAAAACAGAGAGTTACTGCGCCTCCTTTGTGCGCAAATGGGGTTCGTTGCGCTTGGGTTTACTTGGCTGGTTATATGTTTACTGATGCGACCCGGAAGCTGGGCGGCTGTAGAAACTCACTCGGTGGCCTTAGCAAGCAGTCCTATGACAACACTTCCCAATGCCCACCCTTGCGCGGACCAACAAAGCGTAATCGTCCCGCCTTAACCAACGCCGCTGCAGCTCGCTCCACCGTGCTGGTCGATCTTCCTATCCGCTCGGCTACTTGTTTAAGGGTCAAGGTCGGCTCAGCCACCAAGATAGCCAACACCGCGTCCGGCGTTTTTACCCGCATTTCTACCGGCGTTTCTACCCGCGTTTTTTCCAGCGGTGTGAACTGTGATGCCGGTTGTGCGGCAATCGCTTCAGCCAACGCATCTCGCAGCGCCTCTAGCAGAAACAGAATAAAATCGGTGCAGTCACTCAGCCTGTCGGCCTGACTTAATTGGTGGTAGTAGTGCTCTTGGCGCTCTTTGATGATCGCTTCCACCGGCAGGAAGGCCATCACTGGTTGCCAACGGCTCAAGATCACCGTTTGCCACAAGCGTCCCATACGACCATTTCCATCGGAAAAGGGGTGGATAAACTCCAACTCGTAGTGCAAGGCACAAGAGGCGATCAAGGGATGGGCCTCTGTTTCTGCCAACCATTGCATCAGTTGTTCCATCAGACGTGGAACCTGAGTCGCGGGGGGAGCCATATGCACTAATTGCTCACCCCGATAGATGCCGACCCCACTGCTACGCCATTGTCCCGCATTGTCGCATAACCCGTGCATCAAGCGTCCATGGGCCCTGAGCAAATCCGCAGAAGAGGTAGGGGCCCAAGCCGACATTGCTTCATAAGCGGCAAAGGCATTGCGCACCTCCTGGATCTCACGGGGTAATCCCAGTACAGGTTTGCCGTCGATCACTGCCGTGACTTGATCCAGGCTCAGGGTGTTGTGCTCGATAGCCAAGGATGCCTGGATGGTGCGGATCCGGTTTTCCCGGCGCAGCATGGGCACTTGCGAGCTCTGCGTCGAGCGCCATTGCCCCACCAATTCTGCTATCTCTGCCACCCGGCTCAACATGGCGTGGGTCAGGGTGAAGGGAGGGGAATAGGCTGCCATGGGGGACTCCGACTGAAACGATTGCAAATGCGAAGGTTCAGAGATTATCAGATCGGGGGCAAGACCAACACGGCGGCGTATCTTTGCGAATTCTGTGATAAGTGGTATGCGATGTTTTATGACGGGGTGCGATTTGTTGCGAACTTGCGGTGTTACTCGCTCCATCTACTTGCTATTTCATGCAATGAGATGCAAACGAGTTCCTTTGATTTAAAATCCCTCGACGTTCGCGTCGTGCCGGTTCGATTCCGGCCTCGGGCACCATTAAGATTAAAGAAAAAAGC
>NZ_JAPCIT010000038.1:0-19972 GCF_027707385.1 Aeromonas sp. QDB54 | reverse complement strand
CATGATGAACCCTGTTCCATGGCTCCAGATGACAAACATGATCTCATATCAGGGACTTGTTCGCACCTTCCTTAGTTATACCTGACAGAACGATAATTATCGAGAACGCCATGCACACCCATAAGAATCCCATTGTGGTGGTACTGTTGGGCTTTCATGCACTATGCCGCCCGAAACTCAAGGGGCTGGAATGTGACTGGGTGATGGTCAGCAAGTGGCGAGCCCAAACGCCCGCAGGCACAAGCCAAACAGGTCTTGAGCTGGTATCAGGGTTGAAGCAATACTGCTGCAAGGGGATGTGGTGCCGGTGATTTGCCAGTATGCCAGCGAGACAGTAAGCGACCTGATCATGATGGGGGCCTAGGGTCACTCACGGATCAAGTTGTTTATCGTGTGCAGCGCCACAACGGGAATACTGAAAACGACCAAAGCCTCTCTGTTGTTGCTGAGATAATCAGGGGCGAGATAACCCGCCCCTTGCGTGTATCAGAACCAGCTTTGCACCGCCTCTCTAGCCGGGATCCCGCCCGCATGAACTACCTTGTCATCAATGACGACTGCCGGTGTAGACATCACCTTGTACTTCATTATCTCGGGCAATGACTCCACCTTCTCAAGCTGAATTGAAACACCAAGTTCATCCACCACCTGCTGGATAAGTTGGACGGTGTTCTTACAGTTCGTACAGCCAATACCCAGTACTTTTACATGTTTCATCTCACGTTCCTCATTAAGAAATTAATGGCGACACGAAGTTAAAAACCCACCCAACGAGTGTGAAGGAAACCAGCAGCACCAACAGTAAGGCACCCAGAAGTTGCCACTTCATCACTTGTTTGAGCAGAATAAATTCAGGAAAACTGGCCGCCACCGTGCTCATGCAAAATGCCAGTGTCGTACCAATAGGCAAACCGTTGACGATCAGACTTTCCATTATCGGGATCACCGCAGTGGCATTGGAGTAGAGGGGGATGCCGATTACTACAGCCACGGGCACTGACCACCATTGCCCAGCCCCAAGATGGGCGGCAATCCAGCCATCAGGAACAAAGCCATGGAGTGCAGCCCCGAGCCCAACCCCGACAATGACCCATAGCCAAACACGTTTGAAAATGGTGAGGGTTTCATCTTTGGCAAAGGCATGGCGCTCCGAAAGAGAAAGGTGTGGAGTCTGCGTGTCTTGCTGGGTCACACCACTTTGCTCATACCGTCCTTGCTTGAGTGCCTCTGCGGCAAAATCGGCCAGCCAGCGCTCAGCCTTGATTTTGTCCAGAAACGCACCGCCCAACATACCAACAGCCATGCCTATCACCACGTAAATCAGGGTGAACTTCCAGCCCAACAGACTGACCAGCAATAGGACGGCCACTTCGTTGATAAGCGGTGAGGTTATGAGAAATGCCATGGTGATCCCGAGCGGGATACCGGCTGAGGTGAAGCCGAGGAACACTGGGATACTTGAACAGGAACAGAAGGGGGTGACCGCACCAAAGCTGGAGCCCAGGAGATAGCCCAAACCTCTGTGCTTGCCCGCCAGATAGTCCCTCACCCGTTCGACATTCAGGGAGGCCCGCAGCATGGCTACGATGTAGATCATGACCAGCAGCAGCGCAAAGATCTTGCTCACATCCTCCACGAAGAAATGCAGCGCGTCCCCCAGCTTGGTTTGCGGACTCAGGCCCAATTGCTCGTAGACCAGCCAGCTGGCTAGGTTGGTGAAAATCTGAAACATAATGGCTCCATCAACATCGGTGTTACCCAGAAGACGTTGCATGTCCGCAAAGGATGCTCATATTTTTTTTTATCTTTTGCAGAGTGGTGGATAGTTAGGCATATACACTTTACACGTGCATTAATGTGCACATATACTCAGAATATGAACACAATACAGACTCACAATCAGGCTATTGATGCCGCTATTTCCTCTCTGGATGGGGCCTTCTTCAAGGCTCTATGCGAGCCGCCACGGGTTGCAGTGTTAAAGCGCGTCATGCAATTGGGTCGAGCAGATGTCACCGCAATTGCTGCTGACTTGCCCCAGGAGCGTTCGGTGGTTTCCCGTCATCTACAGGTACTGCTTGAGGCAGGGATCGTTCGTGCCTCCAAGGTTGGACGACAAGTATTCTACGAAGTAGATGGCCCAGCCATTATTCAGCGCCTGGAAGACATACTCCATCACACCAAGAACATTACTGCACTGTGCTGCCCTGGCAGGTCAGCTTGATTTTTCTTTACCTAAATACATGTATGGATGCGCACATATGAACTTAATGGATAAACAATTTGATGTCGTTGTCATCGGAGCAGGGCAGGCCGGTTTGGCATGTGGCTGGCACCTAAAGCAGCAAGGGCTTAACTTCATACTCCTTGATGAGCAAATGCGGCCTGGTGGGAACTGGCGCCACTACTACGACAGCCTTGAGCTATTCTCGCCAGCAGTCTATTCCTCGCTACCCGGTATGCCGTTCCCCGGTACACCGGGTCACTATCCAAGTCGTGATGAGGTGGTATGTTACCTTGAGCAGTATGCCGACCAGTTCCAGCTACCTATCCATCAAGGGATTCAGGTCAAGCTAGTCGAGCGAGCAGAGGCGGGTTTCCAGGTAATCACCGCCGATGGTCAACGCTTACTGGCGAGTGCAGTTATTGTGGCATCTGGAGCTTTTAGCCGCCCCTACCTGCCCGACATTCCCGGACTTAACAAATTTAAAGGCTCTCAGCTTCACAGTGCAGACTATCGCAATCCCATGCCTTTTCGCAGCCGACGTGTCGTCGTTATTGGCGCAGCGAACTCCGCAGTCCAGATCGCTTATGACTTGGCCAGCGTAGCCACAGTGACACTGGCTACACGAGAAGCCATTCGGTTTGCGCCGCAGCGTATATTGGGCGCAGATTTTCACACTTGGTTGAAATGGACAGGCTTGGAGAAAACCCGCTGGTTGAACGACCAGAGCACCCCGGTTCTGGACAACGGCACCTACCGCAAGGCGCGGAGAAACGGCTATTTCAAGCAGCGCCCCATGTTCACCAAGGTCACCTCAACTGGTGTCGTTTGGTCAGATGGAAGGCATGAAGCCGTTGATACTCTGTTGTTTGCCACTGGCTTTCGCCCCAATCTCCCCTTTCTCGAAGGCCTGCCCGTGATGGACGTAACCGGCAAGGTGATGCAGCATGATGGAAGGGCCAGCCATGTACCCGGTTTGTACTTCGTAGGCCTGCCAAAACAGCGCAACTTCGCCTCGGCAACCCTCAGGGGGGTTGGGCCCGATACCGGGCACCTGCTCCCTCACCTGCTTCACCACCTTACAGACCTGAGCGGCATATGACAGTGGTCAGTTTTGCTTGGCCACTCCCCTCCATCTACATGGAGGGCCTCAATCACTGAATATCAGTGAGTCAAGGACGCCTTGCCCGCTATGAACGCCCCCTTCTGTCGATTCGGCTGATTTGCTACGGATGAGATATCCCGCAAAGCTCTGCTCGGCGCAACCAGGATTGCCATCAAACTGAATGGTGAACATGCCTACTTCACTGATCAAATCCGTCACCCGGTGCAGTTCTCCTTTGCGCACTATCCAGGCTGGCATCGGTCTGGGAACGGGATGTAATCGGCCCATCAGTGACCAAGCCTGATATTGCTGGGGCTCCAGTGTTTCTAATTTTGCCAGTATGTCTGCCCCAAACAGACAATGCCCACCCCCTTCACCCTGATTTTTAAGCACCCAACTATCGGTGGGCGCAGTTTCTATAAAGTGTGCGCTATCAGGGGTAACAGGGTGCATCTCCCCTAGAACACCTTTCACGGTGTCAACCTCTTGTGGGGTCAAACCAAATGAATCGAATCCCTCTTCTCCCAAACGCGACAGCAGCATTTGCACTCGTTTGCTGGTAGCCAATTGCTGGGCGACCGTGGCGTTGACGGCGACTCTGTGTTGCTCAATCAACACGCGGGTCGCCATCAGCGCCTGGCAACATCTCTGTTCTTTGAGATCCGCAGCCTCATAATCTGAATATTGGTATCCGGCCCGCAGATAGACAGTATCGAGGGAGCCGACACCATCGAGGAGCAACCTGTTGTTGGCGCCCGTGCTCAGTTGATTATGAAGTTCACGAAAGGTTCTGCGCTGCGTCTCAATCCCTTTGCGCTGGAGTGCCAGCTCAAGCAGGTGCTGATCAAACACATTGTTTTCATGCTCCTGCACAATCATCAGAAACCTTGCCGGGCCGGGGTCGCCAAACTCACGCTTGATCTTGAAGGTGGCCTCGGCAATGCCTGCTGACAATCCTTCAATGGCATGATTGCTGACCAGTTCACCCAATGCCTGATGCGACTCCTGCATGTACAAAACAGGCCATTGCCGTTGCAGATAGTGATGCAGTTCATGTATTCGCTGACCAAATGGCCCCATGCCAGCGGCGATGCCATTGAACTCGACCAGCTTGTGGCCATCGCGCTGGTCGTCCATAAAGTCGCTGCGCATGATGAGTAATGGCAGCCGGGGTGGCTTGGTGGCTGATGAGTGTATCTGTTGGTGCATGCTGAGCAGGGCTGAAAAGAAGGGATCGCCCGCCGTAATGGGATGAATGGCATCATGTAAAAAGCCATGATCCTCTGAGACGGCATAAATCAGTTTGCTTAAGGTCTGTGCCGCACTTTTCAAATGCTGGTAGTCCCGTTGGCTGATCGGTGTCGGCGCCAGGGTAAATGGGGTATGCACAGCAGAATACAGCGACTCTTTAAAGGCTACACCGTGGGTTAATGCCCACTCGACTGCATCATCTTTGGCTTTCTGGATGTCGAAAGAACTCATCATACGATCCTGATTATTGACTCACGAACCTCAAGGCGTGGTTGCCCAGCCCTCATATCGAACAGCGATCTTCATATCCTCATCAGACGAGCGCAGCACGTCACGAGGAAGACGCGCAAGCAGCGAAAAGGATGCACTTCAATTTTCTGAACCACGTCAACCTGACTCAGGTATTGTCATATTCTCGTCATACTTCCCAGCGATGATTAATAAGAATTAATCAATCAACATGGATAGATGAACATGAAAAAAATCGTCGCTTCCGCCGCCCTGCTGGGCTTTAGTCTGCTTAGCACCGCCGCCTTTGCGAGCGAATTCAACCTGCCCGGTTTTGTCACCGAAGTGGAAGATGGGCGGCTATGGGTCTTTAAAGAAGGCTCGCCAGAGCTGGAAGAGTTCAAGCAACATGGCGAACCGGCAAAACAGTTCAGCAATATCGGGGCAGGCCCCAATGGCATGACCATTAAAGCAGCCAACCAAGAAACCTTGGATGAGTACCTGTCCGAAGCCAAGAACAAATAAAGAAAAGGCCAAGGTGAAAACCTTGGCCTTTTTACTGAACATGGGTCATGGCTTACTTCGCAGCCGGAGTGAAGCAACACACCCGACCCGTCTCATCCAGCCTGACCTGACAGTCCAGAGAGAGCTGCTGACGCAAGCGTTGCCTGGCTCGCAATAAACGCGACTTGGTGGCGGTGAGGGTCAGGCCGTATTGGGCAGCATAATCCGCCTGCTTCATGCCATCCAAATCACAGTGTCTGAGAATATCCCGGTCAGCTTGAGCTAGCTTCTCCAGCACTCTGGGCAAACAGCCCGCCAAGGAGTCGACCGCATCGAGCTCACCCTGCTGCATGGCCAACTCGTCAGATAGTGGCAGCAACGGGCGTTGCCTGCGACTTTTATCAATCACCAGATGTCTGGCGACTTCAAACAGCCAAGCCCTGGTATTCTCAATGGCACAGAACTTACCCTGCTGACGGATCGCCCGTAAGAAGGTCTCTTGTAGCAGATCATCTGCATCCATCGGGTTGCCAGATTGCTTGAGCAGCCACCCATAGATCTCATGTTCATGCTGTTGCCATGCCGTCATCAGGCAAGGTGGCGCCCCCGTGGGTTCGGTCACTTGATGCATTTTCCTTGCGCATCCACCACCTGCTCCCCATCCTCCTTGGTGAAGGCACCTTGCTGAGGATCCGGCAGAATATCCAACACCACCTCTGACGGACGGCACAGCTTGGTGCCAAGCGGGGTGACGACGATGGGACGGTTAATCAGGATGGGATGAGCCAGCATGGCGTCAATCAACTCATCATCGCTGAATCTCTCCTCGGCCAGTCCAAGCGCCTCAAAAGGCGGCACGTTTTTGCGCAGCAAGTCACGTACCGGCATCGCCATAGCCTCAATCAAGGCAACGAGGGTTTCGCGGCTCGGCGGTGTCTCCAGATAGTGGATAACGGTAGGCTCAACGCCTGAGTTACGGATAAGCTCCAGCGTATTGCGGGAAGTGCCACAGGCCGGGTTGTGGTAAATGGTTATTACGGTCATATCGTTACCTTTATTGCCTATGTAGTCCAAGGATTACGCGGATTTACCTTCGTACCATGGCTTGGTGGCGTTCACGACTTTCACGACCAGCAGCATGATAGGCACCTCGATCAATACCCCGACCACTGTTGCCAGTGCAGCGCCGGAATGGAAACCGAACAAGCTGATGGCGGCTGCAACGGCGAGTTCAAAGAAGTTGGATGCACCGATAAGGGCTGACGGACAGGCCACCGAATGCTTTTCTCCCACTTTTTTGTTGAGCCAGTAGGCCAGGCTGGAATTGAAGATAACCTGGATCAGGATGGGCACGGCCAGCAGGGCAATCACCAAGGGTTGCTCAATGATGGCATTGCCCTGGAACGCAAACAGCAGTACCAGTGTCAGCAGCAGCGCCGCAACAGACCAAGGCTGGATCTTGTGCATTGCTTCATCAAAACTGGCTTGACCGTGGCGCAACAAGGCTTTGCGGATGAGCTGAGCAATGATGACCGGAATAACGATGTAGAGCACCACAGAGATAAGCAGGGTGTCCCACGGTACGGTAATACTGGAAACACCCAGCAAGAGACCGACTACGGGGGCAAACGCAAACACCATGATGAGGTCGTTTAAGGCCACCTGAGACAGCGTGAAGTAGGGGTCTCCATTCGTCAGTCTGCTCCAGACAAACACCATGGCTGTACAAGGTGCGGCAGCAAGCAAAATGAGTCCGGCGATATAGCTATCAAGCTGATCGCTAGGAAGCATGTCGGCGAACAACACACGAATGAACAACCACCCAAGGAAGGCCATGGAGAAGGGCTTGACCAACCAGTTTATAAACAGGGTCACACCAATCCCTTTTACATGTCCCTTCACTTGATGCAGCGCTGAGAAGTCGATTTTGAGCAGCATGGGGATGATCATGACCCAGATCAGCAGACCAACCGGCAAGTTGACCTGAGCAATCTCCATTGCTCCAATCGCTTTAAAAATGCTAGGGAATACCTGCCCCAAGGTAATCCCGACCAGAATGCAGATTGCCACCCATGCGGTCAGATAACGTTCAAAAAAACCGATAGCAGGCGCTTCGGCTGCATTGCATTGTGCTGACATAAAAACTCCAAAGGGTCATAGACCCATTAAAAAGACGAGGATCAGCGACCCTCGTTACCAACATTCAACTGATGGCGTGGCAAACCGACAGAGATCAACGCCGCCAACAGAATAAAGAGGGTGGAGATCCAGAGGCAGGCCTCCAGACCATAGAGCTGGAAAACCAGCCCGGAGAGCAGGGTGCCGAGCAGGCGGCCCAAGGCATTGGCCATGTAGTAGAAACCCACATCGAGCGACACGCCATCAGCTCCTGCATAACTGACGATGAGGTAGCTGTGCAGGGAGGAGTTGATGGCAAACAGAGCGCCAAACACCATCAAGCCGCCCACCAGGCTGATGGCCGGATGCACCTCATAGTGGAGCGCCAGGGCAATCAGGGCCGGGGTCAGTGCCAACACTAGCGCCCAACGCATCGCAGCCTTGCCATCGGGTACACGTCCCTCTCGCTTGCCGGTAAAGCGGGGCGCCTGGGTCTGAACCACGCCATAAGCAATGATCCAGAGCGCCAGGAATCCCCCCACATACCAGTGATCCCAGCCAAAGCTGGAGGCGAGGTAGACAGGCAACGCCACCACAAACCAGACATCACGGGCACCAAACAGGAACAGACGGGCCGCCGACAGGTAATTGATGGCGCGGCTCTTGGAGAAGATTTCGCTGAACTTGGGCTTGTTCTTGGCTTTGCCGAGATCCCGTTTCAGGGTCAGCATGCTGACGCACCACACCAGCGCCAACGCCAGGGCCATAACCAGCACGGCCCCCTGAAACCCGAGCAGGGTCAACAGGGCGCCACCGAGGAAAAAGCCCATCCCTTTCAGGGCATTCTTCGAGCCGGTGAGGAGTGCCACCCACTTGTAGAGCTGACCCTGGGCCTCCCCCGGCACCAGCAACTTGATGGAGCTTTTGGCGCTCATCTTGTTGAGGTCTTTGGCTATCCCCGAAAGCGCCTGCGCCCCCATCACCCAGGGCACCGTCAGCCAGAGCGGTGGCACCAGCAACATGCCCAGTGCCAGCACCTGGAGGGCCAGCCCTATGTTCATGGTGCGGTTGAGCCCAAGGCGAGCCCCGAGCCAGCCCCCCACCAGATTGGTCACCACCCCGAAGATCTCGTAAAAGAGAAACAGGGAGGCGATGGCCAGCGGGCTGTAACCGAGCCCATGGAAGTAGAGCACCACCAACATGCGCAGAGCGCCATCGGTCAGGGTGAAGGCCCAGTAGTTGCCGGTCACCAGCAGATACTGGCGGATCTCGGGGGAGAGTCGGGTCAGTTCCATGGCGGGGTTATCCTTGCGCCTTGTCCATTTGACCGACCATGCGCATCAGCTCGGCGGTGCGGTTGGCATAGCCCCACTCGTTGTCATACCAAGCGTAAATCTTCACCTGGGTGTCGTTGACCACCATGGTGGAGAGTGCATCTATGGTGCAGGAGCGCGGATCCGTCTTGTAATCCACCGACACCAAGGGGCGCTCTTCATAGCCCATGATCCCCTTGAGCTCACTCATAGCGGCAGCCTTGAGCAAGTCATTGACTTCGGCTTCGGTAGTAGGGCGGTTCACCTCGAACACGCAGTCGGTGAGGGAGGCGTTGGCGAGCGGCACCCGCACCGCATGACCGTTCAGCTTGCCCTTGAGCTCGGGGAAGATATGGGTGATGGCGGTGGCAGAACCCGTGGTGGTGGGGATCAGGCTCAGGCCGCAGGCGCGGGCACGGCGCAGGTCAGCATGGGGGGCATCCAGAATGGTCTGGGTGTTGGTGATGTCATGAATGGTGGTCATGGAGCCGTGCTTGATGCCGAGCTGCTCATGGATCACCTTCACCACTGGCGCCAGGCAGTTGGTGGTACAGGAGGCAGCCGTCACTATGGGATGCTGCGCCTTGTCGTAGAGGTGGTGGTTGACTCCCATGACGACGTTCAGGACACCTTCTTCCTTGACCGGAGCTGTCACCACAACACGCTTCACCCCTTGTGCTAGATAAGCATTGAGCAGGGCCTTGGTTTTCATCTTGCCGGAAGCCTCGATCACCACATCACAATCAGACCAGTCAGTCTGACCGATCTCTTTGTTGCGAGTGCAGAGGATGCGATGGTTACCGATCACCATCTCGTCCCCATCGCTGCTGGCTTCATGATGCCAGCGGCCATGGACTGAATCGAAGGTGATGAGGTGTGCCAGAGAGGCGGCATCGCCAGCCGGGTCATTGATGCGCACAAACTCCACATCCGCCCAGTCGAAGGCGGCGCGAAATGAGAGACGGCCCATGCGGCCAAAACCGTTGATACCAACTTTGATAGTCATGCTGTTTTCCTTAACCGGCGAATGAGTAGTGGGTATTGAGGTAGTGAACGTGGGGCGCCAGGGTCAGCGCCTTAGGGCGCAGCCCTTGCACAAGCGACTTGACCTGTGTGGGGGCGTAGCCCGCCTCCAGCAGCAAGATGGCCGCCATCAGCCCGGTACGACCCGAGCCGCCACGGCAATGAATGGCCAGGGTCTGACCCGCCGCCAGACGCGCCAGCAGATCTGCCTTGTGGTTGGCAAAGGCAGCGGCAAAGGGCGCTTCGGGGGCACAATCGTCCTCTACCGGCAGCTGGAACCAGGCCAGCCCCAACGCGGCGCACTCTGCGGGCAAGCTATCGGCCTTGAATTCGCTAAGCTCGGCATCGGGCATCATGGTGACCACCGCATCTGCCCCTGCGGCTTGCAGGGTCTTGAGGGAGGCTTGCAAGGAAGCCTCCTTGGTGCCAGGGCAGGGGGTGAAGATAAGGCGGGCGCCATTATCCAGGTTCAGGATGTCAAACGGGTGCATGATAAACAGCGACTCCATGTCTCATTGAGAACGTTAGGTGGGTGAAGATAGGTTGATGGTACGCATCGCTTGTTGCAGCGAGATGCGATCCAGTTTGTTCAGTGGCAGGCTCAGAAAGATCCGCAGCCGGTTGCCGATTTCGTGATAAGCCTTGTTGAACGCCGCCCATTGCGCCGCATCACTCTCTGTCACGGCAGCCGGGTCACTAAAGCCCCAATGGCCGGTGATGGGCTGCCCCGGCCATGCCGGGCACTGCTCGCCTGCCGCCTGGTCACATACCGTCAGGATAAAATCCATCTTGGGGGCATCTGGGTGGGCAAATTCTTCCCAGCCTTTACTGCGCAGGGTGCTGGTGTCCAGATTGTGTTGCGCCAGCAATTCAAGGGTCAGTGGGTGTATCTCCCCTTTCGGGGAGACGCCAGCACTAAACGCCTTGAAGTTGCCCTGACCGAGCCGGTTGAGTAGCGCCTCCGCCATGATGCTGCGGGCCGAATTGCCGGTGCAAAGGAAGAGCACATTGAACGGACGTTGCATCTCACATCTCCTTGTAGATGGGGTGACATAAATCTTGCAGCGCTTTCACGCCCACCGGCTCGACAGCTTGCAAGGGCACCACGGCATAACGCTTGGCATGCTCCTGCTTGACCGCTTCGATATGGGGCTGCTGGCGATACGCTCGCTGGGCCAGCAGTGGCGAGGTGACACTGGCCGGGGCCAACATGTGATTGACTACCCAGGCCCATGGCTCGATACCGGCGCGGCGCAGGTCAGCTTGCAAGTTGGCCGCCTCCTGTACCGGGGTGGGCTCGGGCAGGGTGACGATCATCACCTTGGTCTGTTTCGGGTCTTGCAGCTGCATCATGGGGGTGGTGAAGTGCAGCCCTTTGCCACCCATCTGACGGGCGATCTCTCTGTGATAGGCACCAGTCGCATCAAGCAGCAAGAGGGTATGGCCAGTGGGCGCCGTATCCATCACCACGAAGCGCTTGCCAGCCTCGCGAATGATCCGCGAGAAGGCCTGAAACACGGCAATCTCTTCGGTGCAGGGGGAACGCAAATCTTCTTCCAGCAGTGCGCGACCCTGGGCATCCAGACTCGCCCCCTTGGTAGCCAGCACCTGAGCACGGTAACGCTCGGTCTCGGCGTGGGGATCGATACGGCTGACCTCCAGGCTGGGCAGTGCCCCTGCCAGTGTCTCCCCCAAATGGGCGGCGGGATCTGAGGTGGTCAGGTGAACCGGCAGGCCTCGACTAGCAAGCTCCACCGCCACTGCCGCAGCCAGGGTAGTTTTACCCACACCGCCCTTGCCCATCAGCATGATGAGCCCGTGGCCATCGCTGGCCAGCTCATCGACCAGTTGCTTCAATCCGGGGTGTGGTTCAGTGGTTGCGCTCTCAACCTCATAAGTCCCAGTGACCGATGCTGCACCCAGTAACTGGCGCAGGCTGTCCACGCCCACCAGATTGGTCGCTAACAGCGGCACTCTGTCTTGTGGCAAACTTGCCAGCAGCGCTGGCATATCAGCCATAGCCTGCTGCTCACGTTGCCATACGGCTGTTGCCAAGGGATCATCAACCAGCTCGCTTTGCGGGAAGATGCCATTGATAACCAGTTGCTGATTGGCAAGACCGATGGTCGCCAGTTCGTCATGGGTACGTGCCACTTCCCGCAGGGTCGAGGCTTGCGCGCGGGCGACCAGGATCAGCCGTGTTTTCCCGGCATCAGAGAGTGCTGCAACGGCCTCAGCATATTGGCTGCGCTGCTTTTCCAGTCCAGCCAATGGCCCCAGACAGGAAGCATCGCCTTTGCCCTGCTCCAGAAACTCGCTCCATGCCCCCGGCAATTGCAACAGACGGATGGTGTGACCGGTCGGTGCCGTATCGAACACGATGTGGTCGTATTCCCCCACCAGGCTGCTGTCGGTCAAGAGCGCAGTGAACTCGTCAAAGGCGGCGATCTCTGTGGTGCAGGCACCGGAGAGCTGTTCTTCAATACTGCGTACCACGCTTTCGGGCAGCTTGCCGCGCACTGGGCCAACGATACGTTCGCGATAGGCTTGCGCGGCGGCTTGCGGGTCAATCTCCAGTGCTGATAACCCATCGACTTGCGGGATCCTGGTGATCTGGTTCCCTATCTGGGTGTCGAACACTTGGCCTACGTTTGAAGCCGGATCCGTGCTGACCAGCAGTACCCGTTTGCCACTGTCACACAAGGCAACCGCACTGGCACAGGCCAGCGATGTTTTACCCACCCCACCTTTACCGGTGAAGAAGAGAAATGGGGGCGAATCATTGAGAAACGAGTAGTTCAGAAACGGGGACATGAGAGACTCCTATCAGGAAGAACGAGGCCATAAAGCAAACAGAGATCTTTCCAACCACACGATGGTGCTTAGCAGCAACCACTGCTACCGGAGCAGCATCCACTCTTGACGATCCCTTTGATGGCCCCGGCTTTGTTGGACTCAGCTTCTGGCTGTTCAACGTCGGCACCATCGCTTTCTGGTGCTTTCGGCAACTCCAGTCCTGCATAGCGGATCAGCTCAGCGCGGCTGGGATAACGACCAGTGAGTACCACCTGACCATCAACCAGCGTCACCGGTAATCCTTCTTCCCCTGTCAGTTCCAAGAAGGAAGATACTGCCGGGGTTTCAGCGAAGACCAGAGGCTGTTGTGCCAGGTTGAATCGGTATAAAGAGCCACCCTGCTGCTTGAGCCACTCGGCATCACCAGCAAAGATCACCAGATTTTGGTCAACATCTGCGCCACATACACCGCTGGAGCAGCACAGGGCAGGGTCGAATACCTGTATCAGTCTCATGATTTCTTCCTCACTTAATCTCGGTGGCAATCGTATCCAGAGCTGCTTTCAGCCCCTCGCGATCATTGGAAAAACGGGATACATCCTGCGACAAGAGGGCTTCGATACGCTTTCTCAGCGTCGAGTATGCACAGTGAAAGGCGAGCGCTATCTGCTCCTCGCTGCCGGTCACATGAGCGGGATCATCTACGCCCCAGTGGGCTCGCAATACAGGCCCCAAATAGACAGGACAGGTTTCATTGGCCGCGTTACCACACACACTGATCACAACATCTGGCGTCACCGGCAGCTCATGCCAAGATTTGCTGTGCAATCCGCTGATGTCGATACCTTCGTGGGTCAATAACGCCAGTGAACGAGGATGTACCTCACCGGTTGGCTGACTACCGGCACTCATGGCATGCCAACCGGTTGGAGCCAGGTGGTTAAAGGTCGCCTCTGCCAGAATGGAACGGCAAGAGTTGCCTGTGCATAGGAACAAGATATTCATGATGAGCAACTTTCCTTGTTGGTGCAGGTATGAACGGGGGGGAGCACCTCAGGGGTACAATTGGCCGCGCTGCGCATATCCGAGCACTGCTCTGGATTGCCATAGCAGCACTCTTCGGTGAGGTAACCGATCAAGTCGAGCATCAGGGGAATATTGGCGCGGTAACGCAAGAAACGGCCCTCTTGCTCCACCGAGACAAGGCCTGCATGCAGCATGGCTTTCAGATGGAATGAAAGAGTGTTCGGGGCGATATCCAGTTCACTGGCAAGCTGGCCAGCGACCATACCCTCCAGCCCTGCCTTGACCAGCAGACGCCATACATCGAGGCGGATACCGGATGCGAGAGACTCGAAGACTTTAGTGGCTGTATCTTTATTCATTTGAACCTCTTCATTCATTTCATGAGTACAACTATACAAGAATAGTTGAAATGATCAACCCACCCAGACCTTGCCATTGATTTATTTAGGTACAGGTGCTGTTTACACAACACTCTTCACGGAAAAACGCGATGATCTCTTCCAGCACTTCGTATTGAGAGACGCACAGCAGAGTACGGCTCTCCCGGTTCTGCTTGACCAGACCCACCGAGACCAGTGCGGCAATGTGGTGGCTCAGGGTCGATGCGGGAATGGCGAGCTGCTTTTGCAACTCTCCGACAGGCAGGCCCTGTTCTCCCGCCTTGACCAAATGCTTGAAAATGAACAAACGGGTCGGATGACCCAGCTCTTTCAATGCCTTGGCAACCTCTTCCAACTCCATAGCTCGCTCTCCTTGATGAAACATATTTCGATAATACCAGAAATATCTTGACCACCCCAATTGTTCGATTATTCTGGAAGTGTAGTAAATCAAAGAGGATATGAAGATGAATGATTGGTTAACCATGCTGACAGATGCATCTCAGATGTTTTTGTTCCTGGCCTTTGAGCTCTCTGTACTGTTCCTGGTGATCAGTGCCGGGGTCAGCTTGATCCGCCAGAAGATACCCGACGCCAAGATTCAAGCCATGCTGGGGGCACGAAAAGGCAGAGGCTATTTGATTTCTGCGGTACTGGGGGCATTGACCCCTTTTTGCAGTTGCTCAACCATTCCTATGCTGCGCGGACTCTTGTCTGCCAAAGCCGGTTTTGGGCCAACCCTGACCTTCCTGTTTGTCTCGCCGCTGCTCAACCCGATCATCATCGGCTTGATGTGGGCCACTTTCGGCTGGAAAGTGACGGTACTGTATGCCGTGATTGCAGCAGGCGTTTCTGTACTGGCGAGTATGCTGCTGGACATGCTGGGGTTTGAGCGTCATGTCATTGACCCCAAAGAGGCCAAGCAAAGCAGCTGTGGCACCGGTTGTGACACCACTACACAAGAACCTGCAAGTGTGAGTGCAACAGCCTGCTGCTCAAGCAATGCTATCAAGTCCGTCAAACCGCTAAAAGCTCAGGCATCTTGCTGTACTGCGCAACCCGATGAGGCCGCGCCAACTGTCTCTTGCTGCGCAGATGGCACTGCGGCACTGACCCAGGCCCCAGTCATTCCCACGGCCTTCGCCAAAGCGCGTATCGATGCCTGGCAACAATTCAAAGAAGTGCTGCCTTACTTGTTGCTGGGGGTGCTGATAGGGTCATTTATCTATGGTTTCATCCCCGCCGAGTGGATAGCGGCCCACGCCGGGGTAGACAACCCGCTGGCGATCCCATTCAGCGCAGTTGTGGGTATTCCACTCTATATCCGGGCAGAAGCCGTTATCCCTCTGGCATCGGTATTGCTGGGCAAAGGAATGGGCATGGGGGCGGTGATGGCACTGATTATCGGTAGTGCGGGGGCCAGCCTGACCGAGGTGATCCTGCTCAAGTCGATGTTCAGAACACCTATGATTGTGGCGTTCCTGACCGTAATACTGGGGATGGCCGTCATGATGGGTTATCTGACCCAACTGCTGTTTGCATAAATGACAAAGGGCCTTCTGAAACAGAAGGCCCTTTTTTACACGGGAAAATTACTTGGCTATTGATGAGCGTGTGTTGATGAACAACCCCATCAGCTGGAACAACAACGCAGCCATTGAAATCCCCAAGATCAGAATACCGATCTCGGCCAGGTTAGGAACATAGTGTTGTACAGCACCAAACCAGGTCGATTTTGGCCCAAGAGACACCAACTGTCCGCTGGTCACAAAGGCAACCTCAGCCAGGAAAGACCAGAGCAAGGTCACCAGCATGGCCACTTTCACATTCATGAATGACAGCGCCAAGGCGATGACAAAACCGAGTGGCAGCCAGCCCTGTACCCACATACCGTTTCCCACACCGCTGTTTCTGATGCTGTAAACCCAGAGTACAGAGAGCAGGATAATCTGGGCTATCACTGCAAGCCGCCAAATACCCCATAAGCGTGGATTGAATGCGCGGGTTACTTGCAGCAAGCCGATAATGGAGACCCCACTGACCATGGCGCAGACAAGGGTAAACAGCGCTGACTGCGCCCCTGAAAATGCGGCTCTGGCCACGACAGTGCCAAACACCGACCCTAATGTCAGCGAGGCCAGACAGGCAATGACCAAGGTACTCCAGGCCAACATACGGCCTTTCGCAAGGTGTACTCCCTTCCATTCAGCCAAGAACTTAAGCAGTAACAACACCAGCTCAATGGAATAGAGTGTTCCCATCCACCAGATCGGGGACATCACGTTCGGGGACAAGACCAACCAGATGATGCTAAAGGGTGACCCCATCTCTGTCGCCAGTGCAGTGAACGCTCCCAGCAACAGGGCTATGGCGGTGAGCAGCAACTGCCTCTTGTTCTGTTTCAGCCAGTCATCATCCAATATCTCAGCCAACGCGAGCAAGATGGATGCCCCCGTGCTCATCAATGCCAGAAAAATGTAGGTGATCAGCGGCAGCGTCCAGATCATGCTGTCGTTGGTTTTGAATGAAGAGTGGAAAAACCACTCTTCAATAGCGAAAAAACCACCGAAAAGACAGCCAGCCACCGCCAGTAACAGGGTCATCCTGGATGTATTAGTCATAGCGCCTCCCTATACCCGGCGGGTTGGTGTGTATTGTCTGATATAGAAAACCTTGGCCTGAGTGCCTAATTCAGCTCTCAACGGTTTGCCATCAAATTGGCGGATCAGGACAGATACCTCACTGTTAGGGTCATCCAAATCGCCCACAACCCGAGCATGTGACGGACAGGCATCGACACAAGCAGGATTGAGCCCCACTTTCAGACGGTGGTCACAGAAGGTGCATTTCTCCACCTTGCCACGATGCCGCAATACTGGATAGGTGTTGCCACGCTCGGGGTTACTGTTGGGACATCCCTCACCTCCAGATGCTTCCAGCATGGTCTTGGGGGTGTAGGTGCCAGCAGGCAACACCCCATCTAGCCGCTGCCACTCTTCGTGGGGTTTATTCCAGTTGAAGCTGATGACACCGTATGGGCAATTCACCATGCAGGCCTTGCAGCCAATACACTTGTCGGGGTCGTGGAGTGTCAGTCCCCCTTCGCCCTTATGCATGGCTTTGGTAGGGCAGCCGTTGACACAGGGCGCATTGTCACAGTGGTTGCACATGGTGGAGATGTACTCAAATCTCACATCAGGGAAGACCCCTTCGGACTTGATGATCTTGTCGCACCAGTTAATATCGGGTGTGGTGTTGTTTTCCGCTTTGCAAGCGAAGACACAGCCACTGCAACCAACACATTTCTGTTGGTCAATTACCATTCCATAACGCATTGACTTGTCTCCTTACCTACACCTTCTCAACCCGGACACCAATCGCCCCGTAATATGCAGCAGACCCCGACAAATGCTCGTGAGCTGGCGGTAGGATGTCGTTGTTATTGCCACCTCGTGGCAGCTTGCCAAATTCCAATGCGGCAGTTCGTCCATAGGCCCAGTGCCCTTGACCAAAGGCCTTGGCAACCGTGCCTGGCCGGACACCCTCAAACAATGTCGCTTCACAGGTAATGCTGCCCTGTACGGTGGTGAGTTTGACGAGATCTCCCTCGCTCAACCCCAATGACTTGGCATCAAGCGGGTTGATCTTCACCACGTCTTTATTTTTCTTCTCCCCTGGATCCAAATCCCGGTTGCGCTGATACCAGGTGGTATTTGCCGAACGGCCTTCCCGGTTCAGGCGCGACTTGTGATCGACAAACAACATGGGATAGGCCTCGACATCGCCGAATCGGAATGGCGGCTCGTAGTGGGGAACATAGGCAAGTTCACCTTCGGCGGTGTAGTGACACGCATTCATCACCTCATTGACCGACTTGCCATGCTTACTGGCATGAGTTTCCAGTGCGACTTTTAGGGTTTCGCTGTAGAACTCGAACTTGTGAGTTGCTGTTTTCATCTTGCTCCAGCGAGATTCGAAAGAGTATGGCGATGAGTTCCAGACTCCGATCTTCTTGAAGTGCTCCCAGCCGTCAAAGCGATCACCATTGGTATATTGCGCAGGATCCCACAGTGGTTGCGTCATCAACTTGGTGGCAAACAACCCCAGCTCTGCGTGATTGGCGGGGCTCTTTCCGGTTTCAGGGTCTTTGAATTGCTCCTGGAAATAGCGCAGCGGGGCATCATAGCCACGCTTGGCCAGAGCCTCTGCTAACAGCCAAGGGAGGCCAGTCTCATCCCCAATGTCATTGCCGAGCGAAGTAACTAGCGGTGTTGTGATTGAAACCTGAGAGTGGCGGTTACCCGAGGTGCTCTGAATGCCCCATCGTTCAAACATGAAATGGGGAGCGGGTAACAGCAGGTCGGAGAACCAGCTGAATTCGCTGACGTGGGTCGAAACGTGAGCCACGAAGGGGACTTTCGCCA
Organism: Aeromonas sp. QDB54; assembly: GCF_027707385.1. NCBI lineage: Bacteria > Pseudomonadati > Pseudomonadota > Gammaproteobacteria > Aeromonadales > Aeromonadaceae > Aeromonas > Aeromonas sp. QDB54. The sequence goes on along the minus strand of NZ_JAPCIT010000038.1, from coordinate 1,580 downwards.
GCGCCTTTTCCCAACGACCGGCACCGGGGGCCGAGAAGGCAAAGTTATTGAAATAGCCCAGTAATACCTTGGGAAGGTAGGGGTCTTCTTCCAGAATGCTGTCTGCCACCACGTTGGTCATGACACCGGCACCACTCTCCCCTTTTTTCAATGCGGGCCATTCCAAGCGACCCACTCTGTCGATCTTCTCCTTCTTGAGGCCATGCTTGGCGATCTCATCCGCATACTCTTTGCCAGACGCAAAATCAGTCAGGAAGGTCTTGTTGTATTGCAGGACTCCACCTTTGCTATCAACGGCGCCGAGCAAGCCATTCAATGCGTGGCAGGCAAGCCCAATGTAAGCACCGCGTTGTTGCATCTGGATGCCTCTGGAGCGCCAAATCTGGACTCTGGGAGCCGCATCCCCAAGCTTGTGCGCCAACCGCCGAATCTTCTCAACGGGGATACCGCATATGGGGGCTGCCCACTCGGGAGTCCGATCTTTAAGTTCCAGATTCCACCATTGCACCAGACCATGGGTATGACGCTCGGCGAAGAGCTCTGCGCTCACCGGCTGCCCGGTGACAAAGCGTTGCTCAGGGTCGGTGAAGTCACCAACGAATGGTTTATGCCAGAGGCCTTCGGTCAAGATCACATGGGCCAGTGCCAATGCAAGGGCGCCATCTTGTCCTGGAATAACGGGCAGCCACTCATCCGCTTTGGCAGCAGAGGATGAATAGCGAGGGTCTACAATGGCAACCTGAGCCTTGTCCAACATGTCTCCCCAGGCAGAGCTGTAGTAGGAGACCTGACGATTGGCGCTGAGCGGATCGACACCGAAGGAAAGGATATAGCGGGTGTCTTGGATGTCGTATTGGCGATATCCCCAGTCCCCTTCGGTAAAGAAACTGGAGAACTTGTCGGCTTCTGCGCAGAGGGAGCTATGGGTGATCGCGTTGGGCGATCCCAGCACTGCGGTAAAGTTCTTGATCAAGACATCGCTCAATTCCGAGTAACGGCCCCGCAATGCAACATAGCGATGGGTTTCATCATTGGCCCTTAACTCCATCAACTTGTCAGCGATGAGGTTGATCGCCTCTGGCCAAGAGATGGGCTTGAAGCCAGGGTCTATGCCCCGACCTTTCTGGGGGTTGGTACGTAGTAGCGGAGTCTTAAGCCTGTCGGCATCATAGAGTTCTTGCAGGGCGAGGTATTGTCTTGGGCAGTGGATTTACCATGCACCTTGGAGTGCTCATTGCCCCTGATATGCAGTGCTCTGCCATCGAGCATATAAACCTGCTTGGCACAAAATGAGGTGCAGCCATTGCAGGTGGAGGGAAGCCATTCCCCCTCACCGGGTCGATACACCATGCCAGCCTTGGCCATTGCCATGGTAATAGCATTGGGAGTGAAGATTGACGAAGCTGCTAAGGCGCTAGCGCCGAGCAAAAAGCCCCGTCTGGAAATTAGAAATTCTTGTTTGTGACCCGACATAGCATCAACCATCCATTGTGTCCCTAGATGGTTAGGGAAGGTGCGAACAAGTCCCTGATATGAGATCATGTTTGTCATCTGGAGCCATGGAACAGGGTTCATCATGA